>JAHDGV010000819.1 GCA_020631655.1 Chloroflexota bacterium | reverse complement strand
GTGCGATCAAATGAGTCGAGCACCACAAGCTCAATGTCTCCAATCTGCAACACATCCCCCGGCCGAACAACTTTGCAACGCTCTTCCGGCACGCCCCACTTGATCCACAAGTCCACACAGGTTTGCGGACCAATAAAAGGAACAGTGTCTGGGCAATTTTGCATCACGGCCGCGGCCACGTGTGGATCGATGTGATCCCCATGATCATGGGTCGCCAGCAGTGCGTCTAACTGTTTAATGTGGAACGGGTCCAACACGCAGACTGAATTACGCAGGTTAGGCTGTAGCTTTTTAACCCCAATCGCCCGCATATGCTGATGCTTATCCCTCATCCAAGGATTTTTCTTAGTACGCTTGCCGCTTTTTACCCACAGGTCAAAGCAAAGATTGGTATTACCTTCGGTTTTTACCCAAATACCTGTACAGCCCAGCCACCACATAGCAAAGGTGCCTGGCTCCACAACTTCTTCTTCAATCTCTTCGTTTAACCATGTTCCCCAAAGCGGAAACTGCGAGAGAATCCAAGACTCTCTAGTGATCTCATTTATATTCATAAACGACCTTTCTCCAAATGCTTCGTGTCTAAAATTCTTTTGAAATTTCTTTCACCGAATCTTGCACATAATTTCTTGTTGTGAAATAATGTGCGCAGAAATTATCAAATATCACAGATTCAAGCAATAGAATTTGGTGATGTTGAACAAATGTGCAGAGGATTCGCCTTAAATCGCCGAAATATCTGAGCAAATGTTCGACCTGTGCACAAATTAATCAATTTAACACCTTATGCAAAGTCACGAAGACATGTTGGTACAAGTCGCTAGGCTGTACTATGAAGACCAATTAACTCAGGCCGACATCGGCCGCCGCATGAACACCAGCCGTTCAACCGTTTCGCGCATGCTAAAAGAATGCCGAGACCTCGGTGTGGTGCGGATTCAAATCAATTACCCTTGGAAGCGGGTCCATGCGTTAGAAAATCAGCTGTGTCAGCGGTTTGACCTGCGGGAGTGCCGCGTACTAGAAAGTCGCGAGCGCCCCATCGACCAAACAATGAAAGGGATGGGGCTATTAGCGGCCGACTTTTTAGACAGCTTCTTGCAAGATGGCATGACGCTGGGAGTCTCCTACGGCCGATCCATTGCGGCCGTCATCGAGCAACTATCCCCGTCCAAACACATCGATTTAACTGTCGTTCAAATTTTGGGGGCGCTGGGCTCCGGCAATCCCTTAATCGAGGGGCCGGACTTGGTTCGATCACTGGCCGGTTTGTACAACGCCAAATATCACTATCTGTATACCCCCCTGCTGGTTGAATCGAATCACACCCGCAATTTGCTCATGCAACAGCCCAACATCAGCAACACCCTGCAACGCGGCCGGCAGGCAGATGCCATCATTTTGGGGATTGGGGCGCACGAAAATGATGACTCTGGCCTGATTTGGACCGGTTACATGGGCAAAAAAGAATTCGCCTTTTTAAAAAGTAGAGGGGCGGTAGGCCACATGTGCGCCCAGCACTACGACCAAGAAGGGAACGTGCTCGATATCGGCCTCAACAAACGAGTCATCAGTATCGGTTTGGATGCGCTGAAACAAATTGAAACGGTGATTGCGGTAGCAGGCTCTGAGGAGAAGGCAGAAGCGATTCGGGGGGCCTTAAACGGAGGCTATCTTGATGTGCTCATCACGGATGATGTGGCGGCCAAACAGCTTTTGCAAAGCTAACCCAGCCGCTTTTT
>JAHDGV010000170.1:4078-10970 GCA_020631655.1 Chloroflexota bacterium | reverse complement strand
TGGCGATGACGGCCCCTTTGAGCAGTCCCAAATAATCTCTCGCATAGTCAAACATCTCCGTAAGCGAAGCGACGGTTGCGGTTGCATTAAGATCAACACTTGTTAGCCGGATAACTGGCTCATCGATCACCCGAAAAAATGCTTCAATGGGCGGTTTGGGTTGATGTGGGGCGTCTGATCCATCGGCCCCACGCACGGCTAAATTTACGCTGGTGTTGATCACCCGGGCCCCTTCGGGAAAGTCCATCCCCAAAAAGAAGATATCGCTCCAGCCGGAGTGGGTGAGGTCCATGCGGACGGGGGTTTGCTCGTGGAGCAGGGGGAAGAGGCCGTCCGTTGAGACAGAGAGCAGTTCCGGCCGCACCCGTAGCGGATGGTCGGCCGGGTGGCCAATGCGGAACATCCACTGGTTCCCCCGCGAGTTACGGACGCTGCGGCGTACCTGATCGGCCAGCGTTTGGAAGCCCAAATTATGGTAGCTATCCGCCAGTGCACTTGAGATTGAATCGCTTGGACCGTCTTCGTTTTGGACCATCAAGAACACATCAATCGACTCTTCAAAGCGCCGTTTTAAGCGTAGCTGAACCCCCTCGAAAGGAATTTTGACTTGCTCCCCTCTCCCGCCGGGAGAGGGGCTTGGGGTGAGGGTTTCCAATTTTGTTGGCAGGTGGAACCGGTGAATGGCGTACAAGAAAAAGAGGGCCCTGACCTTTTCATACAGATTGGTGCTTTCGCGCCGAAAGGTATCAAGATCGGCCGTATCTTGCAGCAGCTGTTCTAAGCTGGCCTCGCGACAGTAGCCGTCTAACGAGCGATTGCGAATTTCCGGTTCTTGTGAGGTGATGATGGTGATTAGTTCAGACATAGATGTTTATGAGACGGAATCGAGCGTAAGGGCGCAGATAGCGGCCTTGCCTCAACTTTGTAATGCCAATTATTTCGGCCGCTAACTCGCCCGATGATGGGATTTGGAGACTTTTTAAAGGCAATTGCACTAGTTGATTTACATCCATCCAAATTGTATGTTAATGCATATCGGGCGAGTTAATCGCTGTGAGACTTTCCACGCCGCAGAATTTTCATGCGATTATCTGCGCCCCTACAGTTGCTGCCACGATGGCAATCAACTATTAAACCAACAAACTGACCAACTTAACCAAAACCTCATCCCGATCATCACCGGCCAAGGCCAAAGCCAATTGTGCTTCAAGCAGGCCGTATTTCACCCCCAAATCGTACCGCTGGTCCTCTTTTTGCAGAGCTAAATATTTTTCCCGGCCGCTCAAAATCTGCAACGCGCCAGATAATGTTACACCACCGGCTTGTCCGGCCGCGGCAACTTGCTCATCTAAAATTTCCATCACCGAGGGAGTGAGCACGTGCATCCCAAAAAAGCACAAATAATGGCCCGCCCGCAGTCCAGAAACAATCAAATGTTGTTCTGCCAAGGTGGGCGTCGGTTTTTCAAGCACGTCCGACACCCGGTACAAATCTGGTTGATTGGTGAGGCGTGACCCCCCAATGGTGCCGTAAAGGGGTAGCTGGCTCTCACGCGTTGCTTGCACGGCCGAAACAGAGCACTCTTCCTGCTCTGCAACCGCAACCAGATGCTGGGCGCATCCTTGGCCGCTTTTGCTCACGTAAAGATGGTCCCCTACAAGGTGCAAAAATGGCTCTCCGGCCGTAAACGCTCTGGCACAGAAAATCGCGTGTCCGTGTCCCAACTTTTCAGTTTGTGGAATAAAGCTGACCTGTGCGCCGCTACTGTTTGCTACCGCCTGGTAGGCCTTTGTATCGGCCGGATCAATCACCACGCCAATGTCGCTGATTCCGGCCTGCACAGCTTCTCCGATTAAGATTTCTAGTACCGATTTTTCGGCCCCATCCCGATCAATTAATTTTTGTAACGGCAGATGTCTTTCCGATTTTTTTGCCGCTGTGATAACTGCTTTTGTAATTTTCATGTTGCGGATTACCTGTAGGGGGCGAAGGGGGCGGGTTCAACCGGCTTTTGCTTTCGCAAATTAGCTTCCGCTCCCTTCGACCCCTACGCCGCTACAAATTCAGTTTTAAAATGATGGCAGATTGTGGAGCCAGTTTGATTTCATTGTCCCCAATTTCTGCCGTGCCGTTCCATTCGAATAATGTTTGTGATCCGGCCGCTTTTAGTGCAAGCGCTTGCATATTTGTACCACGATTGATTGCAATCACAACCTCGCTTTCATCATCTTTACGGCCGAGGGCAAAGGCGTCTTCGCTGGCGGCTAGCCAACTCAGGCGGCCGCTCTTTAGGGCTGGATGGTTCTCACGTAGTTGAAGCAAGGTTTGAGTCAGCTCAAGCTGATTCATGTCCCAAGTGGCCTCGTCCCAAATAAAGGCCCGCCGGTTGTCCGGATCGTGTCCTCCAGTCATGCCAACTTCGTCACCGTAGTAGATTCCGGGTGCACCGGGCAACGCCATCTGGAAGACGGTTGCCAGAGCAAATTTTGTTTTGTCTTCGCCTGCCATATTCAAAAAGCGGTTTACATCATGGCTTGAAAGCAGATTTTGATTGACGGCCGTAATTTGCGGAGCATAGTTAGCATCTAGCCTGAGCAACGCATCCTTCAAACCGGCCGAGCTGAGCGTTTGCCCAGCAAAATAGTCAAGCGTCATGTCTCTAAACAGATAGTTCATCGTGCCATCAAACATGTTCCCCTGCAGCCAGTGGCCGGTGTCTCCCCAAATCTCTGCGAACAGATAGCAGTCTGGCTTAGCCTTTTTACACGCAGAGTAAAACTCTTGCCAAAAACCATCCGGCACAAACTGAGCCACATCCATGCGCCAGCCGTCACAGTCAAACTCAGTTAGCCAATGGACCGCCACATCTAAGAAATATTGGCGACAAGCCTCGTTCATCTGGTTGATTTTCGGCATATTGATCACGTCGTACCAGGCCATGTAGGTTGGTTCAAACAGATCTCCATCATCGTCAGCTTCGATGAATGGAATGCCGGAATTTTTCTCAATGTCTCTGAGGTAGCGGATGTATTTTTGATACCCTTCATGCTCGCGCAAATTTTCTGGGATCGCATGCGGCCGGAACTTGATTTGAATTGGCCAGCTGTGAATCGTAAACCAATCGTAGTAGTCAGAATTTTCGCCGTTTTTGATCACATCCTGAAACGCAAAAAAGGTAGGATGAGCGTGGTTAAACGAAGCATCGAGAATGACTTTCATGTCTCGTTCGTGAGCGGCCGCAACAAGATCGTGGAGCGCCTGATTGCCACCAAACGATTCATCGACGTTGTAGAAGTCAGTTGTGTCGTATTTGTGATTGGAGACTGACTGAAAAATCGGGTTGAGGTAGATCGTCTTGATCCCCAGATTTTTGATGTGATCGATTTTTTGCGTGATCCCAACTAAATCGCCGCCCATAAACATGGTGCTTTCTGGCGGGCTTCCCCATGCGTGTGTGCGCTCAGGGTTCAGGGGCAGGCTTGGGTCCCCGTTGTGGAATCGTTCTGGAAAAATCTGATAGATGGGGGTGTGCTGGGCCCAGTTGGGGGTGAGTACCGGCCGTTGAGCGTCTAAATCCAGCTCAAAACGGGTTTCAACGACGTGGGTCATTCCCCGGCCGCCGTAATAGTACGGCCGACCTGATTCAGTCATAAAGTGGAAGCTGTAGCCCAATTTTCTGTTATTTGGCTCAAACACAACCTCCCAGTATCGCCAGCGAGAACAGTCATCTAAATGGACCAAATCAAGCGTGGTAACTTCCCCATCGTTGTAAATAAAACGGCCCGCCGTGATAGCGTGTTCAGTTTGCACACGGATTTGCACCCGGCCGTCGGGCAGGGGGTTGCAGTAGGCGATATCGTTCGGGTCATAACGTACATCATGCAAACGTAGTGTGCCTAACGCATTGTAACTGTGTCGTTCATATGGAGTTGGTTCTTTCATCTGGTCACCTTTATCGTTGATAGACAAATATTTGATATATCAACAAGATTATTTCAAATCGGAAAAATGTCAAGCAACCATTTGTTGATAGATCAAAGATTGATAGTTACAATGAAATCGATTTTTGTATCAGAGAAACACATGGAAGAGACCTTAAACCACCAATTACATCATTTATTGCTAGACATAGATTTGATCTATCTGGGCATCAACAAAAATATTTTGTCAAAGCACGGCATGCGTCGCGTTCGTTATTACACCATGCGGCACCTTTACCTTTCGCCACAGTTGAGTTTGGGGGAACTGAGCCACTTAACGCTGGTAGATAGAGCGAGCTTATCCCGCATGGTACACACAATGGAGAAGGATGGTTTGATTGATCGAGAGGCTGATGAAGTAGACCGCCGGTTGTTTAAGTTGTCGCTCACAAAAGACGGGGAGTCGCTATTCAAGCGTGTGCAAGCTGATATGAATGCGGATATTCAAAGCAGGTTTGAAGGGCTAAGTGATGAAACTAAACACAGGCTCCTTGAATTAAATTTAGAACTTAAACATGTGCTTTCAGAGCATGCTCAGGCAGAGGTGGGCTTGGAGTAAGGTAATCACATATATGATTCTATCCCTCAAATTTCCCCCTCAGGGGTGAAGAAATTAAGATTTGCGGGGGCGTATTATTTGTTAAAACGGCAAACGTAGCTCCCTCTCCCAAGCTTGGGAGAGGGCTGGGGTGACGGTTGTGGCCCCAATTGTCTTAACGAAAATTATTAATAGATTACTGGTTGTCATACATCCGAATAATTTGACCCGTTTCATGCCCTTCGATGCTTTTGACGTAGCAATTAACCGCTTTCCACATCGGTATAGGATTGTGGCCGGGGAAAAACGCCTCGTATCTTTCAACCGAATCCTCAACAAGCCCTAACGAAACGACATTCAAACGACACTGCCCCATCAGCTCTAGTGCGGCCGCTTTTGCGAAACTGTGGATACCGCCGTTAACCATCGCGGCACTTGTGGTTAATAAAACCGGATGATCTGCCAAAATGCCGGTAGACAGTGTGATCGATCCATTATCGGTTAAGTAGTCTTTCCCAATTCGGACAAGATTTACTTGCCCCATCAATTTGCTGTTGAGCCCAACATGGAACTCTTCCTCAGTTAGCTCATCAAATTTTCCCCACTTCGCCTCTCCAGCGATGCTAACGATGGCGTCTAGCTTCCCAACTGAATCGAACATGGCTTGAATTGACCCACTGTCTGCGATGTTGACCTGAACATCCCCAGTGGTTCGGCCGGCGATGATGATCTGATGCTTTTTGGAAAGATGCTGACTGACTTTTTGACCGATGGTTCCGTTTCCACCCACAATAAGAATTTTCAATTGTCACCTCTGAAACGTTAGATTGATTCTGAAATTAGTGCGCAATTATCGCTTCAAAGGGATAATGGTTCAAATGTCTGACTTCAAAGCAAAACTGAAACGGATGGGGGTGGTAAAGGGGGCTAAAAACCTGAAGCCGGTTCCTAAACCGGCCGACCAATTTTCCGGTTCTACTCCTCGTTCAAAAGAAGATACTCTTGAAATCTTGGCTGAGTTATTCCCCAACGGCCGGGTTGTTTCAGATTATCAACAGCCTTATTTTGAAGTAGATGCGGTTTTCCCACTGAGCCACAAAGTGGGGCCAAGCGTGTTGGCAGACGTAGCAAATCTCGATCTATCACCGGCCGCTGAATTCACCGGTGACGAGCGCTTGCAGGGGATGACCGGCCGTGATTTGCTGTTTGTTGACCTCGAAACAACCGGGTTGGCCGGATCAGGCGTTCAGCCGTTTATGATTGGCCTCGCTTTTTTTGAAGGGGATGCGCTGGTTGTTCGCCAATATTTTATGCACAAACCGGCCGCTGAAGAGGGGATGCTTCAGGCGTTTGACGAACTTTTTAGCAAATACAAAGCGCTGGTTACTTTCAACGGCAAAACGTTTGACCTGCCGGTGCTTGACACACGCTTTATCATGACCGGCCTGATGGATGGCTCACGGCCCGATTTGGTAAAAATGCCCCATCTTGATTTACTGCAACCAGCCCGCCGCGTGTGGAGCCATCTGCCCAGCCGAGCGTTAAGTTATTTGGACGAACACGTGCTAAAAATGAAGCGGCCACCTGGTGAAATTCCAGGTCGATTGGCTCCGTGGCTGTATAACCAATTTGCCCATTCGGGTGATCCACGGCCGCTTGAAGGGATGTTTTTGCACAACGAGCTGGATATGCTGGCGATGGTTCCTTTGGTGGAGCAGGTTGTCAACTATTGGGCCTCAGACGTGTTACCAGAAAATCCCTACATCGCTTTTGCCCTGTGCCGCTGGAAGCTTCATTTGGACAAACAGCAACCGGCCGAAATGATGCTGGCCGACTACTTGTCACGCGGCGACGAACTGCCGGTCGAACTGCGACTTTCTGCGCTACGTGAACTGAGCCTGTTGCTCAAAAAACAGGATCGTCGTTCTGACGCTATAGCTTTGTGGCAAGAGATGGCCGAGCTAGATCAAATTGAAGATGTTTTTCCCCATCTTGAACTGGCCAAATATTTTGAGTGGCACCACGTAGACCTAGAAAAAGCGAGCATGTGGTCGGCCCACGCCTATCAAATTGTGATTGCGCGACCTGCGCTTGATTTTGGCTTGAAAGATGAAATTGAGCATCGCCTGCGCCGTCTCGCCGATAAGATTGAGAAGAGAGTAGAAGGCAAAGAGTAGAGTTCCGCGGGGGGAAGCATTTCACACAACTCTCTACAAAACACGTAAGCGTCCTTTATCCTTTATCCGTTCCACTTTATACTTTTAGGCATGGATATTCAGTTTTTTGATAATCGGGATGAAGCTCCCAAAAATCGAGAAGATGTGCGCATTTTGCGCGGCCGAGTCGAAGTGGCGCCAGAGGGGCGTCGAGTGGC
>JAHDGV010000170.1:0-3978 GCA_020631655.1 Chloroflexota bacterium | reverse complement strand
GACGAAATGATTATCGATTTTGAAGCGGTTGGGGGAAATGAAAAGTATTGGGAAAAGCCAGCTGAGTAAACTCTAGCAATAGAATTTATTTGCCGATATCGGCCGCAAACTGCTTTTCAAGCTCTTTCAGATTACACTCTGGATTTCCTGCGAAAAAGTTTTCTGGGATAATATGCTCCGATTTGGTCTGCCCCATGTAGCCTGCATGAATCACATTCCGTAAATCTTGCGCCCTGTGCAAAAAGCGAATCACTTCGGTCGTCTGTCGAACATCGGCCGAGAAGATGATCAGTGCCTTGTAATGCTCAGTCTTTGACCATAAAAAGTTAATGTTGATTTCGTCTTCACGGAAAATCGTCGTGATGTCGTTGAGCAACCCCTCACGGTCGTGCGCATAAACTTGTAGGGTTACAGCACGATTTTGTCTGTCAGTTTCAGAGCCCCAGCGTAGCTTAATTGCGTGCCCACCACGCATAGAGTCTGGTGTCAAAAGCCTACAGCCGTTTACATGAATTTTGACTTGATTATTGGGCAAGATTGAGCCAGTGATCGGGTCTCCCGGCCGAGGGGTGCAGACATTACACAGCATGAGTTCTCTGTCACCAGAATGTTCGATAATAAACATGTCTTCATCTGGTGAGAAGACCGCTTGGCTCTTCGTAAACTCGTTCCGGTAATCGAAATTGGTTCGGCTATCGAGGTCTTCTTTTTCCCACAGCCCTTCTAGCAAGGTGTTTGAGAATTCAGCAATCAACAGCTCCGCCCGCCCCATTGCGATGCAAAGCTCATCAACCGAGCTATAGCGCAAAATTTTACGAACCTCTTCTAGTGGAAAATCTGGCTTGCCCATGGTTAAAAGCTCGTTTTTAATCATGGTGCGGCCGATCTGTTTTGCCATGTTGGGCGATAATTTTTTGAACCACTTGCGGACACCTTGACGGCCGGTGCGTGTCCGTATGTAGCCTAAATCTTCATCAAGCCACGCAAACTGGGGATGCGGTTTATCAGAATTGCTTTCTTTCTCGATAAGGATCGAATCCCCATCCTGCAATTCATACGTTAGCGGTTGGCGCTCTGAGTTGACCAGTACCCCTCTGCAACCGTGACCTACCTCTGTATGGATGCGGTACGCAAAGTCAACCGGGGTTGCTCCGCGTGGTAGCTCAATCTCATCCCCATTGGGTGTAAACACGGTGATTTGGTTATGAAAAACATCGTCAAGAATATGGCGTACTTTTTCATCAAACTCCTCATCATCTTCATCAGCGTAAGCTTCTTGAAACTGATTAAAAAGTTTGTCTACTTTTTCCTCAGTTTGGCGTGTCCAAATCGGAATATTGCGTGTGTCGGTCCATTTTGACAGCACCCCGTTTTGGGATTCCAACTGCATTTCAAGGGTTCGGATACGGACCTTAACCCGTCGCCCTTCATAAATAATGGTTGTGTGTAACGAGCGGTAGAGGTTGTGGCGACTGGCGCTGATGTAGTCGTCAAACGTGCCTGCAACCGGCCGCCATTTTGCATGCAAGTGACCCAAAGCCGTATAACAGTCAATCTCATTCTTGAGCAAAATAACCGGCTGAGGCGGACCAAACAAGACGCGCCCTTCCTGTTCTTCGAGCCAAACTCGAAACGCGCCAGAAATATCTTCCGGTGCATGCACCAGTGAAACCAGTTCTAGACCGGCCTCTTCTACCATCGCCTTCAAATCATCTTCCAGTTGTGGAAAATCGTCTGAATTACGTTTCTCACGATTTTCTAGAGCTTGTTTAAACTGCCTAAATCTTGTAGGGCGTAACACGTTGTAAGACAGTGACTCCAGCTCGTTTTTGATCTCCCACATCCCTAATCGATTGGCCAGTGGGGCATAAACGGCCAGTGTTTCGCGCGATTTTTCCTCTTGCTTGTGGAAGGGCATGTGGCAAATTGTGCGCATGTTGTGTAAGCGGTCAAAAATTTTGACGATGCCAACGCGCACATCGGCCGTCATTGTTTCAAAAAGTTTGTAGTGAGTGGCTGTTGTTAGCTCCTGCTTTGTAAGTTTTCTCCCTAATCTGGCTTCCCCTGTGACCTTATCAAACTTAGTGACCCCATCCACAATTCGTCGCACTTCAGATCCGTATCGATGCTCAATATCCTGTACAGTGACTTCCGCATCCTCTGCCACATCATGCAGCAAGGCCGCAATTAAAGTGGGGGTGTCGGCGTAATACTCAGCCAGGTAAGATGCAACGGTTAGGGGGTGACAAATAAACGGCTCACCAGACTTTCGCTTCAGTCCTGCATGCTCTTCTTTAGCCAGCTGAAAGGCATCTTCGATCTCTTCGAGGTCTTGGCGGGGAATATATGTAAGCAGCGCAAAAAACTCCTCTCCAGTTTCCGAGATATTTTCGATTGGGTATCGATCATTGTTTGGATTAATTCCAAGCGCCATATTGGTACCCTGTGGTGCGGTAGTATGGTAAAAAAAGACGCCCAGCACATATACGCTGGACGTCAGTTTCGATTTATTTTAATTGTTTGCGGACAATATGTCTACATTTTGTCAGAACTCTTTGAATTCTTATGTACTTTTTACGCCTCTTCAGCGACTTGTTCATCCGCTTCTTCGCCAGTTCCTTTGAAGTCTAAGAATCGATATCCTACCCCGCGCTCGGTCAAAATGTACTTTGGAGCGGCCGGATCTTCTTCAACCTTTTTGCGCAAATAGTTGATGTAGAGGCGTAAATAATGGGTTTCATCCCGATATTCGTACCCCCAGACTTTGGCTAAGAGCGTTTCGTGCGGAACTACCCAACCAGCATTTTGAATCAAGTGATTCAGCAACCGATATTCTGTCGGCCGTAAATCAACCCGTTCATCATTAACCAACACTTGGTGACGGTTAAAGTCTACTGACAGACGATCGTCGATTTGCAAAATGGTGCGAGGCGCTGGGGCCGGCCATTCTGCACGGCGTAAAACTGCGTGTACGCGGCTGTTCAGCTCACGAGGGCTAAATGGCTTGGTCACATAGTCATCCGCACCTAATTCTAGACCGCGGATTTTGTCTTCTTCATCTGCTTTAACAGTGAGTAAAATGACGGGAACGGTTGAAATTTCGCGAACCATCCGCAATGTTTCAAATCCGTCTAATTCTGGCATCATCACGTCCATCACAATTAAGTCTGGTACGTGCTGGCGCAATTGCTCAAGCGCTTGCACACCGTTACGTGCTTCAACAACTTGGTAGCCTTCTAATTCAAGGTTCATCCGAATAAATCGGATCATTCGTGGCTCGTCATCAACAACCAAAATAAGACGCGGTGTTGAAGATTCGAGTGTATCTGGTACCTGTTCTAACATGTCTATTCCTACTTCATGGCATCGAAATGGATACAAGAACCCTTGTTTCCACTTCGTTTGTTTTAATATCTAAACGATTTTGGATTCAAATCGCTTTTCGACCAACCCAAATCTGTATTGTTGTGTGGGATGAGTTGGATTGACCTTAGGAACCGCATTTTAAACACCGTTCCTATCCAGCTAAACATTAATGTCCAGCCCTTATTCTCTCACGAAACCGATTACATCTTCAGTTTCGGCCGATGGCATCACTTGAATGAAGTTGATCCGATGCAACGGAACAATCATTGTTGTGGTTTCTTCATCGAGATAGTGAACTTCCTGCCCATCTCTACGCCGGGGATTTTGTAAAGTGACAATATTTGCCCCTTCAGCGGGTAAAACTTCAACCTCTGCTAAAACCGGCTCTTCGTTATTGATGTGAACTATGACTGAATACATACGCCAAAAATTCCTAGAGACAGACAGATATCGTAGTATTGTCTAAAATTCTCATTTATTTTCCGTTAAATTCCTGAGTTCATATGCACTGCTAAGACAAAGCCGTCTATCAACGTGTGCTTACAAATCTAGGTCACTATTTAATAAATATGTGGACCAACAGGTTGCCAAACTGTAATTCATCCCCGTTGT
>JAHDGV010000818.1 GCA_020631655.1 Chloroflexota bacterium | reverse complement strand
TACATGGAGTTCTCATCAGCTCTGGTGAACCTGAATCTAGGTCACCAGCATCCCAAAATTGTGGCGGCAATCAAGGCTCAGGCGGATCAGCTCTGCTACATCCATCCTGCATTCACAACCAGTGCAAGGGTTGAAGCGGCGCAAGCGGTGGCATCGATTACGCCGGGTGATTTGAACCAAGTCTTCTTCACCACCAGCGGGGCTGACGCCAACGAACACGCCATCAAAATGGCACGTTTTTACACCGGCCGGACCAAAATCCTTGCCAAATACAAAAGCTATCACGGTGCCACCATGGGAGCGATTTCGCTCACCGGTGACAACCGACGGAATGCGGCAATGCCGGGGATTCCGGAAATCGTCCACTTTCCGGATCCCGATCCGTATCGCCCACCGGCCGGCGTGAGCGCTGAAAACCTGCTTGAGCACAGTATCGACCATTTGAAATACATCGTGCACTGGGAAGGGGCTGACTCAATTGCGGCCATCTTCCTCGAGAGCCAAGCGGGGAGCGGCGGCGGCTATCACGAATACCCTAAAGGGTATATCAAAGCGGTGCGTGAGATTTGTGATGAGCACGGCATTTTGCTCGTAGCAGATGAGGTGATGGCTGGCTTCGGCCGGACGGGCAAGTGGTTTGCCATCGAGCATGAAGATGTGGTGCCTGACATCATCACCATGGCCAAAGGGTTGACCTGCGGCTATGTGCCGTTGGGTGCGGTAGCAGTCAGCGACAAAATCATGGCAAAGCTGGGCAAGCAAAAGCTGTGGACCGGTTTGACCTACACCGGCCATCCGCTGGGATGTGCCACAGCAACGGCCGCCATCAATGTATATAAAGAAGAGGGGCTAATTGAAAATGCCGCAAACCTCGGGGTGGTTTTGAGCCAGCGCATGGCAGAAATGTATGCGCAATATGATGTGATTGGGGATGCACGCAACAGTGGGCTGTTCGGCTGTTTTGAGTTGGTTCAGGACAGAGAGACAAAAGAGCCGATTCCGGCCGAAAAGCACAGCCCGATCAAAGCAAAACTGATGGCCAAAGGATTGAGCACGCTCGTGAAAGAGCACATCATCTTTGTTGGTCCGCCTCTTATCATTTCAGAAGAAGAGTTGCACGCAGGTTTAGACATTATCGAAGAGGTTATCAAGGCATTATGATCGAACGCGCACTTGATCCAAAGTATTACATCAGGCCGGATATTTTTGAAGACGAGAAAGAAAAAATCTTTTTTAGTAACTGGATTTATGTTGGGCATCAGTCCCAAGTCGCTGAAAACGGAGACTTTTTCACCCTCATCCTTATCGATCAGAGCATCGTTGTGATGCGCGGTCAAGATGGGGTGTTGCGCGGCTTCTATAATGTCTGCCCCCATAGGGCGCACGAGCTGTTTGAAGAAGAAAGCGGCAACAAAAAAGTTATCGTCTGCCCCTATCACGCTTGGGCTTTTGGCACGGATGGCACTTTACGCAATGCACGTGGTAGCGAACAGGTTGAAGGATTTGATCCCAGCCAAGTGTGTATTTCTCAATTCCAAGTTGAAAACTTTTTAGGCTTTATCTTCGTTAACCTCGACAAAAACGCCCCCTCGATGGATGAAACCTATCCCGGCGTGAGAGAAGGCATCCTTGAATTGGCACCAGAGCTTGAGAGCAACGTTTACACCTATCACCACGAAAAGCATCTGAACGCCAACTGGAAAATTGCGGTTGAAAACTACAACGAATGTTATCACTGCCCCGG
>JAHDGV010000817.1 GCA_020631655.1 Chloroflexota bacterium | reverse complement strand
CGGTTCGATTGCGATTTTGACCGGCCAAAATGTTAAGCCGGTGGGTAACTGAGCCAAATAGTCGATGGAACGTTGGCCAATCAGGCCAGTTAAATCGTTCGTAGACATCGTTCCAGTCCGGCCGTTTGCGGATGCCTGTCTCCCAAATGAGCGATTTTTCACGGTGAAACAAAATATCGCCTAAATGTGTGTGAAAGTCGATGATTTCCATAAATCCTGATGATCAAATAAGTTCAGATTGCGAGTTGCATAAAAGAGTATCATCTTCTCAGCCGATTTACCGTAAGTAACCAGTACAATTTTGCTCCTCATGAAAACAAACCGTCAAAAAACTAAATTTTTCTATGGCTGGGTCATGCTGGCCATCGCCACGATTGGTAGCATCATGACGACTCCGGGGCAAACGGCCGGAGTTTCGTTATTTACCCCCTCGTTCGAGGCGGCTTTGGGATTAAGCCGTACGCAACAAACCGGAGCTTACGCGATGGGGACTTTTCTGGCGTCGTTGATCATGACTTATGTTGGGGCGCAGATGGATCGGCTAGGTATTCGCCGAGTGATGGGTGTTGTAGTGGTCTGCTTTGGCTTGGTTTGTGTTTATACCGGCTTTGTGACAGGTTTCTGGACGTTGTTTATAGCATTTCTGTTTTTGCGCATGTTTGGCCAAGGGGCATTAAGCCTGCTTTCACAAAACACTGCCGCGATGTGGTTTGATAAACGGTTGGGGATGGCAAATGCGGTCACAAACATCGGGTTTTCGCTGTCGGCGGCCGGGATGCCGTTTTTTGTGCTGTGGCTACTCGATATAGTTGATTGGCGTGTAGCCTATCCGATTTTGGGAGTGATTGTGGTGGTAGTCATGCTGCCGCTCATTATCTTTTTCTACGTTGACCGGCCGGAAGATATTGGGCAACTGTTGGACGGCGGCTGGAGCGGGCCTGCCAACCTGATCGATTCAGAACCGGCCGCGGTCGACTTTACTCTGCAACAGGCGATGCGAACCCCAACTTATTGGATTGTGGCCGGAATGATGTTCAGCATCAGCATGATTGTGACCGCTTTCACCTTTAATGCGCTTTTCTTTTTTGGTGAGGTCGGGCTAACCGAAGTCCAAACCGGCTCGGTTTTGGCAACAATCGGTATCACAATGTCGATTGCGCAACTACCGGCCGGTTGGCTGGCCGACCGCATGTCACTACGCTGGCTGGGTGTCATCAGCATGGTGGGGCAAACGGCTTCGATGGTGCTGTTGCTGTTCACAAATTCGATGTGGATGGCAACAGCCTTTGCAGTGTTGAGCGGCGTCATCACATCGTTATACAGCGCGATGGGGGGCACATTGTGGCCCCGCTACTTCGGCCGGGAGCATTTGGGCAAAATTCGGGGATCTGTGTTTACGGCCCAAGTCGCAGGATCTAGTTTGGGTCCGTTTGTTATGGGATCGCTGTACGACCTAACCGGCAGTTACAACCCATCGATTATGATTTTTATTGTGATTTATGGGATATTTGCCCTGCTCGCACCATTTGCTTGGAAACCTGAGTTGCCCCATGAATAAACGAATCGCCATCTTTCTCATGTTCACCAGCGCCTACTTTTTGTCTTACTTTTATAGGTTAGCCAATGCGGTTATTTCAGAGAATTTATCGACAGATTTGAGCTTAACCCCATCCCAGTTGGGATTAATGACCAGCCTGTTTTTTGCCACCTTTGCGGCCGCTCAAATTCCGCTAGGCATTGGGCT
>JAHDGV010000816.1 GCA_020631655.1 Chloroflexota bacterium | reverse complement strand
ATGACATGGGCAAGGTGTGGGAATACACAATGGATGGTGAATTTGGGACTTCAGATGACGGTCACATGGTCGGGCATATCACACGAGCCGCCATTCAAATTGAGCTTGAGGCCAAAGCCTATGGCCAGCTAAGTGATGAAGATTTGCGTGAGCTACTGCATTTGGTTGTATCTCATCATGGTACTTTAGAATGGGGATCACCTGTTCAACCCAAAACTTTGGAAGCTATTTTGCTCCACCAGATTGACTTGTTGGACAGCCGGGTACAGGGTTACTTTGACTTCTTGCGGAGTGAACCTGGACTTGATGGCTGGTCTCCACGACGTAGTTTTATGCACAATAGCTACCTCCGTCAGCCCAAAGATTTTGAATAGTCCTTGCGGGATGAATCCCACAGCTAAGATAAGAAGCCTGATGAATCAGGCTCAGCCCAAACCAATCTTTGATTGGTTGCGTAAGCAAATGGCTCATAAACTATGAGCTATTTGCGACTGTTTCCCGGGAAACACAATCTGTTCAAAATCAAGAACTCATTCAGTCAGTAAAATATGCAACCTGAACTGTTTAATCTAATCGAGCAAATTCATGCTTTGCCGCACAAAGTAGTTTTGTCTACGGCCGGGGCTGGAACCCAAGCCTTATCAGATTTGCTCGCAGTAGGGGGAGCCAGCAATACATTGGTTGAGGCTCGTGTCCCATATGCTCAAGTCGCCTTTGATGATTTTGTTGGTCATAGCCCTGAAAAATATGTGTCTGGTCATGCGGCCCGCTTGCTAGCAGGAAGTGCGTTTGAGCGAGCTTTTAAGCTCACAGGTCAGTATCCCAATTTTGAAAATCTGATCGGGTTAGCATGTTCAGCCGCTATCTCAACCACCAAGCCAAAGCGTGGTGATCACCGAGCCTACATCGTGACATGGCAATTTAGCCGCATCAGTCAAACCTATATCAAGCTAGATAAAGGGGCCCGCACCCGGGTTGAAGAAGAAGAGCTGATTAGCCGCATCATGCTAAACATGCTGGCTGAGGCCTGTGGGTTGGAGCAACAATTAGTGCTGGATTTAACTAAGCAGGATGAAGTTGTTGAGTCAGTTATTGACCACACAGATGACATTGATGAACTGCTTTTAGGTAACAGTCAGTTTGTAGGAATCTATGCTCATGGTAAAACAAAAAAAGCTGGGATCAATCCACAGGTACTTTTTCCTGGATCATTTAACCCTTTGCATGAAGGGCATTTGGAATTGGCAAAAGTAGCAGAGCAGATTTTAGGTAAGCCAGTTGCATTTGAAGTTTCTGCAACCAACGTTGATAAACCTGCTTTACCAACAGATGTTCTTCTAAAACGAGTTTCTCAATTTGCAGGCCACCATCCTATTTATGTGACAACGGCTCCCACATTTTTAGATAAGGCTCGCTTGTTTAGTGACACTACATTTGTGATTGGGTTTGATACAGCCGAACGGATTTTGATGCCCAAATACTACAGCAACAGTGAATCTGAAATGTTGGATGCCCTGTCTGAAATTCAAGAACGAAACTGTGGATTTTTAGTTGCAGGCCGGAAGGGGAAAGATGGGGTTTATGATTCGCCTGAATCATTGCAGGCTCCAACTGGTTTTGAATCTCTATTTATGCCAATACCTGATGGACTTTTTCGGCGTGATATTTCATCAACCGAGCTACGAAAAAAATTGGCCGTTTAGTTTCTGGTTATTAGCCAGATTAGACAAAAGGAAAACTGACTAATAATTTTAGCCAAAAGC
>JAHDGV010000169.1:1215-11094 GCA_020631655.1 Chloroflexota bacterium | reverse complement strand
AAATAACCCTTGAAATCGGCAAAAAGAAAGTCTGTGCCATGGCCAACGATTACCCCGGCTGGTGCCGTTCGGCCAAAACGGAAGAAGGGGCGATTGAATCTCTGTTGGCCTACGCCCCTCGGTATGCAAAGGCGGTCCCCAGTTTGACATTGCCTGATCTGGCCAACTACACAGTTTCGGAACGATTAGAGGGGAATGCCTCCACTGATTTTGGCGGGCCCGGGGTTATCTCAATCGCAGACGAACGGCCGGTTAGCGAAGCAGAGTTAGCCCGCTTGGCACCCATCCTAAAAGATTGTTGGAATGCTTTTGAGCAAGCGTTAGCAGCCGCGCAAGGGCGGGAGTTGCGCAAAGGGCCACGGGGCGGCGGCCGGGATCAAACCAAAATGCTGGCCCACGTGATCGAGGCTGAAACCGCCTACCTACGCAGAATCGCCTACCGATTCAAGGGCGAGAAAGAAGAATCTCTGCAAGATCAGATGGTCAGAATCCGCATTGAGGGGGCAGAGGCACTGCGCTCGGCCGTGATTGATGGGTTGCCCGCGGCCGGTCCGCGTGGGGGCAAAATTTGGACCCCACGAACCTACGTCATTCGGGCCGCATGGCATCTGCTCGATCACGTTTGGGAGATCGAAGATCGGTTGATCTAGCGCTGAATCATCGGCAGATAAACCGTGTACTGATCAGCCAGCGCAAACTCGGTGAAGTGCTCAAGCTCGGCCGTGATGATGTTTTGCTCCAAATCTCGGTTAACGATCGGGATAGCCATCCACTTATTTTGCACAGTGTCATAGAAGTACAGTTGGAGATTTTCTTCCGGCACACCATTTAGCAAAGCTTCGTTGTATGCGATGCTTAGCTGTAGCGGCGGATCAAACGTTGGCTGATCCAAGAGTGAGCCGTTTGTATCGCTCAGATTCAGATCAAAATAAAGCCCCGCACCGGCCGTGGGTAGGGCCGCAGAAGGTGATTGCCGTGATTCCATGAGGAGGGTTTTGCTTTCTCCGGGCAAAGAGCCAACCGGTATATCGAGAGAAATTTTCCCATCTGCACCGTTAAACGTTTGCGGGACAGGGGAGGTTGGATCGACCTCAAACTCAGTGCCATCATCTGGTTCTTCAATTGGATCTTCGATCGGTTCTTCAACAGGCTCATCATCTTCTGGCTGGGTGATCACAACAGAGATTGTTCCATCAGCGATCCCGCCATCCTGATCAGAAGCGGTGTAGTTGAACACGGCCGTGGTGGGTGTTGCACCCGTTGCCGTAAAGATGACCGAGTCGCCCGAAATGCGTGCTTCACCGGCCGACGGTGAGGAGATCGACTCGAGCACCAACGTATCAAAATTTGGATCCGAGTCGTTCGTGAGCGGGTTTATGACGATGGTGCTTCCTAAGGTTGTAGTCACCACATCATTTGTTGCTTTGGGGGCACTGTTCGGAACAATGATTGTCATTAGCCCGGTCCCCAATCCCCCGTTTTGATCTGAAACTGTATAGGTCAGTACATCGCCACCTTTGAACGAATCGGTTGGGGTGTAGCTGATTGTTTGGGAGATAAAGGTAGCTGTGCCGTATCCCGGCAAGCCAATGGCGGAAACAATTAAACCATCACCGTTGATATCGCTATCATTTGCCACAACATTAAAGGTGAGCGGCCCAGATTCTGTTGGAAACACCGTCTCGTTTGAAACGGTTGGGGCGCTGTTTTTTACGGTGAAAGGGACTGAAATGCGTTGCGTTTCGGTTAGTTTGTCTCCTGAGACTTCAAGGGTGATATTGAGGCTTTCTCCGGCCGAGGTTCCCTCCGCTATGGTGAGCGGAATGGTGATCGACATCGTTTCGTTAGCTGACAATGTGCCATCTTCAACCAGCAGTGGGAGGCTCTCTGTGCTTATCCCACTTCCCCCAAAAATCAAAACAGTGTTGACGACTGAGGCTTCCCTTGGAATTGTTGCGCTAATGGTTAAGCCGGTTTGATTGCTGTCCGCCAAATTGTTAACGTCAAAAGTCACCTCAAATTCTTCACCTACCTCTGGATTAGATTCGCTGGCTGTACCTGAAAGCGCAAGCGGTTCTAAAGTGTAGTTGCAACTCAAAGCTATATTGTCGATGACATAGCCGTCTCCACCGCCGGGGTTGTCAAAATTGGCGGAGAAGTTGTCGTTGCCGCTGAAAGCGAGCTGGAATTTTGATGTCAGTGCGACACCGGCCGAAGTTGCCTCCGCACTGATGTCAATCGTTGCATCGTTAAACACATCATCGTTGCTGTCCCCGGCAAAGTCGAAGATCTTGACCCATGAATCGGCCGGTGTTGAGCGGATAAAGACCCCATCGTACAACGCACCGTACTCGTCCCCAAGATCGCTCCAATCAAAGCTGAGGTTGATATTTTCAGCCCCCTCTAAATCAAATGTCAAAACTGCGCGGAAGTCAGATACATCAGAATCACTGACCGCATCATCAATGACGAGCCCGTAGCTTCCGTCAGATGAGCGGTTGGACGTGACTCGCACGCGGCCGGTATTTGTTGTTTCTGTTGACCATTCAAAGCCTAGGTTCCCATCTTCAAAACTTTCTGTAAAACCACACTGGTTAATCGCGTTGATGACCGAGTTTGCGTGAACGGCACCGGTGCGGCTTAAATTGCTACCCATCGTGCCAAACGTGGCTGAGATATATCCACCGGCCGATAGATCACTTTTGACAAAGCCGGTAATGATCCGTGATATGGCGCTGTCACTAGCTAACCCAGATCCGGTTGTCCATGTGATCACCGTTTGATCCCCAATTGTGCTGTAACTGCCGTCGCCAGACAGAGAGGATGGGCTGAAAATGAAATTGTCTTCGAGCAATCCGGTAACAACCAGATCATCAGCATTAAAGTCTAAATTATTGCTAATCGTGATTGTCGCTGTAATCAGGTCACCCGGCAGAAACGTTCCATTTGAAAAGCTGATGTCTGTTTGTAGCCCCGGAGCTAAATCATTGGCCGCCTCTAAAAGGTTAATGCGGGGCATGAAGGTGAATACACCATCGGTTCGTGCATCGTCCAGCAGGGTGCTGGATGTCGAAAATGCGGATTGGTGCGCTGAAACCGTCCCATTCGGATCGATTTGTTTCAGCAAGGCCCACGCACCAGCCACCTGTGGTGTTGCCATCGATGTGCCGCTTTTTGTCCCGTAATCGTTTCCGGGGATGGCGGCAAAAATGCTGGTGCCGGGTGCAAGAAGATCGATTTGAGGCCCGATGTTTGAGTAAGAAGCGATGGTGTCATCATCGTTTGTTGATCCCACGGTGATGGCGCTTGAGATACAGCTTGGCGCACCAACCGTACTGGTATAGCCGTCATTCCCGGCCGCAATGATGGTGGCGATTCCGGCCGCCGCTAAATTATCGATTATCGCTTTACGGCTGTCAGAGTCACAATAGGTTGCATAGCTACCACCGCCCAAACTCATGTTTACAGATGCGATATTGAACGTGTTGCGGAGCTCATACACTCGTTCAAGAGCAAGCAGTTGATCACTTGTAAAACTTAACGTGCAGTTGGCCTGTGATCCACAAACGACCCCATCTTGGAACAAAGAGAAGACCTGGATCGCGATGATATCGGCTTCTGGGGCAACGCCGAAAATTCCTGCGTTTACGTCTCCACCGGCCGCGATACCCGCTACATGGGTGCCGTGTTCACAGTCATCCTGAGCGTCTGAAAAGCCGATAGCAGCCACTTGACAATCATCACCAGAACCGGCCGCAATTGATTCTTCTGATCCATCAGGGCAAACGGTAACTGCGTTGTAGGCTAAAGAGTTTGATGAGTAGCAGGCTTCTGACACGATTCGGCTGTTGCCAAATTGATCTTTAAATGCATCGTGGGTAATGTCGACACCTGTGTCAAGAATCGCAATTGCAACCCCCTCGCCGGTCAGCCCGTGTGCCGTGGCGGCCGGTCGACCAATCACATCACCGCTGCTGTCTAGCGCATGTGGAACCGGAATATCTTCGATGATGTTTATGACATCAGATGAGCTTTGTAGGGCGGCCAACCCATCGGCCGAAACCTCCAGCCCCAGAAAAGGAATGGTCTCAAGGTCGGCCGTCACCCTCACATCATCTTCAGCAATGCCGCTCAGCACAGAATCTTGGGCCGATTGAATTTGTGACAGATGTTGCTCTACCGCTTGCGGGGAATCAAACTCATCCAGAGGCTCTACAGGAACATTGAGTTGCACAATGACCCGCACAGATTCGTTTTCGTTGGCAAGCGCCATTAAGCCAGCAAACTCAGCTGAACCTTGGTTGTATGCATCTGTTGGCTGAACAGAAAACAGTATGAGGCAAAACAAAAGCGCGCCAAATCCAGCAGATGTGGCAAGACACAAAATCGACAAACGTTTATTGGGCATAGACTGTGACCAAACCTTCTAATTCTAAATCAATTGATCAGAGGTTAATGGTAATGGGTGGCATATTTTTTCGATATAGCTCGGGTATCCTTCTAAACTAAGGGGCTATTACGTTATATCTATGTGCCAAAAAAATGGGGCTAAGGTATGGTTCAAGATATGAAACCTTGGCTGCGAAAAACCCTCATCACACTGGTCGTGCTTACGGCCGTATTGCTTGCAATCGTCTACTTTCCGGTACGCGAAAATCTGTCCAATATCGCCCCACCACCCGGCACGTACGATGTTGAGATTTTGCGAGACACGTTTGGTGTTCCGCACATATTTGGCAAAACCGATGCGGATACCGCATTTGGGTTAGCCTACGCCCATGCTGAGGATGATTTTCTGACTATTCAACAGGCTACGCATGCCGCACGCGGAACGCTGGCAAGTGTGTACGGGATTGACGCTGCTCCCAATGACTTTATGGTTGGTGCGCTCCACATCTGGCAGATTGTTGAGGCACAATACGAGACAGATATTTCGCCGGAGATGAAGCTGGTTTTAGAGGGATACGCGGCCGGACTGAACCAATATGCTCAAGAGAATCCAAGCGAAACACTGCCGGGGCTTTTTCCTGTAACCGCCATTGATATTGTGGCGGCGTTTGTACACAAACAACCCCTCTTTTTTGGATTGGAAGGAACGTTGGGCGATTTGTTTGGCGATGAACGGCCGGATGATGTTTCAGCCCGTTTTGATAACACAAGCTACTTATTCCCAGATCCGGTAGCGGCACACGGCTCTAACGCAATCGCCGTGGGGCCAGCCCGGAGCGCCAACGGGGAAACCTTTTTGGCCGTCAACAGCCACCAGCCGTGGAACGGACCGGTTACTTGGTACGAAGCCCATGTGCATAGTGAAGAAGGTTGGGACGCAGTAGGCGGTTTATTCCCAGGTACCCCATCAGTGCTAAACGGGCACAATCGGAATCTAGGCTGGTCGTTTACCGTCAACTCTCCTGATCTGGTTGATGTGTATGTGCTAGAAGTGAACCCTGACAATCCCGATCAATATTTGTTCGATGGAGAATGGCTTGATCTACAAATTGACCAGCACCCGATCACGGTAAAGCTGTGGGGGAACTTGCGCTGGACCGTCCGGCGTGAGGTGGCTTGGTCTGTTTATGGGCCGACCATTCGGCAACCGCACGGGGTGTATGCCCTGCGCTACGCCACGCTGGGTGACATCCGGCTGGTTGAGCAGTTTTTTAACCTGAACAAAGCCACCAACTTTGATGAGTGGTATGCCGTCATGGCCAATGGCCCCCTGCCGATGTTTAACGCCGGTTATGCAGACAAAGATGGAAACATTTTCTACGTCTACAACGGGCTGATTCCAGAACGAAACGATCTATACGATTGGGGCCTTTACCTGCCGGGCAACACCAGCGAAACCCTGTGGAACAACTACGTACCGTTTGAATCACTGCCACAGGTTTTGAATCCTGAGTCAGGCTTTATCCAAAACAGCAACAGCACCCCGTTCGAGACCACACTTGGCCCGGGCAACCCTGATTCAGCAAATTTTCCTGCTTGGATGGGGATCGACGATCCACAAACCAATCGACAGCTGAGGTCGCTCGAGCTGTTTGGGAATGATGGCTCGATTACGGCCGAGGAGTTTATCGCTTACAAGTTTGATAATTATTATGCGGCCGAGTCTGACGTTGGCTGGATTCAGGAAATGATCACGCTGGCTCCGTGGGATGATGAACGGCTGCAGCAAGCGGCCGATCATTTGGGGGAATGGGATTTACGCACCGACCCGCAAAACAAACATGCCGCGCTCGGAGTCGTGACCCTTTACATGATCAATAACATGAAAGGGGATTTTGACGGGGCAAAAATGGGAGCGTCCCATCTGACCGATTCGGTCATTCCGCTGTGGCTGTTATACGATGCGTTTGAAGCGGCAACGGACCATTTGCACACACATTTCGGCCGAATCGACCCTGAATGGGGAGAGGTCAACCGCATCCGACGCGGGGATTTGGACATACCAGTGGGGGGCGGCCCTGACATTTTAACCGCTTTGTACGGGGCGTTTGACGAGGACGGCCGGATTCGCGGGGCCAACGGAGACAGCTACATCATGATTGTGCAGTGGGATGCAGAGGGAAACATGAGCTCACAAAGCATCCATCAGTTTGGTTCCGCTACGCTAGATGAATCTTCGCCACACTACAACGACCAGTCTCCCATATTTGCACAGCGTCAGCTCAAGCCGGTTTGGATGGATGAGACTGATATACGTGCCAATCTTGAGCGCGCTTATCGGCCGGGGGATTAATTGTTGAATCAGCTTTAACAATTTTTTATAGCTTTCAACAATTGCTTAAGATTCAAAGTTATCCGCCAACCATAAACTCATCCCACAAGGTTAATGGGGACAGGAACCAGTATCCTATAAACAAAATCAGCACAATATTTTAGACTTTAAAAATCATCGACCCTGCAATTTATTGTAGTTGTCTATGTCAGATTTAACCTGATCAATCGCTATTTTATGGGGGAAATAACGATTCAAAAGGCTAAAGTAACGTTTGGTGCCTAGCAAAATAACGTTTACCCATTATCTTGTTACGTAGACCTGTGGAAACGAGATGACGGTAACGCTTCTCGGAAAAGACTATGCAAAACTTGATGGAACCAGATGTGAAGGAAAGTTCTGACCAGCTTTCGGAGAGAGATTTTCGGCGGCTGTTGGGGATCAGTATTTTCCAAAAAAGAGAACGTCTGCATTCAAGAGCACTCTTGATGAAAATCAGCACGGACCCTGAACTAGCGACCTTGCCATTCTTTTGGTTTGGAGACGCATGGTTCGCGGACAAGCTTTCACCCGACCAGACGCTCTATTGTTTTCCATCCGGCCGAATTCAAATTGATCAGACCGATAATTTTATCAAGGCGATGGCCCAGCATTGTTTAGAAGAGCTGTTGGCCGTTCAGCCGGAAGGCCCCTATTTGATGGGTGGGTTTTGTTTCGATGCGTGGATCGCATACGAAGTAGCCCAATTGCTCTACAAAATGGGGCATCAAACAGCACTGATGCTAATGATCGAATGTTACACGCTTGATAAAGAAGAACGACGCTTCAACGCGTATGCGAATCATGTCAAGATGCTCGGCTCTGGCTCGCTTAAATCCAGAATGGATTACATGGCGAAAATTGCACCTTGGGGCGAAAAACAGAAAGATTTTGATGAGTTGCCCCTTGAATCGCTAAGTGTGGCAGATCAGGTGAACTTATTGACCAAGATCGCCATGGAAAATTACGATCGGCAACCGACAAAGCAGCCGGTTAATCTGATTTTTGGATCAGACAGTTGGCACAGCAACTATTACAAGTTCGGCCGGTTTACCCCCTATCCCAAAACCGGCTGGTTTAAAACGGCCAATGGCAAAGTTTCAACCCGTTTTGCCGGTGGAGATCACGACACAATTTTGGAAGAACCCAACGTTGATCTGATGGCAAAACACGTTCAGTCCTGTATCGATGAAGCGCGTTATGAGCTTTGCCAACCGGCATGGGAAACATTGACCATCTAAAAACGATTTAGTTTGATGGATAGAGGCTTATGATTGCTGTAGGGTAAATTGAACGAACTATGCACATCCCTATGCGCTCAATTTTTTAGACAACCCATTAACGATTAAAAACCCGGTCAAAAATAGACGGCCGTTTAGCCCAGCCCTGTGCCATGTTGATTGGGTTGATCTAGAAACCGCCAAAGGAACCAATAAATTATGACTATAAAAACACCAGCACCTTCTCTCGACAGTATCATGAACTTTCTGCACTCTCGCAATCCAGATTTGGGGGAAATCGATGCAGAGATTGATCTAATCGACAATCGCATTATCGACTCACTCGATTTTGTTGAAATTATTTTTCTGATTGAGCAGGCCACAGGGCAACCCATCGATCTAGAAGAAATTAGCGTTGATAAGTTGAGAACTTTGAAGGCGATCGAAGAGAACTACTTTAAAGGATAATATGACTCAATTATTTTCAACCAAAAACGGCTTGCTCACTTTAGGGCCGGACCTAATCGAGATCGTAAATCTTTTAGAGGCGCGATACTTGGGATGGGCCGCAGAAATGGGTGCGACCGATATGCACTTTCCACCACTTTTGTCGGTGGAAGCATTAAACAAACTCGATTACTTCCGCAACTTTCCACACCTCGGTAGCCTTGTGACCAAAATCAAGCCAGATGAGTTGCAGGCTTATGCAACGGGTGAACATGCTGATCACGATTGTTGTGTGCCAAATGATCACTTGGTAGACGGCCATTTCATGTTGCAACCGGCATCTTGCTACAACGTTTACATGCACTTTGAAAACACACAGCTTGATGAGGCATTAAAAATTACAACCAACGGTCATTGTTTTCGCAATGAGAAAGAGTACATCGGCCTAAAAAGGTTGTGGGGCTTTCATATGCGCGAAATTGTGTGCATCGGCTCACCGGAAGAAACAAAGGCACATTTGGTTGAAGGTAAAAAACGTATTCTCGATTTAGCGGAAGAACTAGACCTAACGCTAGATGTAGATACAGCAACTGATCCATTTTTCGAGGACCAAGGCAAACGTAAGCTCATGCAAAAGCTGTTCCCAGTAAAAGAGGAATTTTTAACGCACGATGGTGTAGCGATCTCATCTGTTAACTACCATCGTAATTTCTTTGGAGAACGGTGCGATATAAGGCTCGCATCGGGTGAACATGCATTTACAAGTTGCGTGGCCTTTGGGTTGGAACGGTGGCTGCACGCGCTCCTTGACCGCTATGACAATGATGTCGAAGCGATTAAAGCTGTGTGTGCACGAACCGAGCAAGCTACACCAGTGTAAAAGCTATTAACTTGGTGTATTTGAATGGAGGGGGAGCCTGCATTTTCCTACATTTTCCTACATCCAGTCGTCAAAAACTCAAGGTTGATTACAATCGGCCGTATGGAACTCCTTTTGCAGGACATTAAACGGTGCGAAGTCTGTGCGCCTGAGCTACCCCATCCCCCTCGGCCGGTGATGAGCGCCGCACCTGACAGCAAAATTCTGATCATTGGGCAGGCCCCCGGCCGAAAAGTGCATGAATCAGGTGTCCCGTGGGATGATCCTAGTGGAAATCTACTCCGCAAATGGATGGGGATTGACAAGCCTACGTTTTACGATGCCCACCAAATTGGGATCGTGCCGATGGGCTTTTGTTACCCCGGCAAAGGTAAATCGGGTGATCTACCGCCCCGGCCGGAGTGCGCACCACTTTGGCATCCCCAGTTGTTTGATCAATTCAACAACGTTCAGCTGATCTTACTCATCGGCCAATATGCACAGCGGTATTATTTGCAGGATGAGGCCCGCCGAAACCTAACAGAAACAGTTCGCGATTTTGAACATTACCTGCCAACCTATTTGCCACTGCC
>JAHDGV010000169.1:0-1115 GCA_020631655.1 Chloroflexota bacterium | reverse complement strand
ACAATGTCTAATCCAGCGTTGGTATACAAATTGGTGTTGATCCCCCCCGGATACACATCGCTGACTTTAATCCCCGACCCTTCAACGTCAGCTTTTAACGCTTCGCTAAAGCCCCGCATCGCATATTTTGTAGCTGAATAAATGGGCCAATTTTTGTCCGCCTCGATACCGGCCAACGAATTGATGTTGATGATTTGCCCCGATTTGCGCTCTTTCATCCCGGCAACCGCCTCTTGAGCGATGTAGATATTGCCGACCGCGTTCACATCAAACACCTTCTGAATATCGGCCGGAGTTGAGCCCGCGATGTCCCCCTGAATCCACATGGCGGCGTTGTTGATCAAAATATCAATCTGTCCCTCGGCCGCCAGAATGTTGGCTACGCAACTTTTGACTTGGCCGTTATCAGCCAAATCGCATGCCTGAATTTTGGCCGTGCCACCACTGCCGATTATTTTTTGCGCGGCCGTTTCTAATTTTCCTTCATTGCGCGCTACCAACCATACAATCGCTTTGGCATCTGCAAATTTTTGGGCGATGGCTTCTCCCAATCCTTGGTTCCCACCGGTTACGACGACAATTTTCCCTTCCAACATGATCAAAATCTCCTCATTCAAATTTGGCCGAATCATACCACTAGGACTTTCGCTCGCAAGGAGCCCTAAGCGTCGCTACGCTTAAGTGCACAACAAAGTTCTGCTAATGCCAACTTGTTGGCACCTTGTTGAAGGGTGATATCGCAGATGCCGAACACACCTGAAGCCAAAATGATAACCACCAACTATCTGCGTGAGACATTCTGCATCCAATTGAACGCATTCTGTTTAAGATCGCACCGTACAATGACACCATCAAAGCAAATTAATAGGAGATATGATGTCTGAAGAAAAAGGAAATGGGGCCGGTTTAATAAAAACAGGATTTCGGTCATGCGGTATGTTTGTTGGAATTTTGATCGGGGGATTTATTTTGTTTGGGGTGTTTCGCTACTGGATCGGCCCGATGTTTACCGCGGCAACCACTTGTCTTGGTATCGATACCTGTCTTTATAGTGTATCTATCGGGGATACGAGTGTGTGGCGTGTTCGATTTTCACCCGATGGCTCAACACTGGC
>JAHDGV010000815.1 GCA_020631655.1 Chloroflexota bacterium | reverse complement strand
TTTCTATGGTGTCAATCCCCGGAATTGACGTTGGAATATCACTTAGCACATCGGCCAAGGTTTCTTCTTCGTTTAAACAGGGGACTTGAATAATCAGTTTCAAAGGATTTTTGCTACGCTGATCTAATTTCGCGCCAAGAATATCCGGCCGCCACAATTTTCTCAATCGCATCTTGGTTACTGGGCAACTCCGGCCGATAAATCTCAACCATACTCTGGTAGTTACCGCCACGCAACAGCGTTAACATATCGTCCGTGCTAAACGTGACACTGCGTCGCCGATCAAAGGCATAATTGGCCATAATCTTGGCACAAGCGGCGGCCGATTCCTCTTGACCCAGCTTAATGATTACCGCTTTATGCTTAACCAGCGGCTCTGGATTAACCGGAACAGTCGTTGGGTCCGGTGTGACCGGCGGTTGTGGTTCAATTGCTGGAGCCGTGGGAGCTGGCGCCGGGGTCGGTTGAACCGGCGTCGTTGCGGTGTCCGGCTCCGGTGTAGTCGTGACGGGTGGTGGTACCGGTGCAGACGGAGTTGGCACAACGGGAACGACCGGTTCTGGTTCCGGCTCAGGCTCGATCAGTTTTTCCGTCTCGCCCGGTACAAAGAATTTCGGTTCCATCGTTCTAAGCTCATTGCCCAGATCCAATAGCGGTTGCCCCGCCAAAATGTTCGGAGCCGTTTCCCATTTGCCCGCGTTCCACAAACAAGAACCAACAATATTATCGTGCTCCATCATCAGTTTGTTGTAGCGCAAAATATCATCGAGCCACCCGGCCGGGAGGCCGTTCCAGCCTGCTAGCCAGCCCAACTCTGTGATCACCATCGGCATGTAGATGCCGTTTTCAAGCATCAGTTTGGCTTCAACAAACGGGCGGCCGGTGTTGCTGTCGCTGGGTGTCCCATCAGGTTTGGTTAGGTGCACCGAATCAATCGTGACGCCCGAGTAGGCATGGCGGCTGTAGATATGTCCGCCCGCCTGCACCTCTTTCATAAACGGCATCCATGTGCTAATCCAGTCAGGCAGGTCGGGACTACCACCCGCATCCCCCCACAGGGCCAGCTTGTAGCCATCTTTTTCGGCCGCTTTAACCATGCCGCGCAAATATATAATCGTGCGTGGGTTATTAATCTCATTGATGGGTTGGAAGTAGACATCGTCCCCATATCGCTCCCGAATTGGTTCATAATGTTTTTTTAGGAATCCCCACCAAAATTCGGCCGCACCTTCTAGCTCATCATCTTTCAGCCGATCAAAATCCCCTGGGGCATCTTTGTGATCATGCACCTCGTGTGTTCTGAAAATCTTGATCGCTTGCTCCGGTATCTCGTCAAAAGCACCCGGATCAAACGAAACAACCGACACCAGATGGGGGGCCGCTACCCCATAATTGTCTCGCTGATGGGCTGAGACATGCACACCGATTTTATGTTTTTGAGCCATCACTATTATCCCTGAGATTATGTTTATCTTGCCCCCATTTTAGCAGGTTGATGGGCTTTTATCATTCCGATCTCTTTTTATTCACCATTGCTTTTTTTTCACCGATTCTACTTTTCAAACCCCTTGTCGTATGCTAGATTTACTGGGAATAGCCTAAATCATGGACCTGTGCAATCCCCCTAGATTTAGATTAAACACATAAAAAAGCAATTGGCCTGTTGCTACGGCCGTGGCGCTTGTTGCCACATAGATAAAACGTCCTTAAATCGTTGACAGCCTAACCGGTTCAAGTTAGGCTGAATTTTAACCGTTGCAATGCCAAA
>JAHDGV010000168.1 GCA_020631655.1 Chloroflexota bacterium | reverse complement strand
GCCTAGCAATGGCCCTAGAAGATGGGCAAGACGACGATTTTGTCGACAACGCTGAGCTAGAAGCAGCGCGCAACGAACAATCCTTCCTAGAAGGCCGTATTGAGAAACTTGAGGAGATTCTCAATAATTACAGCCTGATCAGCGAAGAAAAGGTCGTAAAAAGCCGTGTATCGCTTGGTGCATTTGTCACGATTGTTGAAGAAGGTGAAGACGAAAAGGAAACTTACCACTTGGTAGGCCCTGCTGAAGCTGATCCTGTTGACGGCCGTATTTCTAACGAAAGCCCCTTGGGAATTGCCCTACTCGGCAAGAAGAAAGGGGAATCGGTCGAAATTGATGCGCCCAACGGAAGCATCACATTCAACATCGTCCGAATTAAATACTAAAGCTTTCAACTAAATAAAAACAAAAAGCGGTGCTTCGTTGTTTTACGAAGCACCGCTTTTTTATTGACTGCTAAAAGGTTAAATTTTAACCTGATCCGGTGCCGGTACCGATCAAGGGTTTGGTTAATAAAATGTCGTAGTCAGCAATTTTAAGCGGCGCGTTGCCATCCCAAGGGACTTTGGTGTTGGGGGTCAACCGCACCCCATTGAGGTTTGAGCCATTGGTGCTGTTTAGATCAGTCACAAACACTTGCTCCCCTTCTACTTCAATTTGAAGATGCTTTTTAGATACGCGGCCGTTGGGCAAAATCATCTGACATGCGGGTAACCGGCCGACAATAACTGGTTCTCCGGACAAATTAACAAGGTCTGGCTTAGCGCCCACACAGGACAAAATGAATTGACCTTGAATAACCGTCCTTTCTTCTATTTTGCCTTCGTCTTTAAGTTTCTCGCCTTCACTTACACTGCGTAAAGAGAGTTTATAGCCACCTAAGTTAATGTCTTGGTCTTCGGGCCACTCAGTTATGCCTGCTCCGATCCGAATGTCACCGATAAACGTGCCGTTGGTGCTTTCCAAGTCGCGGATCTCAACCCGGTTGCCTAAAACCGTAATTTCGCAGTGATGCTTCGAAACGTATCTTTCTTTGCGCCCTAGAACAATATCTACATTACTGCTACGGCCGACAATCAGCTTCTCACCTTCAACTAAAGGTGGATAGACGCTTTCTACCCTTCCCTTGTAAGTCACGACAATACAGCGCGAAATTGGCTTGCTGACTTCTTTTAGCGTTTCTTCTCTTATAGAAGAGAACAAAAATTGACTATCAGAAGGATCGGGCACATAACCGGCCCCATTGCGCAAACGAGCATGGATTTGAGAATCGCTGATCGATCTAGCATTCGGCAAAAAGCGAGACAAACGCTTTTTGACCTCAGCCGCAGATGAAGGGCGCTTGTCAGGATCGGTATTCAGCATCTGCCGAATTAAAATGTTTAGTCGATTAGGGATGTCGGGATTAAGTGCTTTAGGGGGAACTAGTTTGCCACTAGTATGGAATTTCACCGCATCAAACAGATTCCGGATCGGGTATGGCCGTTGACCGGTAGCCGCCTCGTACATCGTGACACCCAAAGAATAGATGTCTGAGCGAGAATCCGTATCTGAACCGGTACATTGCTCAGGCGACATGTAGGCCGGAGTGCCCAATGTCATACCGTTAACCGTTTGCGTTAGGCTTTCCCCATGCGCAATCTTAACAAGCCCAAAATCGCTCACCATTGCACGGTATTGACCGTCTGGCTCATCTTCATTGTTGGTGAGCAAAATATTGTCTGGCTTTAAATCTCGGTGTAATACTCCTTCATCATGAGCAAATTCAAGAACGTCCGCGATTTGGGTAAATATGACGGCTAAATCCGGTACAGGAATACCTTGAGTATTCTCCTGAACCAACTCACGCATACTCGCCCCTTCCACATATTCCATCATCAAGTAGTAGCTTTCTTCGATTTCACCAAAGTTGATGACGTTGACAATGTTTTCATGCTGTAGTTGGGCCGCGGTTCTCGCCTCTTGTAAAAATCGCTCAAACGAATCGGGAATATTGATCATTTCCGGCCGCAACACTTTGATAGCCGTGTACCGCTGAAGATCAGGATGGTAGGCACGATAAACAATCCCCATACTACCCTCACCGAGGATGTCTTGGATTTCAAAGTTGTTGACGACTTGACCAATTACTTCTTTCATTTAGTCGGATGAATTAGAGTGATAAATTTGTGTACGTTGAGATTAAAACTAGTCGCCCAGAGATGGGCAATAGTTCTATTAACATCTTTTCATTTTCAAAATGCAATCGGGTTACTTTCTGCAACCGGTGTGTTTGATCACAGAACAGCAATCATATTGTCACCTTATATTGCATTTTTTGCTGTTAAGAAAAAGAAGAAAATAAGTAATTTTTAGCGTAATATCACACCCTAAAATTACCCTGTTTAGATTGCTTTCACTTAAAACCTAACTCAAAAGCAGAGATATAAGTGTAACCCAAACCATATTTTAATCCCCCTTTTATCGTAGCAATCTCACTAGGAATTCAAATAACCAATTAGTCATCTACTAGCCAAGAAGACGCTTATGCGCAGGCAATATTTTGTTTTTTCACGCAAACTTACTTTGGAATATTGATTTCTTGCCCCAATTGCACGTAATTAGGGTTTAAAAACTGGTTGACAGCAATAATTTCATCCACCGTTGTTCCATAAACAGCGGCAATTGAGGTTAGCGTGTCACCAATTTGAACAATATAGACCTCTACCTCTGGCTCGGCCGGTGCTTGCTCAACTTCGCCATCATCACTGGTATCAGAAGACTCATCCTCAATTTTTCCAGTTGTTCCAGCTTCTTCGACGCTCTCAGTTGCAGGTTCAGCCTCCCCGCTTGCTTCACCTTCAGCCATCTCCCCATCTTCAGAAGATTCAGCAGGTTGGTCTGAATCTTCCTCTCGGGGTGTCTCGGCCGTATCATCGGAATCACCGGTGGTTGCATCTGGCTCAGCCGGTTCAGCCATTTCACCTGCATCATCACTTTCTTGGCTGTCTAACCCGATAATCCCCGGTACATAATCAGTAAACAACATCGGCCCTGCAACATTGATCGTGACAAAACCAGCGATGAACAGAATACTTAAAAACAAGATTGTTTTAAACCATTCCCAGCCACCCCATGGTGCCCCGTTTTCATTTGTTGTTTCGCTTGCTTGTTCGTCCATGTCGCTACTTCTTATATAGGTATTTTCCGGTTCCATGCCTTTGATTCCGAGAGTTAATTTTTGAGTCTACCATAAAGAAATCCAGAGAGGCAAACTATTAACCCGTTGACATAAAACTTTTTTTAGAGATTGTTTCACAGCAGATCAGCGTATTGCTGTCGCGGCCGAATAACGCGCCAAGAGTCCCCATCAACTAAAACTTCGGCCGGGCGTAACCGGCCGTTGTAGTTGCTGCTCATCGCAAAGCTGTAAGCACCTGCGTTCATCACCGCAATAAGATCACCACGTTGCATGTTAGGTAACTGAATATTTTTGGCTAAGAAGTCACTGCTTTCACAAATCGGCCCCACCACATCAACGGTTGATCTTGGCCCTGATTGGCCGCCTCTTGCCAAAGAAAGGGGCAAAATTGGATGGTGGGCTGAATAAAGCGGCGGCCGAATTAAATCATTCATCCCTGCATCTGCAATCAAAAAGTTTTTAGCCCCATTATTTTTCGAGAATGTGATTTGACTCAACAGCGCTCCGGCCGCACCCACCACTGAGCGACCCGGCTCTGCTTTAACCACAAATCCCGCGTCACGGGCTGGCTCGCCAACCTGGGTCACCCAATTCTGTATCGCTTCAATCTGTTCAGCGCTATTTGACTCGCCACGCTGATAATTAATCCCTAAACCACCGCCCAGATCGATGTAATTTAGCTCAATTCCGGCCGATTTTAGCTCTACGGCCACATCGGTCACAAGATTTGCCGCCTCTACAAACGATGAAATTTCGCGGATTTGCGACCCGATATGCATCGCGACACCGGTTGGGGTCAGATGGGGTGATTCGGCCGCATATTTGATCAGCTTTATTCCAGCATCAATCGGAACCCCAAATTTATTCTCTAGCAGACCGGTAGAGATATAAGGATGGGTTTCGGCATCAACATTTGGATTTAAGCGCATCCCCACTTTGGCCCGGAGCCCTCTTTCGGCCGCCAGCTTTTCGATCACATACATTTCGGCCGGTGATTCGACATGTATGGCTGAAATCCCAGCATTAAATGCCATCAGAATTTCATCGTCTCGCTTGCCCACGCCGGAAAAAATAATTTTCTCTGGGTCAAAACCAGCCTCCAAAGCCAGAAAAAGTTCACCGCCGCTTGTGACATCAGCCCCAAAACCGGCTTCACGAATCAATTTTAAAATTTCAATGTTTTGATTGGCTTTAAGCGCATAGGCAAAAACTGCATTCGGATCGGCCACTTGATAAGCACTCATCATTTGGCGGATTAAACCGGCCGAGTAAACATAGGTTGGCGTCCCGACTTCTTTTTGAATTGCTGAAAGTGGAATTCCCTCACACTGAAGCTGATTGCCAACATATTTAAACATAGCGATTTAGTGTTGGCTCTCAACCCGCTCCATCTCAGAGATTGTTTTAGCCACGTTTTCGATAGCAACCCGCTGTTTACGATACAGGTCCGACTCACTCATCGCCAAACGGCGTGCAATATCTCGAACTTTGCGCCCCTGCAAAAATTTAAGCTCTAAAATATTGTATAAAATCCAGTCTGCACTAGTCCAACTCCGATCCCCCTCTGGCTTTTGCCGGTCAATCGCTTTGGTCAAAATTTCCCGCATCGCCCTAGTTGCGTTGTCTTCGTTATCTTCTAGCGCATTTTGCACGATCGACAAGGCCAATAAAGGGCTTTCTGTTAGGCGTGGGCCGCCCCAATAGTGAGAGAGTGCATCCCGCACCATGCCGGGGAAGTCTGGGTCTTTCAAAACCTCTAGCTCATCGGCCGGTTGGGTCAGGGCCGGTGTAGGATCACTGTGCGCGGCCAACGTCGCCCGTTGCTGACGCTCCGAAACTTGTGGCAACAATCCTTCGACGGCCGCAAACACCTGCCGTTGCAAGACTTGATCTTCTAATGCAGAAGCGGCCTGCCGGGAAAGGTTGTTAAACAGCCGGTTCTCATCTTCGGTTAGATAAGGAATATCTTGTCGAGTTTTGATCCCAAAAATCCCCAACATTTGATCCGACTTTTTGGCCCGCAATGGACGAATCCAGTATTCACCCCAGCGAACCATATCTTCGTTTCCGGCCGCAATCGGGTAATCACCAAATTCATCAGTGGAGATTACCCCACCTTTGCTTTTAATCTCCAGCATCGACTGAAGCTCGCTATTGGCCGCAATTTGTGATCCTTCGTCCCCAATTCCAATTGAGCGCTCCATTTTTGGCCCTTCGGATGTGTATGAGACAACAAAAGCGGCCGGAGTTTGCAATGCGTTACACGTGGTTGCCAAGATGTTTTCCAAAAACTCATGCATCTCACGCGTGGTCACAATCCGTTCACTCAGTAGCTGAATCCGTCGCACATCAGGATCTTCAGTAATTCTAAAGATACGCCCCAACGGCCGTCTAAAGGTGTGAATGACCCACTGAACTACAATTGAGGTTGTTACAATCGCGCTCGGGATCGCAAGATTAAGCGGCAGTCCCAGAAAAGATGCACCCTGCTGAACCAACACATAAGTGGCCAAAATAAGCGTAGCCGCCAGCGGAACCCGGGCCATATATTTGTACAGCCTTACCCGTACCACACGGGCAGGTGAGGTAGAAAGGGCAAAATAAACGAGCTGTGATGTCAGCATGGCAAACATCGCCCCCACAATTAAATTGCCAAGTAAAAGGATAAGGTGAATGCGGAGCGGAGACTCCAGCGGCCGGCCAGAGGTGATAAGCAAAAATGGGTAAACGCCCAGAGGGGCCGCCAATGCGCCAGCGAGGGTTATCGTCAGCCTGCGGCGAGTGGTTGGCACGAGTGTCCGATTTCGGGCAGTCCAAATGTTGTAGATCGCAAAGATTACGATGACTATAAAGAAGGTAGTAAATACCGGAAAAATCGGCCCGGCTTCAAGATAAGAAAACCCTTCGTCTGTCAGAACATCCCCAACAACAAGGTTGGTTAACATGGCCAACGCCATAAAAACAGATCCAGCCAGATAAGTGGCGTAGATTGTGTAGCGTCTTCTATTAGAAACAGAGCCTGTGGAAATGAGGAGAATGTCTGAAAGATGGAGCAAGGCGGCCGGAACGTGGGCGATCCCCACCCATTCAGCCCGCAACCAGTTTTCGGCCGAGGACAGGGGCACACCGACCGAAACAATCAGCTCGGCCGTGAACACAATCACCACGAACGTTGTCAGTAACACAAACGAGCGGGTAATACGGTCGCGCAGAACATAGGGCAAGTTGTACAGGATGATTGAAGCCCCAAAAATAACAATGGCAGATTGCAGGACAATGTTTAAAGTTGGGATCAATGCTTCAATTACTGACATACGCGGTCTAGGATCGGTCAATTATAATAACATCACCTATTTTTTCCATCTGATATCGTATTTTATTCGGGAAAGATGCAAAGGGAAACAGACTTAATGGCTAGTGATAAATCTGAGGGGGTTTGTGAAGCAGGCTCCCCCGTAAAATTCTGTCTAGGCGTTGAGTAAATCTGAAAATTCTTTCATATCGAGCGTTTCAACCTCGAGCAACTCGTTGGCGATTAACTCAAGCTTGTCCCGATTCTCAGTCATGAGTTTGTGAACACGCTGGTACTCGATCTCGATGATTTCGTTAACTTCGGTGTCGATTTTCTCAGCAATTGCATCAGAGTAATCACGCTGTTCGCTTATCTCACGGCCGAGAAATACCATTTCTTGCCGCTCGCCGTACACGCGTAATCCCAAGCTATCGCTCATGCCGTATTGTGTCACCATAGATTTGGCCGCACGGGTGATCGATTGCAGGTCGCCACTCGCACCCGTTGTCACGTCGCCAAAAATGATTTCTTCGGCCACCCGGCCGCCCAGCGCGGTTGCGATCTGAGCTTTAAACTTTTTGGTCGTCAAAAGCTGATTTTCTTCGGCCAAGAACCAAGTCACACCACCGGCCATGCCGCGTGGAATAATCGTCACTTTGCGGATAGTTGGCCCCTCGGGCAACAGCCAAGCGATTAAAGCGTGACCTGCCTCGTGATAGGCAACCAGCTCTTTCTCTTCAGGCGTAATCACCCGACTGCGCCGTTCTGGTCCAAGCTGAACTCGTTCGATTGCGTCTTGCAATTCTGTCATCGAGATTTCGGTTAAATCACGACGAGCGGACAGCAGAGCGGCCTCGTTAACGGCGTTTTCGATATCTGCACCGGTAAAACCAGGGGTTGCACGAGCCAAGACAGGCACGTCAACCGTTTTTGCAATCGGTTTACCCCGCATGTGTACGCTAAAAATCTCTTCACGGCCGCTTACATCTGGTCGATCCATGACCACACGCCGGTCAAACCGGCCGGGGCGCAATAGCGCAGGGTCTAAAATGTCCGGCCGATTGGTTGCCGCAATCATGATGATATGCGCATCTGTATCGAACCCGTCCATTTCAACCAGAATTTGGTTTAAAGTCTGCTCACGCTCATCGTGTGAGCCGCCCAATCCAGCACCACGCTGGCGGCCGACCGCATCAATTTCATCGATAAAGATAATGCATGGACTGTGTCGCTTTGCCTGTTCAAACAGGTCACGGACACGGCTGGCACCCACACCCACAAACATCTCTACAAACTCAGAACCGGATAGCTGGAAGAACGGAACACCCGCCTCACCAGCAACCGCCTTTGCGATCAGGGTTTTACCCGTTCCCGGAGGGCCTACCATCAATAAACCGCGCGGGATCCGAGCGCCAAAATTAATATATTTTTCAGGCTCTTTTAAGAAATGAACCACTTCCTGTAGCTCTTCTTTGGCCTCTTTCGCACCTGCAACATCGTCAAATGTCACCGTTGGGGTATCGCTGGTCACCATTTTGGCTTTGCTCTTGCCAAAGGCCATCGCTTGATTGCCTGCCCCTTGCGACTGACGACTCATGAAATAGATAAACCCGATCATCAGCAAGATGGGGAGAAGCAGGAATAAAAACGAAGATGAAAAAAGACTCGCCAAGAAGCTGGGCTGAGTGTAGGTCACCGTTACGTTTTGATTGTTTAGCTCTTGCCCGCTAACCCCATAGGTGGCCAAAACTTCTTCTAAAGATGAGGCTGAGCTTTTTAATGATCGTTTACGGGTGCCGTTTTTGTAGTCAATTGTCAGACTTTGCCCACTGGCATCAACCTGAATCGCTTGGACTTGTCCGTCAGCAATTTCTTGAGCCATCTGGCTAATCGGCACGCTCGTACTCGAGGTGTCTTGATTGATTAAGCTCCAAGCGATGGACCCTACCGCAACTGCGATTAGCCCATAGATCAAGAAGCGTGCTACTAATGATGAATTCATAACTCTACATTTCTTTTAAGATAAAAATTGAGGAGGTAACTGCGGATGCAATCTTTCACTCAATCGAACAGGAACTTAAAGTTGTACCCTGCTCCTAAGATTAAATTTTAGTATATCAGAAAACAATTTGAAGGATGGCTCTATCATCTGATCATCAAATTCAAAACGGGATTGCGGGCAAAATCCTATGCTTTATTGATAAACGCACGCAAAATGATGGTCAAAGGAAACAGTAAGCTTAATTAAATTACCTCAATTTCGTTTAAGAATATTTTGCAGGGTATCTGTCATTTGGCAGAACGGTTTAGCGAAATGGCAAGAATATAAGCCAATGACTGGGATATTTGGCAACAACTCCCAGTCATCGGCTGATCATTGAACTTATATGTTTGTTGGTTCGGCCGGATGACAGGGAGTCAGAAACTTGTTTGCTTATCTGAAACTGAGGTTTATTTTAAAAAATCGAGATTAAAGTGCGCCCCAAACCCGAGCGACTACATACCAAAGCGGGATAAGCCCTAAAACCAATACAACAGCCGCAATGGCTAACGTCATCAAACGAGAGTTGTAGGCAATTTCGGCCGGGGGTGGCACAAATTGCCGTGCTTTTTTAGGCGGTGGCTGTTGTTTCTTTAGATCACGCTTTGGTTTGTCACGCACAGGTTGCATCGTCGGCCCCGTTTGTGTTTGTGCCTGTTGCGACACAGACGGCCGTTTGTTTTGCCCTTGCTTAGCTGGGGATGGCTTTTGCCGAACCGGTTGCCCTTTGGGAACAACGGTCACATCTTCAACCGTGTGAATCCCTTTTGCAATCAGGCTTTCCATAAACGGGGATGTAGATTCCTGCGCTTGTTTTTGATAGGTCTCTAAAATGCGTTGAAGCTGACCGGCCGTCCGGTATCTGCCGGCCGGTTCTTTTGCCAAAACCTTGTGCAAAATCTGGGCCATTTGGGGCGGCACTTTTTTGTTTAGGGTTCGGATGTGAGGCGGCGGGGATTGCAAATGTTTTAGAGCAATCGCAGTTGGATTGTCCCCTTTAAAAGGCAAATCGTTCCCCAACAGCTCATACATGATGATGCCGATCGAGTAAACGTCAGAAGCGGGTGATGGGGGTTCACCGGCCGCTTGTTCCGGTGAAAAGTACTGCGGCGTTCCCCAAACCACATCGCTTTGTGTGCGGGTCGCCTCACTTACCGCTCTTGAAATTCCGAAGTCTGTAATCTTGGCACGGTCATCGGCCGTCACCAAAATATTTTGCGGCTTCATATCGCAGTGAACCAATCCAGAACGATGTGCATAGCCTAATCCCCGACAAATTTGAATCGCCAAAGTCAGCATCCGCTCAACAGACATAAACTCATCATTGGCCTGATTTTGCCGAATAATATCTTTGAGCGTCGCTCCCTCGACATATTCCATCACCATGAACGATCGGCCATCATAATGACCGATGTCGTGCACCATCACAATGTTGGGATGGCTCATATTGGCGGCCGCATGGGCTTCGTTTCGGAACTGCTCCAAGAAAACATCATCACCAGTGAGTGATTCATGGATGATTTTGATGGCAACTTCGCGCCCCAGCGAAAGATCTTCCGCTCTATAAACGGCCGCCATTCCCCCAATGCCTATTCTTTCGCCTACTTTATATCGTTCACTTAGGACAGTTCCCAATTGCATAGGTGTGATTATCAAGCGTGTTGTTTGAAATGTCAATTTTGACGGCAAACATGCACATTATCGGCCAATTTTGATAGCTTTAGTTTCTAAACCCGATGGCCTTATATCCCGTTGAACAGCGGGTTGTAGTGAATTGTTCCGGAAACATCGCCAAATGCTCCCGGCACCAACTCTTTTGCCATAAAAACGGGATCCGGCACATCGTAGGTCGAGGTAATGCCAAAAGTAGATAGGCTCGGTTGAAAACCAAAGCGTGGATAGTATTCGGGATGTCCGAGCAAAACGCACCCGACAAAACCGGCCGATTCACACAGTTCTAAACCCCGTTCAATCAGCTGGCCCCCAATCCCTGATTTTTGTTTGCCCGGTAACACAGCAACAGGGGCCAAGCCTGCGATTTTAATGTCTAACGGAAGATTATTCTCATCTTTTAGAACAACGGGGGTGAACAAGATATGCCCCACAATTATCGCCTGCTCTTCTGCAACGAGCGAAATGGCACCGCTTAACGGCCGGATCCGATTGACCAATTCCGCTTCATCTGGCTTGCCAAACGCGGCCGCCACAAGGTCGTAGACTGCCGCATAATCTTGTTGAGTCTCCGGCCGGATTACCAGCATACAAACGCACCGGTCTTTTTGCTGACCCTAAACTCGTCATTCTCAGCAAAATGTTGGTCTAAAGTCATCCGCAGTGAGTCCTCATAATCTTGCCAGCTGATCGTCCCTTTAAACACCTCTTCCCACCAATCTCGGCTTGACCCAACATAATCGATAACCGGTTGCGGCTCTGGAAACACAAGCCAGCTTTCAAGAATGCGTAGCTCAACATGTTCAAATGCGGTTTTTAACAGCTCATCCCCGCTTTCTAAATTAAAGCTAGAGGCCATCGATTCATCCAATTCCGGAAAATCTGGAAAGATTGCGTTCATCGCTTTTGAGCGCACATCTTTCAGCTCTTGCATCGATTCGTTTGAATTGGT
>JAHDGV010000814.1 GCA_020631655.1 Chloroflexota bacterium | reverse complement strand
TTGAGCTAGACACCGTGGAAGCCTTAACCCCGCGCGAGTTTGATGTGTTGGAACTACTGGCCGATGGGCTGACCAATCGTGAGATTGGGGCCAAGCTAGAAATTAGCCATCACACGGTTAAATTCCATCTGACTTCATTGATGGACAAACTCGATGTACATAGCCGTACCGAAGCGGTAACTACTGCCAGCCGACTGGGAATCCTAGAAATCTAACAATAATTAATAAAGAACAATTAATAGTTAATGGCTCACATACGTGAGCAACTAACGGCATGGAACCCGTTAATCATTAATTGTTATTTATTCACCAATTAATTATTTCTCTCCTACCTACCCATTTATCCGGGTACAGCCTAACCAAACGTCCGAAGTTTTAGACCTACTGCTTGCGGTATGCTTTGGGCATGAGATTTAGAAAAAACGAAAAATATAAAATGCTCAAGCGCAAAATGATGAAGCGGCACAAGATGTCGCGGCGCAGACATGCAGGTATGGATGCAGCATCTCCCCATTCAACTATGAATCGGACACGTACTCATCCATTGGACCAGAATAAAACAGCTGGCGTTGATGAATTAGAAAATAGCGGCTCGCAAACAAGCGCGGCCGATAGCGAATTAAACAGAGAACAAAAACATGGATTTAACAGAGATTTCAAACGGCATGGCCGACGCCGCAGAAAAGGCGGCCGCGGGCATGGTACAGGTAGCGGGACGCAGACGGGGCGGGGCCACCGGCATCGTATGGGCCGATGGGCTCATCGTCACGGCGGACCACGTAGTGCCTGGCCGAAAAGGGGGCCATGGCAAGCATGGGCACAAGAAACATGGAAAAGTGCGCAAACCGACGGTGATTCTAGCGGACGGAACAAAGCTAGAGGCCGAGGTCGTGGGCCGGGACCCTTCAACCGACATAGCGGTTTTGAGGGTCGAAGGGGCAACCCTAACCCCCGCCACCCGCTCGAAAGAAACCGGTAGAGTTGGCAACATTGTCCTTGCGCTAGGCATGGGACACGGTGTTACTGAATCAACTTTTGGTGTTTTAAGCGGTATTGGTGACAGTTGGCGCACAAGCGCAGGCGGCGTGATCGATCAATACATCCAGACCGATGTGTTGATGTACCCCGGCTTTAGCGGTGGACCGCTGATTAACACGGCCGGTGAAGTGGTTGGCATGAACAGCTCCGGCTTGATGCGCGGGGCAAGCATTGCGATCCCGAACAAAACGATTGAGCGCGTGGTTGCCCAACTGACTGAGTATGGCGAAGTTAAGCGCGGTTACTTGGGTGTTCGCAATCAGCCAGCGCGCTTGTCTGAAAAGATTGCGACTGAACTGGGCCAAGAAACCGGATTATTGATTGCGGGTGTTAAAACCGGCAGTCCGGCTGAAGATAGCGGCCTGTTAGTTGGCGACGTGATCGTGACCTTTAACGGCCGTGCCATTCGCCATCCAGATGATTTGTTGAGCGAATTGTCTGCAGTTATCCCCGGTGAAAAGACTCCAACTACCGTTGTTCGCGGCGGTAAGCTCAAGAAAATGAATGTGAAAGTTGGTACGCAAAGCTAGTGCTTAAACAGCTAGACTAAGGTTTTCATTTTCTCCTTTGACCCCCAGACCATTCAGGTTTTTCCGCCTGAATGGTCTTTTTTTTTGATTAATTTCGAAAAAGGGCGAGCCATCTCTTTAGACAAGTATATTTGTCGAGAAATCATCTACGCAAAATTTGATCAAGCTGATGTAGAGAGGCCCTTGTGTTTTTTGTTCCAACTAATGTGCAAT
>JAHDGV010000167.1 GCA_020631655.1 Chloroflexota bacterium | reverse complement strand
GTATACTGTAGTGTCAAAAATTGATGGTTAAAACTACGTTCCATTATTTTGATCTATTTGTAAAGTTTAAGGCATTATGCTCGAGAGACTGACAACCACAATACGCCTACGAATTTTTAAAGTTGCCTGGCTAAATACAACTTACTTGTGACTGACTTGGTTTCAGCAGGTTTAGTTTTTTAGAAAAAGAAACTTTGGGGCCCCACGTTTTATAAGCGGAGAAAGGCATATTCAAAAATGCCTCTCTCCGCTTGTTTATTTCCTTCAATTCCTTTAATCGATTCTCAACTAATTTTTATCGCAGAATGCCTACTTATTATCCTGCTGTTCTCCCAAATTGGGATTCGGCTCATTTAGCTGAGACTGATTGTTGACGGCCGGTAGATAAATCGACATCCCTTGAGACCTGGTCGATTCCCAGTTCGCTTCAGGTAGGCTAAAACGATTCGCTGGTGGGAACTCAACGTTTGTGACCAACAGATCATCTACGATGAAGTTAACCGGCCCAGAGCCCCCATTGTTGTGCAGGAATTTTAATCCAAACGAACCGCTGGTTTGGAGCACAGAATCATTATCGGTGATCGAGATGTTCCAGCCGGCCGGTTCACTGTTGCCTTCTTCCCAGACCTTAACACGCAACGTCGTTGGGTTTGTGCCAACAATTTGATACCGCACGTTTAGCTCATCATTCGCCTGATAATTGAGCCCCGCAATCGTTGCAGTTTGGCTAACCGTCCAAGATCCGTTAGCCGCCTTGATCATAGACGCCTGTACAAAGCCACTTGGCTGGATGCGTATTCTTAGGCGATACAGCGATCCAGAATCGATGATACGGCCGGACGCGAAGGTGTCTAGATTGGATCCGGAAAGATTGTCTACTTTTACCTTAAACCGGATATCAAAATCTTCAGAAATCACTTTTTCCAGATTGGCCTCACGGCTCTGATTTGGGTTTAAGAATACCTCACCTTCGTTTCCGTTGACCAAGAACGAATCATTGGCATTGGTTCCCCAAAGCATTTCGTAAATTCCACCGATGTTTCCAAACGACCAAGATTCTGAGATTGTGCGATTAAAGTCGTCTTGCGCATAAACTTCAACTGGAACAGGAGTTGGTTCTGGATCAGGCCCATCATCCCCCCAAGAAATTGAGAGGGGGCTTTCGGCCACAAAATAGCTAACCTGCTCGTTGGTGTGAGCCCGCTCACTATCGTTGATTTGATCTTCATCGATGATGAGGGTTAGTCCAGAAGCGGTCAGCCCATTTGATCCAAACAGATACGCCCAGCCTCCATTTCCGCCATCCATGGCCGCTTGTGTCACAAGCCCAAACTGCGGGGTTGAACCAAACGATGAGTTGAATGTGTAGGTGGCCGGATTTGAGATGTCAAAGACGGTGTCTGGGCCGGTTATTGTTTCGTAGTTAACCGAGTCAAGTGTGCCTTGCCCCGCATCGATAATGATGACACCTAGGGTTTCATTCGCACGATTGGTATCTGGGTCTTCAGCTACTTCTTTGCCCACAAACAAACTGGTGGGGGATGCGGGTGAGATTGCGGAACTGCCACGACTCCAGAAGGTTGACCATTTTGCATCATTGCTGGTCATTACTTGCCCAAACACGGTTGGGTTTGCGTAAGTTTGTCCATAGGCAACAGATTGTCCAACCCACGAGCTTGAGTTGTCGGTGATGGTGCTGTTGACCAATTGGGCTTCCATTTTCCGGCCGTCAGGCAGGGTCCACGTTCCTTCTTCAGCAACCAAGCAGGACACTTGGTCTGAGACAACAGAAGCTAAATCACCCGGATTTTGCAATCTGACATCAAACGAATTGCTGGCGACATTTTGCATCCGAATCACTACCGGATTTGTATTGTTGACATAGCTAACGCTACAAGCGATGACGGGAGAATCGTATGTTTGGCTGGTGTTGACCGTCGTCCAGTTGCCATCGGCCGATGCTGAGACAGTTTCTAATCTGCCAGAACCGGTTGGAACTGTTGGCACAGAGACGTCATACACTTCAAAATCATCAAAGGTGACTTGGATCGGTGTATTGCTGACACCGCCAGACAAATTAACCCGGATGCCCACTCCACCTGGATTTTGCAGGGCCGGAGTAGAGTCTGTAGCAACATGCTGCCAGTTTGCAGGTTCACTTGAACCGCTTTCCCAAACCTTTAGCGAGATCGTGGTGGGATTGGTTCCCATCGTTTGAACTTTGAACTGGTAGTCTGTATTGGCCGCTAGCTGTAAACCAAGCGCTTGGTTGTTGCTGACCCGACCCCAAGAGCCGTTTGCTAAGCGATCAACGTAAGCTTCAACAACCCCTGCTGAGCTGACCTGCAAGACGGCTCTGTAACTGGTTGATGTGCCCATTTGCCGGGTCAAAATGCGGATATAGCTGTTGGCTGATGGGATTTTGTCTACAGAGAATGTGTATTCGGCCGTGGAGTCTAAAACGCTGACTTGATTGAGCAGGGCCTCTCGTGCAACTCCGGCTGAGTTAAGGTTGAGTTCACCCGCACTGCCGTTTACGCTAAAGTCGTTTGAGGCAGTTGCACCCCAGAGGTGGGTATACCCACCGCCAATCTCGGCCGTTCCCCAGCCGGGGGCTTGATTGCGTGAGAATGAATCTTGGGCAACCAGCACAGGTCCAGTTGGATTTTCCGGCGTAGGTGACGGGGTTGGCGTAGGTGTCGCAGGTGGCACCGGTGTTGCTGTTGGGGTGGGCGTTGGTGTTGCCGGACTCGCATTTGAGCCTTGCACCGAAAATGGAGATTCAAAAACAAATATATTTGCTAATTCAGTTGTGTGCACCCGCTCGCTGTCAGAGATTTGATCTTCATCTACGGCCAAATCAATTTCAGTTTGAGATAAAGCCGAATTGCCGACCAGTAGCATCCACGTGCCATCTGCACCCGCCATACCCGCTTGGCTCACAACGGCCCCGGCCGGATTAGATGCAAACGCTGATGGGAACTGCGATGTGTAGGGAGGAGATTCAGTAATCCCTTCAACAATTTTTGTACTTTGATACGCCTGATAGTTTGATCCATCAATCGATCCAGAACTAGCTTCGATGACGATAAAACCGATCGTTTCGGCCGCTCTGGTAGTGTCGGTATCTTCGCCCACATGCAGTCCCAAGTTCAAAACGCTTGAATTAGGGCCAACCGTTCTGTCTGAGCCACTGCTCCAGTAGGTTGACCAATCGGGATCGTTAAACGACATCACCTGGCCTAAGATGATCGGATCGGTGTACGTTTGAAGATAGGTCTGTGATTCTCCAACCCATCCAACAGATTTGGAAGCTGTGGTGGTTGAATCAAACTTTTGAGCTTCGATGAAAGCCCCATTTGGTAAAGTCCAAGCTCCTTCCTCAACGGCCAAACAGGTGATGCTTTCACCATTTAACGTCGTTAGGTCGCTTGGATTTTGGAGCCGGATATTAAACCCAGAGCCGGTTAGCTGATCCATGCGGATCACAAACGGAATTGAGTTGTTTGCGTAGGTTGAAGAGCAGGCAACAACGGGAGATTGGTAACTGTTGGCAAATGCCACAGATGTCCAATTTTCGTCAACGTTTGAAATGGCCAACGTCTCTAACGTAACCAGTGAGCCAGCTCCGGGAACTGTTACATTTTCAGAAAATTCCGAAGTGTTTTCGATCTGGTCTATCGCGATTGCGGTTAATTCGGTTCCCGGCTCCAAACTCATGTTGAGGCTAAAGGCCCCAGAGCCGTTGGTCGTGGTTTCGCCCAAGTAGAATTTGCCTTCACCGTGGGTTCCCGGCCCCGCATCAGTCCAGTAGATTTCAACTTTGCAATTGGCGCATGCGGTCCCAGAAACGTTTGTTTCGCTCACGCTAGTAATGATTGGGAAATTCAGAACCCCATTAGGGCCTGTATCAAGATCGTTTGCATCGTTGGAGGTCACACCATCACTGTTGATATCGATGGCTAAGCCGCCATTATCAAAAAACGAATTTTGGAAAATGTGGTTCCCATATGAATCTGAGCTGGGCTCATTTGCGCCACCACCCTGGTAGTTGGTGATCGCAATTCCGTGTTGAGTGTTGCCTGCAAACACATTGTTCGGCCCAATTTCAAAGTCGTGTCCGGTCAAGAACATGCCATTTTTACCGTTGCCGATTACAGATCCATCTGCGCCGGTTCCGATTTTGTTGTTAAAGATATAATTCCGGCCGGTGTAATTGTGCTTGTGCCAGATCCCATCTTCGCGATTACCCGAAATCACATTTTCGTAAACGTAATTGTTGATTGGATCATCTTTAAAAATGATGCCCTGTTTATTTTGCGTCCAGCTAAACCCTTGTGTTCCGGTTAAATCCGTCCCTAAAAAGTTGCCAACAAGATGATTGTTGCTGGTAGATTGTGAGTGAGAAAAGTCGAAGCCAGCCACACCGTTTCCGGAGAAGACATTCCGCTCGTATTGCCCCATCCCACCAATTAAATTTTGAGACGGCCCCCATTGGATATCCATCCCATTGTTATTGTTGCCCAAATTGTCTGTGCCGGTTGGGTTTAGCCCAAAAATATTGTTTTGAACCGTGTTGGCGTTGGTTCCGTTGTGATCCATGCGGATACCGTGTGCATCGTTGCCGCTGATGACGTTGCGGTCCGCCAAATTAGGTAGCCCAATTACGTTAAACTTGGCCCCTTGGATGACTCTGACACCGCTCCATGCCCCCGAGATTCTTCTTGTTTGCGCATCTCCGGCCGCATTTGTGCCGATGTAGTTCCCCAAAATTTGATTCCGTTGGGCGTTGTCTTCAAACAAAATGATCGGGCTATACAGGTCGTACATGGCCAATCCGCGGACCACGTTGTCGGCCGTGATAAACGTTAGCCCTGTGTGGTTTGTGGTGCTGGACCCGCGAATCTCGATCAAAATGTTCGCATTGCTGGCTAAGGGATCTGTGTTGACGGTGGCGCCGGGCTGGGTGTATCCGTCGATGGTTAACCCACCAGACTCATCATTTACTGTGGGCAGACTATCTGTAAGCTGAATTTGTTGAACACCTGCTCCGGGAATGTTGAAGTGGATCGAGTTTGGTCCCGCCTGAGCGTTTGACTCCATGACAGCGGCCCGTAAGCTACAGCCCCCGGAAGGGGTGGTGCATAATCCATCGCCAAACGAGTTATCTGCTTCATCAGACGTAGTGGTAACTGTGAACACAATTTCTGCATTCCGGCCGCTGTTGCGGACCACCGGCTCACTGCTGGCGAAAGACGCAATCGGCTGAATGTCAGCGATATCCAAACAGCCATCATTGTTTAAATCAAATCGAGCGATGTCCGATGAGCCTGCGAGATCACAAACTGAGTTGCTGTTTCGCACCTGTTTCCACGCCAGAATCGCCTCAACCGCATCAATAAAACTTACCCGGCCGTCATTTGAGTGGTCAAGCTCTGCAATCGAAAGTTTTGTTGGAGCATTTGATTCTTTTTCGGCCGATTTTTGCTCTTCCAAAGTCCAGCCTGTGACAGATGGTTCAAATTTTTCTACGGCGGATCTAGAAGAATCGGTGACGCTAATCTCAACCTGTTGCGCAAGATTGTCAACCAAAATCTGGTTGCCCTGGCTGTCAACAAATTTTGTGGCCACGATATTGATGGTTAGTTCGCCCGCTTGACTAGGAAGCAAGCGGAGGGTTAGCTGGTCCAAGGGTTCAGGGGTCACAGACCCGTCCAGGGCTAAATCTATCCCATGATCATCTTTGCATCCCGCAATTTGGCAGGTAAAAACAACAAGTGCCACTCCGGGCTCCACCTGATCCGCAATGATGAGTTCTCGGCCGGTTGACTCGCTATCAACATCCCCCAAATAGGCCCCGGCAAACTCTGCTACAGCTTTGTCGTATTCAACGAGCAACTCGTACCCAGCAATCCCTTTAGAGTTTGAAAGATCAAATTGAATTTCGATTGGTGTTTCCACCTCAACCTGACTCGGTACTGAGATTCGGGCACCCGTTTGCTGTTGCCCGTAGGCAAGTGAGGTTAAAAATAGCAGGGCTGCAACCAAAGCTAAATAAAGATAGGCGTTGCCAAGGAAAGATTGGCTTCTACTGGACAATTTTTGAAGCATAGCGGTTAGGCGGCTGAGACTGATTGCTCAAAGCAAATGGCTCAACTGATTAGATTGTTTTAAATTCACGGTCAGGCATCTAAGCCTTTAGGTTAAAAAGCCAATCTTATGAGTTACCTTAAGCACTTCTAAAAAATTGTAATCAGGTGGTGGTTGCCAATTTATTCTGACTTATGTAAGTGTAAAATTTCAGATTCTTTTGGTCACGATTAGAGTGAGTTTTATGGCCTGGCCCAATCAAAAAAGCCGATTTCCTGCAGGTTGCTTTGTAGTTGTTTGATGGATTCGGCCGATAGTTTGTTCAATGGCAGGCGGGCTGGGCCACATTCCAATCCAACCATCCCCATCATCCCTTTTTGCCCTTCTATGCCGCCAAAAGGGACAAAGGTGCGGACCATCTGAACAGATAGTGCTTGCAAGCGTTGAGCCTCTGCTAGATTTCCGCTTTTCCACGCCTCAATCAGTTTGATATACAGCGGTGCCGCAAAGTTATACGTACTCCCAATTCCGCCAGATGCTCCGGCCGCCAAACCGCCTATCAGCATTTCATCGGTGCCAAAGAACACCTTGATTCGGCCATCTGTTGCCGTCAGAACCGCCTGAAGATCATGTAGTTTTGAATCTGTAAACTTCACCGCATATAGTGATGGGAGCTTGCCGACAGCCTCTTCAACAAAATCGGACAAATCAATGGGCAAACCTGACTTCGCTGGAAAGTGATAATAAATAAACGGCAGATTTGGGGCACCATCGGTAATGATTTTTAAACTATCAATTAGGGCAGTGGTTGAGGTTGGCTTGAAATAGGTAGGGGTAATGGCTGAAATCCCGTCTGCTCCGATTTCGGCCGCATGTTTGGCGAGTTCTTGGGCAGCGAACAAGCTGTTTTGACCCACCTGTACAAAGACAGGAACTCGGCCGTTGGCGGCCTTTACAAACGCCTCTGCCGTCTGTTTCCGCTCAGCATTGGTAAGAGAAACCCCTTCACCCGTACCACCGCAAACATACAGTCCGGCTACACCTTCATCAATCAGCTGATTAACCATGGTCGGGACAATGCCAAGGGCCAATCGACCAGAATCATCCATTGGGGTAAATGTGGCGGCGATTAAACCGGAAAGACTCGAAATTTTTTCATTGAACATGGCTTTGTTTTCCTTGAATATTGTTGGGCCGTTTTTAGACTTTGAAGTTTTGCATTGCACTGTATGATACGATCTCGCACAATCTATGTAAATTGTTTTGATGTCTACATTTACTGAGGTGAATTCAGATGTTTCCAACCCTTTCCCGCTCATTTCAAGTTGACCGGCTAGCCCCACCATCCGGCCGGTCACGCATCGTGCTAGATACTGATACGTATAACGAGATTGATGACCAGTTTGCGGTGGTTTATGCGTTGCTTTCTCAAGAAAAGATTACGGTTGAAGCATTATATGCCGCTCCGTTTTTTAATGATCGAGCAGACAGCCCGGGGCACGGGATGGAGCTGAGCTTCGAGGAGATTGAGCGGCTTTTGGATCGCTTGGGGATGTCGGCCGAAAACTTTGCTTACCGAGGATCAAACGGCTTTTTGAAAGACAAGAGAACGCCGATCCAAAGTGACGCGGTGGACGATCTGATTGCAAGAGCGATGGCTTCGGCCGATGATGATCCACTAACTGTGGTTGCGATTGGTGCACTGACTAATATTGCATCCGCCATCTTGCTCCAGCCTGAAATCATCAAAAAGATAACCGTGGTTTGGTTGGGTGGAAACGCTTTGCACTGGCCACACGCGATGGAGTTCAACCTGATGGGGGATGTCACGGCCGCACGTATTGTGTATGACTGCGGTGTCCCTTTGGTGATGTTGCCGTGCGCCGGTGTCACCAGCCATTTACGCACCACGGTGCCAGAAATTGAAAAGTATGTGTTGGGCAAAGGGGCTATTGGGGATTTTTTGGCACAGCGGTTTATGGATTACAGCGATGATCATTTTGCATGGTCAAAAGAAATTTGGGACGTGATCGCCATCGCTTATCTGATTAATCCCGAATGGACAGAAACTACCATTGTGCCCAGTCCAATCATTGCCCAAAGGGACTCGGCCGGAGTGGGGATCATGGAGCAGGCCGAAAGGGAGAATCACTATCTAATTTGGGCCAGTGATGCCAGCCGTCACCCGATTCGCTACATGTACCATTTGGATCGTGACCCGATTTTTCGCGATCTATTTACAAAGCTCGACCAGTTTGCAAAAGGGGAGATTAAGCTCTAAATCGGCCGTTAGTTTTCTGGTGCGAAGGTGTCTAGCTCTAGCAGGTGCAAATCTTCGTTTTGTGATTCAAGCTCGCCAAGCAGTCGAACGGCTGAGATTGTTTTTGCTTCCATAAGAACAAATTCTAGCATTTCGTAGCGGTTAGGGGATGGGGAGTCTGAGCGGTCGGGGTCGATTTCAGCCGGAACCCATTCTCCTTCGATCAGAAACTCAAATTCGATATGTTTGAATCCTGAGCTATCGCCTTCAACCAAAATGATAGAGCTGATCGTAACCGGCCGGTTGTAAGTCACTTCAATGGTGACAAGGGGCGAGGTTGGTTGAAGGATAAACGGCTCTGGTAAAACAAATCGCTCTTCCCCTGAAAAATCAAACTCAGAGCCGTCAATCAGTTGCTCGGCCGACTGACCATTCACAGTGGCCGACATGCGCTCACCGGAAAGTTGAATAGCGTTGTTTTGACTGCGCATAGTCAGATTGATCGCCGGATTTTGCTCTAAACTCGCATCCGGAACATCTAGCAATATCGATCCATCTTCTGATACAGTGCCACCGGCGGCAATGACGTTTTGCATAACGAGCGGCATCATGCGGGTCGCCATCATGCTAAAGGTGTCTTCTGCCACATCATCTTCAGGCAGATAGTCGGGCAAATTGTCGCGCGAACGATAAATGTGATAGCGATCAGAAATCTCTTGTTCTGGGAATTGCGCAACAAGGGCTTCGTAGCCGATCATCAACCCAATTAGGCCAGCCATCGTTGACGTTCCGTTGTCAGAATCCCAGCCAGATAGGGTGCCGATTTGAACCGTTCGTTTGAAATCCCCTTGCCCATAAAGCAGGGCGATTAACGCGGTTCCAAAATTAACAGACGATTCTGTCCAATCCCGATACACAAAGCCGTTTTCGGCCGCATTTTGCTGGTAATTTTCATAGAGCCTGTCTCTGGTTTGCTCCCAATCGTTTGGATCAGGATTATTCAAATAATCTGCAACCACAAAATCAATGATTCCGGCCGTCTTTGACTCATCTGGTAAATAGCCTCGTGCTTGACCGACCATCCATAAAATTTGCTCCTCTGGATTTTGGTTTTGATCTGCTTGGCTGGCCAATGAATAAAGGATTACAAAGAACTGGGCGGCATGAGCCGAGTAACCGCTGGCTGTGGTCTGGATTGGCAGGTTTGCCAGTTGTAAAGCTCTGGCTGGATCGCCGGGGGCCATCGCACCAAAAATTTCTGTTGTCAGCTGTGCATCGATCGCCAGTGAATTTGCATTAACAGGCAACATGCTTGTGACTGGTGGTTTTGCTCCGCTGTTCATCAGCTCACGCGCGGCTGCGTTTGAAACCCAAATGTGATGATTGATGTGTTTCTGCCATCCGGCTGAGATTTGATCAGCCGAGAGCAATGGGTTGCCATGCAAGTCCATCAGGTGCAGATAAACATACTCGATGTCAGTGTCATCATCTGCCAGCCACGGGTCTTGAAAAACAAATTCGATGGGGAGCTCTTCATCGCTCCAACGCACCGGCCGGACTTTCCCCCAATCATCATCCGTATAAAAAGGAGGCTCATTTCGAACCCCTTCAGTCCTTAGGCCGGTCCAGTTCGCGATCGTTGAGCCGAGCCACATCCCTTTTAGCCGATCTTCGTATTCGACAGGGTCGACGTGCCGTTTCCCTTCCGGCTGATTATTGCTGTTTACACCGCTACAACCCGCTAAAAAGAGCAATAACAAAGCTAAAAGGCTAACTTTCATGACCAAAATCCTATTCATCTGACATCGTAATTTTAATCTGTAATTAGGTGCAAATTGAGGTGGAATCGCTTGTTGATCTAGGGTCATAACTCGAGAAGATGTAATGCCAATTTCCTATGTAGCTCCGGAATTTCGCTTCCTATAATGGCCGAAGTGACACTGCCACAAGCACGCGTCATGCCCTTTTTAAAATCATATCGACATTCATTCCAGCCTTTGTGATCCATTCGAAATCAAAGCAATCATTGACCCAAGCGAGTACCCCCTTATGAAAGAATTTAAATATCTTTTACCCGTTGCCTGCATCGCGGCTTTTTCTGCGCTGTTTATTTTATATAGTAATGGTGTAAATGCCGCACCAGATATCGACAACGATGAAGGGGTCTGGATTGACGGCTACACAGATATTGCTGGCGTCTTTACGAGCTATTCAAACGGTATTGCTCACAACGCTACGGCCGGCCTGATCGAGCTAAACGGTGCCACAGACGGGTATTTCACCACGGTAAAAATTGATCCACCGGGGTTTGACGCTTGGAAAGAATTAGAAATTACGGCCAACAGAGCCACGCTGGACCAAGTCAGCTATGAGGTGTATTACGACGACCAAGGGGCCTTAATCCCAGTAGCGTCCGTTAACCCAACCCCTGTTCTGTCAGGGGTGCTTCCACTAAGCGGCCGGGTAGATATCTCCTCGCTAGATGCCAGCCGCGGCCCAATTCGTGTCCGGATTATATTAGACGGAAACGACCCCATTCCTAAACCAACCATCGACCAAGTTAAAGTAACATGGAACCCTCGCTCGGTTGTCCTTTTAGACAAACTAGGTCCAGATACCGTGACGGTTGGGAATAACATTCTTTATCTCGTTCGCTACTCGGTTAGCTATGTAGAAGCCAAAGATCTAGTTGTGTATGACACGTTACCTACGGTAGGTGGCACTAATGACCCAGATTCAACCGTGGTATATCCCGGAGACTACGGCCAGGACGATGCCCCATTCTTTGATGCAAGCAAAAATACTATTTCAGATGGGGGGCAATACACGGCCGGTGGTACAACCGTTAACGGCGTTGTTA
>JAHDGV010000813.1 GCA_020631655.1 Chloroflexota bacterium | reverse complement strand
GTTTTACGCAACATGCGAATATACACCGGCCCGTCAATCGGGTGGGCGATGTCTAAAACAGATTCGATATCTGTTGCATCCCCCACTTCAAGAATGGTCATGTTTGGCATACCGCGGAGTACGGACAAATCTTCAATCGCCTGATGGGTGACACCGCCGGGTGTCATGATGCCGGGTAAAAAGCCGACTAGGCGCACTTTTTGATTGGGATACGCCACCGACATCGCTAGCTGGTCATACGGCCGACGATACATAAAAACGGCAAACGTATGCAAATAGGGAACAAATCCTTCGCGGGCCAAGCCACCGGCCCAGCTCAGCATATTTTGCTCAGCCATCCCGAGGGAATAAAAGCGGTCTGGATAGGTGTCGCGAAACAGACTAATTTCGGTTGATCCGGTCAGATCGCCAGAGAAAACGACAAGCTCCGGCCGGTCTTTGGCAAATTCCACTAGATTGGTTGAGTGTACGTTGTTACAAATTTCCATCTTATGCTACCTCCATTTTTTCAAAACTCATCTCGTCCAAAAAGGTTTGGTAGATGGCCATTTCCGCTTCATTTTTAAAGCGCACATAGTGAAGTTTAGGTTTCCGCTCTTCAAGCAAAGGGATTCCTTTAGCCGTGTCCGTATAGCACAGTACAAAATGCGGTTTACCTGCCTCACCTTCATCGGCCGCTTTGGCAAGCGCACCAACATCGTGTCCGTCTACAACAGATACTGAAGCCCCAAAGCCGAGCAAACGGGAGTTGATCGGTTCAATATTCATGATGTCTTTGGTTAAGCCGTCAACCTGTTGCCCGTTGACATCAACATACACAATCACGCTATCCATCTTGTAAAATGCGAGCGCCTGCACCGCTTCCCACGTTTGCCCTTCCTCAAGCTCACCATCAGACATAAAGACAAAGGTCCGGCCGGTGTGCCCTTTGAGCCTGCGCCCCATGGCGATGCCACCAGCCTGGCTCACCGCTTGGCCAAACGATCCGGTGGTAAGTTCAAATCCAGGTGAGTGTTCTGCCCCGATCATTTCAACCGAATAGCCATCCACATTAAACTGTTTGAGTCCGGCCCGATCCATCCGGCCGACTTCAACCAGCGCGGCGTAAATCGCCACCGCGTAATGGGCGGGCGAGATTAGAAATCGATCCAGATGGGGCGCTTGCTCGCCGTGATAAAGACCACCTGAGCCCGCAGGCACATCTGGCCCCGGAACCCCCTCGTATGGTGGAGGGAGCATCGGGGCAACGCTAGGGCCAAGGTTCATGACCTTGGTGTACAACGTCGCCAAAATTTCGGCCGAGCTGAGCGCTTGACTCAGGTAACAGCCGTTTCGTTCAATGGTGAGTTCAAGTACCTGTTTGCGGATGCCAAACGCAACCCGCTGTGCCTCTTCTTGCCATGAGGCTTGGCTATTATTTTCCATGTTTGTTATCTCTCTTTTGTTCGGGAAAATATCCCGAATTACAGTAAAACAGGCAGGGATGCCTGCTCAACAATTGTGTTGATGCATTCAACCGATCACTGATCACTGCCGCCGCAGGCGGGCTGGTCACTGCCTTACTTAACCGCCCCCATCGTCATCCCTTCCACAAAATATCGGCGAATGCCATAAGCCATGATCAACATCGGAATCATCACGATGAGTCCGGCCGCTGACATCTGTTCCCAAGGGACATCTCGTTCTCCAACAACATTAACCAATCCAACAATGACGGTTCGCGTATCCTTTGAGGTGAGCAACAGCGCATATAAAAACTCATTCCACGCCAGCAGAAACGAAA
>JAHDGV010000812.1 GCA_020631655.1 Chloroflexota bacterium | reverse complement strand
GTCACCAACACGTCTCAAGGGACCCCGTTCCGCGGGCCGGATGCACCGGCTCAACGCTGGGCCATTGAGCAACTCATCGACGAAGAAGCTGAAAAACTGAACTTGGATCCGATTGCCATCCGGCGCAAATGGTACCCGAATCACGAGATTAAAAATCGATTGCTCGATTGGGTTGAATCAATCCCCGAATGGCAGGGACGAATCGCAAATCCAGATCGAACCGGCCGCTTCCGGCGCGGTATCGGGCTGGCTACGGCCCAGTGGTTTATGATTTACAACTCAAACACCGAAGTTCGAGTGAGCTCTTCTCCGGAAGGAATTAAAGTGAGCTGTTCAACCCAAGATATCGGGAACGGCACCCGTACGTCTATTGCTACCGCAGTAGAGGATTTGATGGGGATCAGCCGTCATGACGTAATCATGGATATCGGTTTAGCCGACCGGCCGAATGGCCCCACCTCAGGGGGTAGCCAAGTGACCACGTCCGTTTACCCAACGACGTACAAAGCGGCCGAAGATGTCGTGGCCCACCTGATCAAAGAAGCGCAAAGCAAACTCCAGTTAGCCAATCCAAAATTGGGCAAAGGTGGATTAGACCATGCGAACGGCTTTACCCCTTGGGCTGATATTTTGGCGGTGGCAGAGCCATTTAGCGCGACTGACATTCGCGGCACAGAACTAAATCCTTTTGGATTCCGCTTTGCGATGTCAAACGGCGAGAGCGCACCAGCCCCTGGTAGCAGGTTTAATCATGCCGCTGTGGTGACGGAGCTTGAGGTGGACACCCGTCTGGGCAAAATCAAGCCGATCAACGTTTGGACGGCGGCCGCAGTTGGCAAAATCTTTGTCCGTGAATTGGCCAATAGTCAAATGTACAGCGGCGTCATTCAGGGATTGGGTTACGCCCTCTACGAGCAGAAACAGTACGACAATAAAACCGGTCATACCCTGAGCTACAACCTGAACGATTATCGGATTCCCGGAATCGGGGACACGCCGAACATCCACATCCACTACGATGAAAAGGGGTTTGAAGAGATTCGGGGCAAAGGGATTGGACTCTCTGAACTGGCGACTGTAGGTGTTGCCGCATCGGTTGGAAACGCGGTTTACCATGCAACCGGCTGGCGGCCGGTGAGTACACCGATCACCCCACACGATGTTGTAACCGGACTTAAAAAAGGGTAGGAGGAAATCATGCTCACAGTAATTAAACAAGTAGATGAACTTGCTGGTGCAAACGGAGAAATCCGTGCTGGTGGCACCGATTTACACGACCGATATCGCTTAGGCGTTTCCGAAGGCCCTATCGTTGACATTCACGGTCTGGCTGGATTAAATGAAATCACGCAAGCGGCTGACGGCTCCGTCACAATCGGTGCATTGGTTACGATTGATGAGGTTGGGAACAACCCGATCACGGCCGGAAATTATTCCGGCTTGGCGAAAGCGGCGAATGGCTTAGCGACTCCGCAAATTCGCTGGGCCGCATCCTTTGGCGGCAGTCTGCTCCAGAAAACACGCTGTTGGTATTTCCGCCACCCAGAACTCCCCTGCACCAAAAAAGGGGATGCGGTTTGCGGTTGTCGCGAAGGGCATAATCCCAACGGGGTTATTTTTGATACAGGTGGGTGCGGTTACCCACATGCCTCTACTCTTGGTGGTTCGCTGATGGCATATAACGCCACAGTCAAAACCAATAAACGCGAGATGTCGATTCTTGATTTGTACGGAGATGGCTCCGCTGGTGATCGAGATCACATGCTAGAAGATGGAGAAATTTTGAC
>JAHDGV010000166.1:8882-11300 GCA_020631655.1 Chloroflexota bacterium | reverse complement strand
GATTGGTTTTTGGCCTGCGCCCACCTGATTTCTGAACAGGGTGCAAAAAAGCTAACCATTGAAGCACTGTGTAAAAAAGTAAGCGTCACAAAAGGATCGTTCTACCATCACTTTAAAGGGATGGATGATTTTATCAGCGACTACCTGATTTATTTTGAGCAGGAAGGAACCCTCCAAATCATTGAGACGGTGGAACGTGAAGCAGAACCGGCAAGCAAATTGCGCAAACTGGTTGAGCTTTCGACCGAATATCCGCCGGAGCTTGAGCGTGGCACCCGGGCGTGGGCTCAGCAAGACGGCCGTGTCGGCCGTGTGTTTGAACGAGTCGACAAACAGCGGATCGCTTATTTACACCAGCTGTGGCGGCCGTTGGTCGAGAGTGACACCATCGCCCAAGTGCGTGCCCAAACAATGTACGCAATCTTAATTGGCGGCGAGCATATGCATCCCCCACTTTCAAGAGACGAACACCGGGCTGTGTTCAATCAGTATCTGGAGGCAGTTGGATTATGAAACAAGCAGAACAACCTTGGAAAAACATTCCGGCCGTTGAGCGAACAATGGCTGAGGCGGATCACATCGATGTAAAACAGTTTGAGGGTGAGCTTTCACTACGAGAATTCATCGCCAACTTTATTAACTACTATCCATTTTGGCTCAAGTTTTTGTACCAAGTTCGCTGGGTTTTTGTGCGGGTTTTGGGCATGACCCAGAGTGGCATTCCGCAACCACCCAACGCCCGGCCGGAAGATATTCCGATGACGGCCGGTGCCCAGGCGGGCTTTTTTATTGTAAAAGCGGCCGAAGAAGATCGCTATTACATCGCAGGTGGAACTGAATCTCACCTCACCGCTCATCTCATTGTGGTACAAGAGCCACTCACACAAACAAATAACCGGTTCCACGTAATCACTGTAGTTCATTATCATCGCTGGACAGGCCCCGTCTACTTCAACGTTATCCGGCCGTTCCACCATCTGGTCATTAATCGGATGGGTGTGGCCGCCATTGGAGCATAAAAATGAAAAAATATTTGAGTGAATTAATTTTCGGCACCGCGCTGTTACATACCGTTGTCGGATTGCTTTTAGGATGGGATCAGCTACGGGCGATCGCCTCAAGTGGGTTTATCAACGCCATTGATCCTCATTTTGATCGAGTCGCAATATTCTGGTTTTTGTCCTATGGCTTGTTGCTGTTTGTGATTGGGGGCATGGTCAAGTCGATGCAACAATCGGCCGTTCAGCTCCCCAGCTGGCTACCGTGGGTGTTTTGGGGGATGGCGATCCCCAGCGTAATCTTGATGCCAATATCAGGGTTTTGGTTGCTCTTCCCCATCGGCTGGTTCACATACAAAGCCAACACCGAGCACAAATTAGCCAACCTGATTTAAAGACCGGCTATTCATACCCTTCGTTGCTTCGCGGCTCAATCTCAGGCTCTTCCGGTTCAGGATACCCATCGCTTGGCGGCGGGGCGATTTCGATAATAATCGCTTCTGTGGCAGCCGGAAGTGGCGGTGTAGGTTCAGCCGTTGGCAGCTGGTCTATTATCATAGAATTCTCACCCTCAACATTGGGGCCAAATTGGGCAGAATCGCTATTCGGCCGGAAAGAGAAAGGAAGAACGAGAAGTAAAAAAGCGATCCCCCATACCCACACCGGCAGGCCGTTTTCAAAATTAAATTTCATAATCGGTACTTGATAACAGGGTTATCGACTTCGGCTGTTCAACATCGCCACCAATTCATCGGGGTCAGTGGACACCACCAGCAGATCATCAAATTTATCGCGAATAAACGCCTCAGACACTGCATGGTTTAAAAAGCCGATCAGCTGATCATAATACCCAGATATATTCAAAAGACCCACAGGTTTGTGGTGAAATCCAAGCTGGAACCAAGTTAAAACTTCAAATAACTCTTCTAGTGTACCGATCCCGCCGGGCATGGCGATAAACGCATCACTATGCTCCATCATCAGCGCTTTGCGTTCGTGCATCGTGTCCACCATCAGAAGTTGTGTACAGCCGGTGTGGCTTAACTCACGTTCGTGGAGCGCGTACGGGATCACCCCGATCACCTCTTGGTCGTGCGCCAACACTTCATCCGCGACTACGGCCATCAAGCCGACATTGCCACCACCATACACAAGGCCGTGCCCGGCCGTGGCGATGGCTTTCGCCAAAGCTTTAGCTCCATCTGCATAAGCCGGATTTGTTCCAGCACCTGATCCACAATAAACTGCGATATTTTTCATCAATTTTGCAAAACCGAGTAAAAACTCGATCACCATCTCTACAATAAAATTTTCTTCAGGCTGTTTAAAACGTTTTCACCTAAAGTTAGGTCAAGCTCCTAAGTCTACCATTATTCTGGGGGAAAACTCCATATTTTTCGACCACCCAATAGCACTATTT
>JAHDGV010000166.1:5913-8782 GCA_020631655.1 Chloroflexota bacterium | reverse complement strand
TGACTGGGATATCTAAGAAGACAACTTTGATTTCCTTGATATCCCAGTCACAGGAAAGTAAATCTTGGCATTTCGCCAATTGGTTCGGCCTGTGACAGGGATAGAACAGGCTAACTTTATTCGATCGGCGTAATCAGCTGCATTTTGTGAATCAGCTGATCAAACATGCTGTTCCAGCTATCTTCAACCACTTGGCGAGCCGGGTCAGCCGCATACCACGCCACAATCTCTTTCGCCCCTTCAGTAAACGGAATCGTCGCTTCAAAGCCGGGAACCAAACGTTTGAGCTTGCTGTTGTCCAAAATCATGTTGTTCATTTTGTCCCCCAACAGTGTTTCACCAACCTCATGATCATACGCGTGGATCAAACGAGATGGAACATGCACGATCTTCGGCCGCACACCGGCCGCCTGCCCCATCGTTTCATAGATTTGGTTCCACGTCAGCCACTCATCACTGGTGATGTGAACCGCCTCCCCAATCGCCATCTCGTTCCCCATCAGCCCATTAAATCCTTTAGCAAAATCTCGATGATGGGTCAGCGTCCACAGCGAGCTCCCGTCTCCGTGTAGAACCAGCAGTTTCCCCTGCATCATCCGATTTAGGGCCGTGTACCGGCCGAGCATCGGCACTTTTGTTTGGTCGTAAGTGTGCGACGGCCGGACAATCGTCACCGGAAAACCATCTTCACGATAGGCCCGCATCAACCGCTCTTCGCAGGCCGCCTTTTGGCGCGAGTAGTCCCAATATGGATTTTCTAGCGGTGTCTCTTCGGTGATGGGTAGCTTTTGCGGCGGGGTTTGATAGGCAGATGCACTGCTGATAAAGATGTACTGTTTGACCTTGCCACCAAATAATTTCAGATCAGTTTCGATGTGTTCGGGGCTAAAAGCGAGCCATTCAACCACCACATCAAACTCATGACCGGCCAAGGCACTGCTAGCCGAGTCAAAGTCTCTGATGTCGCCGGTTAACACAGTGACCCCACTTGGCACCGGCCGGGTCGTCGTCTTCCCCCGATTCAGAAAATAAAGATCAACCCCCTGCTGTACGGCCAAATCGGCACAGCCGGAGCTAATTACACCTGTTCCACCAATAAAAAGTACTTTCATAGTATTAGCCTTCATCTCTCTCTTTTAGTAACGCTTTAATCTCCGCAAGCTCCTCTCTCACCGCGCGTAATTCAGCCTCAACATCATCATCGTCTTGGCGCACAAAAATAGTAGCAAGATAACTGGTCAAAATTCCAAAGAACCCAACCCCGATCGTCATCAAAATACCCGCCAGCAACCGGCCGCTGTTTGATGCAGGGAACCGGTCCCCATAGCCAACCGTGGTGACCGTCACAAATGCCCACCAAACCCCATCACCAAACGAACAGATCGCACCAGAAACCCCTTCGTTGCACGATTCACTTTCAACCCTAGAAATCCACCATCCCGAAATTAACACAAGCGGAATGGTCAGTGTCACCATCAGCCACAGCGTGCTTTCAGCCACCTGCTTTTTGAGCGTTTTCAAAATCTGCTTTAGACCCACACGGCGCAGTACTTGAATCACCCGCACAATGCGCGCAATCCTAAATATGCGCAACAGCGGATAGGCTGGGAAACAGCCCAAGAAATCTATGATCCCCCACGGAAGTAAAAATGATTTCCGCTCATCCGGCTCCAGCTGATAAAAGCGCCAGCCAAATTCGGCCAACAGCAAAACGCTCAGCAACGTATCGACCTTGATCAAAAAGCCGCGCACATCGGCCGAAATTTGATCAAAGCTAAAGGTAAGTAGAGCCACCACAACCGCCACGATATTCAGAAACATCAAAAACAGCTGGTAGGGAGTTATTTCATTAACCTCTTCAAGATCACCCATGATTCTCTCTTCAATCCTAACAACCAAAAAATTCTGGTTGTTTGTACCACGCGGCCGAAATTGTTGCGAATTAATCTAGCCTCAGCAAATTTCAGTATCAACGTCCTAAGCAAGTAGAAAAACGCCCCCTCAAAAAGTCCTGTCCCCCCCAGTGGCTCCCCACTCATTTCCTATAGATTATGTTGAGTTTTCACTATGTTATCACGCACCATACTGTGCACGACTGCTGTCAATCGGCCCAAAAGATTGGCGAAATCAACGCCCACCTCACCCTCCAGTCACCCAAATTAATTTATTAGCACGGCCGTCAATCGGCCTGACTACTCTCTAGAAAGAAAAAGATGCTTATGCGTTATTCTCCCCTCCGTTCATCTAAAAAACTTTTGGCCTTCTCGGCCGTGAACTTTGCCACCCTCGGCATTCTGTCACTGATCATATTTGTTTCAATCGGTTCCGCCAGCCCCACCGTTGGCCCAACCCTGACCGATCAGGGGCCAACGCCCAACGATCCGGCCGTCGAGCCCAGCGCACTGGTCACCGCCACGTTTGATATCAACGTAGATGCGAGTTCAGTTACGAGCCAAACATTTGCCGTACACAGCCAATTCTATGGGTTGATTACCGGGAGCCTTAACGCCACCGGTAGCGACATCACTCTAGATCCAGATCAAGAGTTTCTACCAGGAGATCGAGTCCAAGTGATTGCCACAGACGGCATTCAAGAAGCCAATCCACCCAACGATGGGCTTTTAAACCCACAGCAGTGGGGCTTTGGCATTAGCCCAGTGGTTAACCGCTGTTTTGGGACTTTCACTGACAGCGGCACGGCCGATGACGCGCTTACGGCCGTCTATCAAGGGTCAGCCCACTGGATCGACGCAGATGGAGATGGGTATTTAGACATTGCGCTCACCGGGCAAACGGGTAGCGGCTTGGCAACCCAAGTCGCCCTCAATGATGGTGCAGGTACCTTTGCCGACGGCGGCGCGGCCGACGA
>JAHDGV010000166.1:0-5813 GCA_020631655.1 Chloroflexota bacterium | reverse complement strand
GTGCGCAAAAGCGCGGCCGCTTGGGGGGACTATGATGATGACGGTGACTTAGACCTCATCATCAGCGGTGCGTCAACCAGTGGAATTGTGACCCAACTGTTTGAAAACGATGGGGGCACTTTTGTAGACAGCGGCACGGCCGACAACGCCATCGCCGGTGTACAAGACGGTGCTTTTGACTGGGGCGACTTCGACGGAGATGGAGACCTTGACTTGGTCGTCTCAGGTTTTAGCGCCACCGGCCCTGTAACAAACATTTATCGGAACGACGCAGGTACATTTGCCGACAACGGAGATGTGATTACCGGCGTGTATCAGAGTGATTTAGCCTTTGGCGACTATGACAATGACGGTCAGTTAGACCTTGTGATTGTCGGTTTAGCCGCCACCGGACAAACGGCCGAGCTGTACAAAAACAACGGTGCAGGCTTTACCCGTGACCTCGATGGAGATGCCACACTAACTGGCGTTAGCTCTGGCTCTGTAGCATGGGGTGACCATGATGCTGACGGAGACGCTGACCTGTTGATCAGCGGATTTAGCACCACCGGCGCGGTTACCAAAGTATTTACCAACGACGGCTGTGCCGTGACCATAGATGATCCAACTGATCAACTAGAAGCTGACGCAGGCACAACCCCGTTCCACTTTACCGTTACCCGTTTGGGTGACATCAACACGGCCGTTACCCTTGATTACGCCGTAACCAGCGCCACGGCTGACGCAGCCGACTTTGGCGGTACTTTGCCGTCTGGCACAGTCACCGTTTTGGCCGGATCACGTGACACCACGCTCACCATCAATCCAACTGGCGACAGCACATTCGAGCCAGATGAAACCTTTGTGGTCACCCTTTCTAATCCAACGGCCGGGGCCTATCTCGCCACCTCACAGGAAGACGCTACGATTCAAAACGACGATAGTCTCATCTCTATTTTTGCAGATGCGGCCGATGTAATTGAAGGAGATGCAGGAGACACTCCGTTTACCTTTACCATCAGCCGGACCGGTTACTTAAACAAAGGAATCACGGTGGACCACACAATTAGCGGTGATGTTGATGTAGCAGATTTAAAAAGCGGGTCACTGACCGGTAATCATCTACTCCCTACCGGTGTTGTTAGCAACACCCTGACCATCATCGTCAACGGAGACACCGATGTTGAGCCCAACGAGGCATTTACCGTCACGCTCAGCAATCCTACCGACGGTGGAGACTTGGGTACAACGGCCGCAAGTGGCAATATTCAAAATGATGATGGGGACATTGACCTTGTGGCTGTGAACGACGTACAGCCTGAAGGAGATGCGGGGAACACGACCTTTACATACGTGATCAGCCGCACTGGTTCAACAGGAACCGCCTTTTCAGTAGACTATGCGGTTTCTGGCTACGGAACCGATGCGGCCGACGCCGTTGACTTTGGCGGCACATTCCCGAGCGGGACGGCCAATTTTGGGACAACCACGATCTCTCAAACCATCACTTTCGATGCCAGTGGTGACCACGATTTTGAAGCAGACGAAGACTTTAGGGTTGATCTGAGCAACCCTACAAACGGGGCCACGATCGGGATTATGACCCTCGTCGGAACCATTGAAAACGATGACACCGGCCTAAGCATTGCACCAGACAACAACAGCGCGGCCGAAGGAACCGCCCTCACCTTTATCGTGACCCGTACCGGCAACGTAAGCGGTGCGCATGATGTTGATTATCTCGTCAGCGCAGGGGCCACCAACCCGGCCGATGCAACCGACTTTGGCGGCAGTTTCCCAACTGGCACCACCTCTTTCTTGGCGAACGAGATCACCAAAACAATCACGATAAACACAGTGGCAGACCCAACCGTTGAAGCCAACGAAACCTTCAGCGTGACCTTAACCAATCCGACCAACGATGCCAATATTTTGGTCAGCGCCGCGTCCGGCACCATCGAAAATGATGACGGCACCATTGCCGTTGGGCCAGATGGGTTGAGCCAGGTTGAAGGAGACAGCGGCACAATCACCTTTACTTATGGGATTACGCTATCAGCTCCGGCCGTTGTGCCCGTTTCTGTTGACTACGCACTGATCGGCAACGGGGCCAATCCGGCCAACAGCGCCGACTTCTCCGGCGGGTATCCATCTGGCACGCTTAATTTTGGGATTGGTGAAGACACCGCCCAGATTGAAGTTGTGGTCAATGGGGACACCGATACAGAAGAAGATGAAACCTTTGCGCTCAACTTTAGCAATGCGACCGGTGGCTTTACGCTCGATAGCAACAGCTTGACCGGCACCATCGAAAATGACGACCGCTCGATCTCGATCAGCGGAGACAATGCGATCCAAAACGAAGGGCAAGATGGAGAAACGACAGCGTTTACCTTCTTAGTCAGCCGGATCGGCAACCCAGACGGGGCAATCACGGCCGACTACGCCGTTGTGCTCAACAACACCACGGCCGACGACTTTGAGTCTAGCATCGTCCCATCAGGCACGATTAGCCTCGCAGACGGTGAACTATCAACCACCATCACCGTTAGTGTGAGCGGTGACAATCTAGTTGAACCAAGCGAAACGTTCGACGTTGAGCTGAGCAATGTGGTTGGCGCCAGTCTGCAAACCAGCCTCGCCACCGGAATTATCCAAAACGACGATAACGGCTACTCGATTTCGACATCGACACCCAGCCAGCCAGAAGGAAACAGCGGCGTTACCGAATTTATTTTCACCGTCATCCGACAAGGGACATCAACGACCAACTCGTCGATCGACTATGCGGTCAGCGGAATCGGATCTAATCCGGCCGACGCAGATGACTTTGGCGGCTTTTTAGACGCCACTACCCTTTTATTCCAAAGCGGTAAAACCGATCAAGAAATTACGGTCTCTCTATTTGTCGACGGAGATACGGATATTGAACCTGATGAAAACTTTGTCGTCACGCTCAGCAATCCAACCGGTAACGAAGAAATCTCAACGGCCACGGCCGTAGCCACCATCGAAAACGATGACCAAGGGCTGATCATCTCTGCACTGCCGGGCGATCAGGCCCAAGCCGAAGGCGACAGCGGAACAACACCGTTCAACTACACGGTTGATCTGGTGGGCACCTTTACCAGCGCAGTCACAGTTGATTATGCGGTGACGGGACCAGAAGCCAACGGCGTAGACTTCGCGGGCGGCACCTTCCCATCCGGCACAGTGAGCTTCTCCCCCGGCACCACGTCGCAAACTTTGGCCATTCCGGTCAACGGTGACGAAACGGCCGAGCAGGATGAGGAATTCACTATCACTCTATCTAACCCGACCAGCGGGGTGAGCGTTAGCAACACAACCATCACCGGCACCATTCAAAATGATGATGGAGATTCAACCCCCACCACGATTTTCATGCCTGCCATGATGACCCTGCCACCAGCCACGGCCGACCTTGTGGTCGATTCGATCACGGTGACAGATGGCTTACCAACCATTGTGATCCGTAATGCGGGTAGCTTGGCCGTAACCGATGATTTCTGGGTTGATCTATACATCAATCCTGACACACCACCGGCCGCTGTAAACGAAACGATCGACACCTTGCAAAGTGACGGCATGGTCTGGGCGATAGAAGCCTCGGCCGACGCCATCGACCCGGGTGAAAGCGTGACGCTGACTTTAGACAGTGCCAGCTTCAGCATGGGGACGGTGAGCACCATTCCGGACGGAGCGGCCGTTTATGTCCAAGTGGACTCGGCCAATCTAAGCACCAACTACGGTGGTGTGCTCGAAGGTCACGAAATTAATAACCAACCCTATAACAACATTAGCTTTTTAAATAATCAGTAGTTAGTTGTCAGTGATCAGTTCGGCAAAACAACCGCTGGACTGATCACTGCACACTGTAAACTGACCACTGTTTTGAGGTCTTATGCGTAACTTTTTGTATTCTCAGTTTTACTACATTGTCGGCACCGCTTTTGTCACCGCTATTGGTGGATTGATGTCGCTATTCCCCGGTTTTGGCAACAACAGCGAGCGTGATTTGCCGCCCCGGCCGCCTGCGCCAACACCAACAATTGCCACTATCGCCACCGTCCCGCCTATCGACGATCCGATTGCGGACCCAACCGCTACACCGGCCCCCGCAGGGGCGTCAACCGGTGACCGAGGCAGTTTGATCATTCTAGAAACCAGCTCGGCCGATGCGGATGACTGGGTCACCATCGAATGGCTCGCCGGTGACGGCCGCTGGTACGAAGTTGACGGCTGGCGCGGACACATCCATCATGGTCAGTTGATCTGGTGGGTGGCTCCTGAAAATTTGGGGGATGGTCAGTTTAGATGGGTTGTGTACAGCAACGATTCAAAATCACAGCTCCTAAAACGTAGCGATCCCTTCTATTTGCCAGAGCGAGAGAAAATTACCCGCACGTTCCCGCTGGATTGGTAGGTAAATGATCAACTGTAGGGGCGAGCCACATTCGCTTCGCGAAGTGACGTAGCCCCTACTGATAGATGCCGCAAGGGCGCAGATACCGCTTAATTGCAACTATTTCAAAAGCAATCAAGTGAGGTAACTCGCCCGATGGCCTGCCTACAACACCCTACACAGGCACCTAGTCAACGTTGTTTTGTTTCCAATGAAATTGTTTACATCGCGCATATCGGGTGAGTTAATCGCAAGTAACAATTACCATGACATAAGCCCTTCCCGCGATTATCTGCACCCCTACAAAATATACCCTACCGGACGCTTTCAATCACCTCTTCCAACGTCTCGGCCGACACCGGGCCGATAAACGATGCAACCAACGTCCCCTGTTGGTCAATCACAAACGTCTCCGGCACCCCAACAATTTTGTACGTGTCTGACAACCGCCCGCCTACATCAGGCGCATTCCCATACGTCGCCCCGTACGTTTGCAAAAACTCAATCGAATTCGAGTCGATGTCGGTGTACGTCACGCCCAGTACCTCAACCCCGTCGTCTTTATATTTTTGGTGGATCGCTTGTAGTTCGGGCGTTTCGTCAATGCACTCGATGCACCACGACGCCCAGAAATTAAGCACCACAATCTCACCCTGAAAATCAACCAGATGAGTGTCTCCATGATCGGTTAACGGTGCATCGGCCGGTTTGTACCCATCCAGCCAGAAAAATTCTAGATCAGGGGCGGCATCCCCCACCTGCGGCCGAGTACTATCATTATTCGCCAGCCCCCAGCCCATCAATGCCAGCAGAGCCAGCACAATCACAATCACAGCAATGCCGTACCGAGAAATTCGAGGTTGTTGTTTTGTTTCAGTCATGTTTTGTACCAAGGTGGCGGGGTTGCTAAGATGCGAAGTGGCAAAGGAAAAAACTCCGCAACCTCGTATCTACGCTACTCCGCTACCCAAAATCACTTTTCAACTATCGTCCCCTGCATATCAGCCGGGATATCTACATCCAACAAATCAAGCACCGTGGGGGCAAAATCCATCAGCTGAATGTTGCCCAATTTTTGCCCGGCCAACGGCCCATCAGCGACCGGAGGGGCATAAATCCAGACCCCGTTTTCAGCATGATTGGCATCATCGGGGCCGGTATCGTTTTCAAAGGTGTAAATCCCCCCGTGCCCAAACGAGCCGACCGAGCGCCAGCCCAAATCATCTAGATAGACCAGCAGATCAGGCGCAACCCCTTTAACCGTTTGGTACACATCTTCTGGCTTAAAACAGCGGGTGTTTAGCGGGCTACCATCTGGGGCCGGAATCGACTGCAAATCTGCAATCAGCTTATCCCGGAACGCTTCGTACTCAGCGGCCGGAACCACCCCGTCAGGCTCGCGCCCTTCAAC
>JAHDGV010000811.1 GCA_020631655.1 Chloroflexota bacterium | reverse complement strand
CTAACCGTTGTGCCATTTCTCGGTCATCTTCCCCCAAAGCGTTGCCGATGAGCGCAGTAACACCGATAGAGAACCCGAATCCCAAGGCGATGATGACAAACGTGATGGGAAACGCTAGAGAAAGGGCAGCCAGAGCTTGATCGGATATCAATCCCCCGTAAATCGTATCGGCCACATTAAACATCGTGTTGAAAAAGGCACCAATCGCAACTGGAATACCGATTTTGCGGATCATGAATGGGATGGGTGCTGTTACGAGAGGGGAGGGTGATGCTTGGGACGTGGTCATAGGAGTTGCGCTTGAAAGTTAATTTACATCGATTATAGGCTTTTGCACTCCGGCTGACCCAAGCGTTAGTGCAACTCTACTCTTGGCCTAGATTCAAATGCATGAGTTTGAAACTTTTGATGAAAAGACCGGTCTAAGCAGCTATGAAGAGATTTAAATTTGTACAGATTGCTGGCAAACTGATTTTGATGCTTGTGATCTTGATTGCGGCCGTAGGATCGTACCTATTTGTTCGTTATCCATTTGCATTTCAAGAAATTGTGACCTTCGCGGCCATGGTCAATTCGCCTGACATTTTGAAGCCGGACCCTAACATCACAACGATCGAACAGTTTGATCGATTTGTTACAGACCAGCTGAACAGCCGCGATATTCGTGGTGGGGCGGTTGCGATTGTGGCTGATGGCAAGGTCGCTTGGAGCCAAGGGTACGGCTATGCCAACTGGGAAGATCGCAAAGCAGCGACGGCCGATACACCTTTTATGATCGGCTCGATTAGCAAGGCGGTTACCGGTGTGGCTGTCATGCATGCGGTCGAAGCGGGGCAGCTCAATCTAGATGCTGACATTCAGGAGTACATCGATTTTGAGATCAACAATCCAAATGTCGGCGTAGAAACCCCTGTCACAATGCGCCATCTGGCGACCCATACGTCAGGAATATCTGATCGCGACTGGGTTTATGTTAATTCCTATGAAAATGGCGATCCCACAACTCAGTTGGAGGAGTTTTTACAAGATTATTTGGCCGAAGACGGCGAGAATTATCATCCTAACCGGAACTTTTTAGATGGGCAGCCGGGCGAGACGGCCGAATACAGCAATATCGGGGCCGGTGTTGCAGGGTACGCTGTTGGCCAGGCGACAGGTATGCGGTTAGACGTCTACGCGCGAGAAAATATTTTCGAACCGCTTGAAATGCATAACACCGGTTGGTTCTTAAGCGATTTTGAAAACCAAGAAGATGTTGCGATTCCATATGCATTTATGAACAGGCCCCATCCGCATTACGGATATCCGACATGGCCAGAGGGGCAGTTGCGCACTAGCGTCAATGATTTGGCCCGCTTACTGGCGATGGTCATGAATGATGGGCAGCTTGATGGTGTTCAGATTCTGCAACCGGAAACAGTCAATCAGATGCTGGCAAAGCAAGAGTTTCCGGGCCTGCTGGTGGAATCTGGGGAAGGCATTTTTTGGTCTTACACAAATAGCGGGTTGATTGGGCACAATGGGGGTGATCACGGTGTTGTGACCGCCATGTATTTTAATCCAGAGACCGAGGTTGGTGTGGTTATCTTGTCGAATGGCGGCTTAGATCGGGGAGTAGGCCCCGTCTTAACGATCGCGAGGCAGATTTTAACGAGCGAAAGCACATTGAGCGTGATTGAGTCGATTGCACGGTAGGTTGCAGTTGGTGCGGTGGCCGAGAAAACAGAAATAAAAAAGCGGTCGGCTCATTTGAACCGACCGCTTTTTTCGTTTTAATAGGCAAAGATCTGTTTTAA
>JAHDGV010000810.1 GCA_020631655.1 Chloroflexota bacterium | reverse complement strand
CACGGTATCGCACAGGCACGGAGATTGCCCGCACGCTACATCGGCCGAGATGAGGCTGAATCCCTTTTTCCGCACATCAATCATGATGACGTGAAAGCGTTGCTATTTCATTCGCAAGATGGGATGACGCACGGCCCCACGATCTGTAAAAACATGGCAGAAGCCTGCGGTGACGCGGTTGCGTTTCGGCCTAATGTTCCGGTTGCCAAGCTTTTAAAAGATGGCAATCGCATCACCGGAGTTGAAACGGCTAATGGTAAGACGCTTTCGGCCGAGCGTGTGGTGCTAGCCACCAACATCTGGGGCTCCATTTTGGCAGATCAGGTTGGCATCACAATTCCGATGCTGGCGGCCGAGCATCAGTATGTGGTTACGGCCCCACTTCCAGAATTAAGCGAAGAAACGGCCGACGTGCGCATGCCCAATCTACGCTACTTCGACTACGGCATTTACGTCCGTCAGCATCAACAGGCGTACGGATTTGGGAGCTATTACCATCAGTCACGCATGGTGAAAGCCACTGACTTGGGCAAAACGGCCATCCATCCGTTTACTCCGGCCGATTTTGACCCAGCATGGGAACTAATGCAGGCTCAGCTTCCGGCATGCAATGGATCAAGCTTTGAAAGGGCATTCAATGGGATGTTCGGTTTCACGGTGGATGACAAACCGATCTTAGGGGAAACGCCTGATGTGCGAGGGCTCTGGTTTGCTCTTGGTTCTTGGGTGACACACGCAGGGGGCGTCGGCCGGACGCTGGCCGAATGGATCATCAACGGAACGCCTGACTGTGACATTCATGACTTCAACATCAACCGTTTTCACGCACATCAAAAAACGAATGATTACATTTTAAAGAGGAGTGGAACCCACTACCAACAACATCTTCAAATTGTGCATCCTAAAGAAGCTTGGGGAGAGCCCCGCAATATGCGACATGCCCCTTATCATCAGCGGATGGTCGAATACGGAGCGGTGTTTGATGAGTTTGCAGGATGGGAGATGGCGCAGTGGTACGAGGGGAATCGGCCGTTACTAGAAAAGTACGCTGACAAAATTATGAAGCGAGATGAATGGGGCAGCCGCCATTGGTCCCCTATTTGCGCGGCCGAGCATTTAGCCACGCGCGAAAACGCCGGACTGTTCAACATCAACGGGCTGACTCGTATTGAGGTCAATGGGGCTGGAGCAACCGCCTTTTTGGATCGCATGTGCGCCAATCGGATCGACAAGCCTGTTGGAAGTATTGTGTACACAACCTTGCTCAACGGCAATGGCAAAATTGTGGCCGACTTGATTTTGGTGCGTCGTGCAGAGCAACATTATTTGCTAATCACCAGCACGCTCCACGGCCAGCATGATTTGGCGTGGCTCAGGCTCCATCAACGGCCGGAGGATAATGTTCAAATCGCGGATGTTTCCGCTAATTGGAGTGGCTTGGCTGTGTGGGGGCCAAAGGCACATGCAATTTTGCAATCTCTCACAGATACGGAATTAGATTCGATCGCTTATTATCAATCTCAACAAATTTTGATTGGTGGAATTGAGACCTTGGCACTCAACATGTCGTTTGTGGGTGAACGGGGTTTTGAACTGCATGTTGCGCAAAAAAATGGTTTGGCTCTGTGGGACACGCTTTGGAATGCGGGTAAAGATCACGGCATGGTGCCGTGTGGCAGTGTCTCGCTAGATTCGCTCAGCAAAGAAAAAGGGTATCTGATTTACGGCCACGACATCAACGGCAGTCACACCCCATATGAAGCAGGCATGGGCTGGGCGGTTAAAACAAAGGGCCGCGA
>JAHDGV010000809.1 GCA_020631655.1 Chloroflexota bacterium | reverse complement strand
ACGCAAAGTCGTTCCGGAAATAAGCCACATGGGCAAAATCGATCCGGTCGATGCCTAAAATGCGCCCCTGCTGTTGAATGCCGCTCACCGATGCGGTGGCGGTGTAATCACCAACTCGGGCGGCGTTTTCCACCCCATCTACCAATAAATGTTCTTCAACTGGCAAAAAGAGCCACTTTGCCTCGTTTTCTTCTTTTTCTTTCTCTTCCTCAGATTTTTCTTCCTGCTCTTGCCCCGGCCGGTTGTTGTTCGGCCGCTCCGGCCGCTTGGTGTTCTCACCCAGCTCACCCAGATTCAGGTCAGCACCCACTTGGTAATAAACCTGATCGTTCAGATGGTTATCGAGCGTGAGCGCCATCGAGGCGGAAAAAATCGCCAAGCTCAAAGTGAGTGTGAGCAACAGCATCGAACCGGTGTACTGCCCGGCCGCACGCCCTAAACGGCGCAGGGTGATGAGGAGCACCGTGCTCGGTTGCAGAGCCGCTAGGCGGGCCAGCTGATTTAAAAGCCAAGGAAAAATGCGAATCCCAATCAATCCTAATGCGAAGCAAAATAGCACCGGAACCAAAAATAACAGCGGGTTTGAAAACGGATCATCTCCGTCTGACAGCGTGCGGATCGTCCCTTGCTGATCCAACTGATACCAGCCGTACAGGGGCAACCCCAGCAACATAAAGTCGAGATAAAACCGTTGCCAAACCGGCCGCTGTTGATTCCGGCTCTGGTTGCTCCGCAAGCTGATAATGGTGTGGCGCGACGAGCGCAGGGCCGGAATCAAAAGGGCCGGAAGCCCCAGCAAAGCGGTAACAATCCCGAAGCGAAACGCCTCTGGCGACAGCACAATCCCGATCCCGGTTGGGTCAAAATCACGTACCCAGCCGGTGTCCAAAAAGGTGGTCGTCTGCCCCATAATCTCGGCCAGCCAGCGACCAAGGGTCAACCCGGCCGCCAACGCCGCCCCGCTCACAAATAATCCTTGGATGAGATACACCAGCAGGATTTGCCCCCGTGTTTGCCCACGGCTGTGCAAGATGGCGATCTCGCTCTGGCTCTGCTGTATCACCAATCCAGCGATCAAGCTCACAAAATAGAGCACTAATCCGATAATCGGCAGGCTAAAAATTAATAGATTCAAATTCAGCAGTCCGGCCGAGCCATCGTAGCTTTGCAACGCCTGCACCGGCGACACTTCTAGCGCCGTCCCGTTCAGGAGCGCGTTGGCCCGCGTTTCGGCCGTGCGGATGCTTTCGAGCAGGCGGCTAACCGTGTTGGGGCGCACGCGGCGGCCGTCCAAAATCAGATACCAAACGGCGGTAGAAACCGGTGTCTCAAACTGGGGAGCTACATTTTGCCAAAACTGGTCTTCGGCCGTCAGCAATAGCTCGTCAAAACTTTCGGGTGGGTAAAACCAAAAGCCATCTTCTGGGTCGATGGGGGTCCAAATGCCAACCACCTGCACCAGCACCTGCGCCTCTGAGCTAGATGAATTAAAGAGCACAAACTGCTCACCCACTTGGGTCCCCAACTGTTCGGCCAACGCTTGGCTGATAATGATTTCCGTTGCGGCCGAATCGCCATCTTGGCTGGGGTAATCCCCTTCCACCAGTTTGATCCGATCTTGCAGACCGGTCACAAATCCGATGTTGGTCCAAATCAGTGGGGTGTCACCCGAGCCATCTGCCCCGGCCGTAAACAGCCGCAATTTGTCGCTGGCCACATGGCGCACCACCTCATCGGCCGGTAGCCCCATTTCGCCCGCCGCCTGCTGGCTCAGGTAATCATCCACCTGAGCATAATCAG
>JAHDGV010000165.1 GCA_020631655.1 Chloroflexota bacterium | reverse complement strand
GTAGCACTTTTTGAATGGGGTCAAATACAACGCCCCCTTCTGCCCAGTTTGTGTCCAGCCAACCCCATTGCTCAAGCTCTTGGTTCTGGATAAATGCTTGCGAGTGAGCGGGTCCCCAAAACAAATTACCCGGAATGTTTAGTGCACACCAGTGACAGAAGTAAAGCGAAAAGTCAGATTCATCAACAAGTATAAGGTTTGCGCGATGGCCCATTGATTGTCCTCTTTCAGTTAAATAGGAGTGGTTAACTCCCCTTTTTGGTTAGATAGGTAAGAAGCAAATAGAAGTTTAGGTTACCCCTTTGCGCTTACCAAAAACTCTACGTGACACATCGCAGAAATATTTTTCTTGCTCTTAAACTCCGTTCCAATGTCTACATTTGGAGCCACACTTTTGCTCCGTTTCATGCTGGCCATCACCGGCATGGCGTTCAAAACCATCTCGCGATGCTGGGGCATTTGATAACTGTCACTAACTGACCGGATTCCCACAACTTCATAGTCGATCACGCTCATCATTTCGTCCGCTTTGTGTTTGGCCTTTTTCATCGCCTGCTTGATCAGTTCCAGCTTTGGTTCGTCTTCGTCATAATCCCAACGCACCGAGCGCACGGTGATGTTTTTGCCTTCTGAGCAAATGCCTAAAATCTGCCCCAGTTTATCGAACGCACTAACGGTAAGTTTTAAGGTATACACGGCCGACGAATTTTTACCCAAAAGACCCGAGCCGCTTTCTGTTGAAACAGATTCTGTATCTACTTCAACCGAGTCATCCACCCGCTTAATTTTTTCGATAATCGATTTAATTTCGGCCGAGGCGGACAAAGCCGCATTCCCAAAGGCAACTTTCTCACTTTTGACCTGAATCATCACAAAGGCGCGAGACGCATCTATCTCCATTTCGGCCGATTCCTGCACTTTTAATACACCATATTCCATAATTTATCTCCTAACTGGTTGTAGCTCTCCAGAAATCGAGCTTACAAAATGAGCTTCGTCGTGACTCGGTTCAATCACCAAATCAAGTTTTAAGTCACCATCAATCCAAGCATAGCGATAATAGCCCGGAAAATCTTCTTGCCAAAAGTCGAGATCAAAATTCCCAGAAAATCGGCCAACCCGATTTCCATCAACAGAGACATTCATTCTATACGTCCCATTATCCCCATTGCTTTCAACATCAATCTCAACCTCATACTCCCCTATCTGAAAAAATTCAGTGCTTAAGCCAATGGGAACCGCCCGATAGGTTAGCCAGACAAACAGAGCCAGAATGACCATGATGCTTAGTCCGATCCAAAGCAGATTACTATTTTTCCAATCCATATTTATGTGTCCTTGTTATTTGATTTAAACAACATTGTTCACTTTTATGGTGGAGCCGTTCAAGCACTCAAGACACAGGGTCCTTTTTATGCGTCAGACACTTTGACAACAATTTTTCCCAAAGCTCGCCCGTCTAACATTCGGCCGAGCGCCTGTTGAACTTCGCTAAATTCAAACACCCGATCAATGGCAGGCTTAATGTGCCCATCTACAACAAATTGGGTCATAGCCACCACATCTTCTCTGCTTTGCGGCACCTGCATCATCCCAACCCTTTTGCCACTGCTTTGCTGGATGCGTTGCTCCTGCATAAACAGCTGCAAGATTCGGCGGACCGGGCCACCCACGGCCAAATAAATCCCATCGGCCGACAGTGACTGCTCAACCGTTTTGGGCGAGCGGGTGCCAAACAGATCTAAGATCAGATCGTACTGCTGGCCGTTTTGGGCAAAATCCTCTTTTTTATAATCGATGACACTGTCAGCCCCCATCGAACGCATAAAATCTAATTTGTGTTCATTATCCACGCCGGTTACGGTAGCCCCCAGGTGTTTGGCTAGCTGAATCGCAAACGAACCGCCCGCTCCACCAGCTCCGTTAATGAGTACGCTTTGTCCCGCCTGTACATCCGCCTCGGTTATGATGCCACGATGGGCGATTGTGCCCGCTTGAGGCAGCGCGGCCGCATCTATAAAAGAAAGCCCGGCTGGTTTATGAGCCAACAACGCACCATCCACACACACATATTCAGCCAACCCACCGCGATAACCGGGCATTTCGCCATAAACTTCATCGCCCACTTTAAAGTCGGTCACAGCAGACCCAATCTGCTCAACTATGCCAGCAATGTCAGAGCCTAGCACCCAGCTTTTCGGCCGAACAAAGCCCCCTATACGTGCGTAAAACGGGCTACCACGCAACATCTCTTTATCAGACCCATTAAACGATGTGGCGATTACTTTGATTAAGAGTTGATCGGCCGCCGGGGTTGGTTTTTCCCTTTGGGTTACATAAAGATTGTCAGCGCTCCCATATTTATCAAAAGCAATTACATCCATATCTTTAGTATACGCTGATTGGCTTAGAACGTTCTGCCCCGCTCTTATCTTGGATGTGGCTGTACATTCTCATCGCTTTTCATAGACGCACACATAATCCACAACCATTTGCTGAGGGAAAACGGTTGTTTCATCAGGTGCGCCGGGCCAATTGCCGCCAACAGCGACGTTCAGAATCAGATAGAACTCTTGATCAAACGGGGCTGGAAAAGGGTGCAAACGATGCTCCCACTTCGTATCTGATTTGAACAGGATGTCATCCACATACCAACGGATTTCATCCTCTTCCCATTCAACAGCAAAGGTATGAAAATCGCTTGAAAATGTCCCTTCAGGCAAAACATAATCGGCCGTTGTAAATTCATGCCCGTCTTCGTTCTTCCAGTGCAGTGACCCATGAACTTTGTTCGGCTCATGCCCGAGCAGTTCCATGATGTCGATTTCACCCCCGGAAGGCCAGCCACCGTATTTTGCCTGGGTCGGTAACATCCAGAATGCAGGCCAAATGCCTTGGCCCTCGGGTAGTTTGGCACGCATTTCAAAACGGCCGTAGGTAAAGCTGGCTTTGGCAACCGTATTCATGCGGGCAGACATGTAATCGCGGCCGATGTACCGTTCTTCTAGCTTGATGGCTTGAATCACGAGATTCCCGTCTTCAATGAAGGCATTTTCAGGGAAATCTGAATAATATTGCAGTTCATTGTTCGCCGGCCGGCCGTGAACCTCCAGATTCCATTTGCTTGAATCGATTGTGTCACCGTCAAATTCATCTTGCCAAACCAAAACGTACTCTGGTTCAGGTGTTTCGGTAGGTTGTGGCGTAGCGGTTGGAGCAGATGTAGGTGTGGGGGTTGGTGTACTGAGTTCGTTTGTACAAGCCGCCAACGTCCCAATTAGCAAAAGTAAAATAAATTTATGTGTGGTCATAGCTTTTGAGAATTTTTATTGACGATGGTACGCCTGAACAGAATGAACGTCAATTCCTTAGCCCCTAATTTGAAATCTGATAACATATTGCAACCTTCACCCCACTTTCTCGTAAAATGGGGTAAGTGAATGTGCTAAACGGGAAGTTCATTTAGCACATTGATTGTCTGGTTAGGGAATAAAGGCCAACGGGCAAAGATGCCATAAGTTGGCTGTGAGGCGATTTAGACTATATAAGGGTTATTTTGTTTTTTTAAATCGCCCAACTGACGTGAAGCTGACAATTTCATAAGACCCGATTCAGATTGATGACCAATTTTCTTTATGGTAATCGCGATCAGCGATTACACAATGACGGAGGTTTCTCAATGAATCTGCTTACGATTTTAGGTATTGTTGTTGGTGCAGGTGCGCTATTCGGTTTATCCGGAGTCCGCATCATCCGGCCTGTCGAGGCCGCAGTGATTGAGTTTTTAGGGAAGTATGCAAGAACGGCCGATGCTGGGTTCAACTGGATTTTTCCAGGACTACATAGAATGCATCGGATCGATATCACCGAAAGGCGAGTCGATATTGAGCCACAGTCGATTATTACCCAAGACAAATTAAATGCAGAAGTAGACGGTGTGGTTTACTTCAGGGTTGTAGATGCGCACAACGCGCTTTACAACGTGCAAAATTTCCAATCTTCGGTTCCCTCGTTGGCTAAAACGACGTTACGTGCAGTGATTGGTAAACTCACGCTGACCGAGGCGAACGAAAACCGGAGCAAGATCAATGATGAAATTGAAGTGATCTTGGATCGGGAAGTTTCAAAATGGGGTATCTCGGTTGAGCGTGTTGAGCTCAAGCGAATCGAGCCACCACGTGACGTTCAAGCAGCAATGAATAACGTTGTTAAAGCTGAGAACGAAAAAATCGCGGCTCTCGACTTGGCAACCGCCATCGAAACAAAAGCTGATGGTGAACGCCGGGCTGAGATTAAGAAGGCTGAAGGTGTGGCTGAGGGTATTAAGCTCAAAGCGCAGGCTGATGCGGAAGCGATCAAGGTCGTTAACGAAGCGGCCGAAAAGTACTTTGTTGGCAACGCCCAGCTGTTGAAGAAACTTGAGACAGTCAGTGAAGCGCTTAAAGATAACGCGAAAATCGTTGTGCCAGCCAACACCGATCTGGTTAACATTATCGGTGATATGACCGGTAATCCGATTCCGCTTGAAGTGAAAAAGCAAAAGCGGTTGAACGGGTCAACTAACTCAGGTGACTAAGGTTCAAATGCCAGTTTGAATTAGATACATTACGGCCGAGGTTTGTCATCTCGGCCGTTTTTATTTTGTCTGCCCTCTACACAAATTTAATCTCAATTTCGTCTGACCAAACCGTGCGGCCCAGTGCCTGAGCCTGTTTAAGCGAAGAAACATTAGCTGGATCAATATTCCCCATCACCCAGTTCACCCCATTTGCCCGCATATCTCCATAAGCGAACCTCTGAAGATTGGTTGCAATCCCTTTCTGACGCCACTCTTTTTTGACTAAAATATCGCTGACCAACAGACACCTGTTCCCGGTCAACGGCATCTCAAACCCTTCGTAAAATGCTATCCCAATTGGATCACCCGTTATGGATTCAATAGCAAGGTACCCAAACCCGTTTGATTGTTGATGATTTTGCTCAACCATGCGGACTAATTCAGGCAGATAATATTCTTCGTAAATGCCTGGCTCAACATCGCTTTTCCGATTTTCGGCCGATAATAGTTCCCTAATTTCAGGAAGTTTTTGCGACCCAAGTTTCTGAAATTCAACCTCGTCCGCCACCATGTGTGAAAGCGGCTGATCAAATTCCTGCACATTGAGCACATAGGCCGATTGCAGGAGCTTTAACTCAGCATTCTCAAGATTCCGAGTTCCATTTAGCCCCGTGCGAAATACCGTCTCATCTTTTAACTTATCTGGAAACCGATTTAACCGCTTTAGCTCTGGTTCCATCAGCAACATATTCTCCGGCCAGCGGATCCAATGCTTGGCATCCCAAACGGGTTGACTCACAAAAGCAACATCGTTTCCACCCTGTTCTAAAAGCCAGCAATGGTGCTCGTTAAACAGCTTGTGCCAATAGTGATAAAAATTTGTTTGTTCAAAACCGGAAAGTTGAGACAACCTTTCTTGATTCAGCCTTGAAACCAGCTCAAAAAAACGCAAGCGATGTTGGTCTGAAAACGGTACCCAATCCATCATATTATTTTGCAAAATCTACATCCAGCAGCTTTGCCATCTCAACAGCCAACTCCCTTTTTGTTTTGACCCCAAATCGATTTTTTGATGGGAAAAGCCTATTTTCTCCAACCTCTTCCAAGTTATCTTTAATCCATGCTAGCTCCGCCATAGGGTCACGCGTTCGTTCGATTAGCGGTAACCACTCGTCTTGTAAAAAACCGGCTATCGTGTCGAACAGACTTGATACTGTTTCTAAACTTGGGTCATTGGGCGTCCACTCATGATAACTAAACAGATAGCATCGGGTGTTGTCATGATGGAGCGCCTTGGGCTGGAAAACCCCCTTTTCATCAAGATATCGGTCCAAAGCCCCCTCTTCTAGCAGCTCTCGATAATAAATTTGCAGAGACGCCATCACCCGCATTCTCGGTTTTTCGATCTTGAAAAACACCCCGGCCGCATAGCCCAGCGGGCCGCTGCGCAATATAAACCGGCGGGTCGTCATGCTCTCAAATTGAGCCTCAGCAAACAATGGCTTGATCTTGGCCCGCATCACCTTGTCTATGTCAGACGTTGTGGCTGGTACAAACTCCTCCAAATCATCTCGGCGTGATAGCGGCCCCACCCGGTCATAAAAAATGCATTCCCCAAACTGGTCTAAGTCGCCAACCAATTCGATGAGCGGGTTCACAATGTCGGGCAAAGAAGCATCATCCCCAATGGCTAAAACAACCAGCACTTTTTCAACCGATTCAGGCGGGTTGGGGATGTGGCGCCGATCTTCAAACTTAAATCGCTGATAATGTTGTTGCACATTGGCGATAATTTTGGGGTCGCTGATCCAGCGAAAATCCAGACTAAATTCTTCTAGATCAACAATCAACCGGTCGGCCGAGGGTGCCAAGTTCAGCCGCTTAAAATAGACATTGTTCTTGAGTGTAGCCGTGAGGGTTTCAGGGGTAACCTTGGAATCCTCACCAAGCAACCCCGCAAATCGGGGAGCCCCACCCCGCTGTACGAGGGCAAACAGGGCCCGATCTATCCCTCGAAACGTAGAGGTTCTTGTCATTCCCCCATACCGTGATCGATGTTGGGCCGCTTCATATGCATCAAACCCCTTGTTGGCGAGTTGTACCGCTTGTTCCCGATCACCGACTAAAGCCAACAGCACGGCCATATTGAGATCGGCCGCCCCATAATCAGCATAGGAGTCTGGCTTGGGGGGAAAAGCTTCGACAACGGCAATCGTTTCGGCCGCACGGTCCGGCCGCTCATAGGTGCAAAGCAGATTTATCAGCGGGGGCAATCCGCGAAACTCATCCAATTTGGCCCACTCAAGCATATGATCGATGGCGGTATCGATCTCCCCCGTCTCTTCGGCTGCGTCGGCTAACGTTTGCAAGCACAAAATCCTAACCTGCGCTGATTCAGCTTTATTCAAGCCGAGCTTTGAAGCCAAGGCAAGGGCAGAGTTAGGGTCGGCCGGCATTAGAAGTGACAGCTGTTTTTTAACCATTTGGGCTTTGGGTTGACCGGCTCGTTTTCGGCCGTATGGCTCCCAAAAGTCGGCTTCAGCTCTTGCACTCCATTCATCTGGGGGGATCGGTTTCCATGCCATAATTTTTTCTCTCTGAAACTCTCTTTCACATCAGCAAGCGCTGAATATTTCAGCTTCAACGAGTCAGCCAGCTTGTCCATTGCCATGCGGGTGGAGCAACTAAATCCTTATCTCAATCTGAAATCCTGAAAATACTCCAAAATCATCAAAAACGATGAATAGTTTTGAAGCCTCCGGTGGGATCGTACCAGAGAACATGATACCCCCACGGCATGAAGTGCATGCATAACCGATGGTTCCAAATTCAGCGGCATCTAAATCAAGAGATTGAACGCTGTATAGTAGCTCTTCTTCACCATGAGCATATGGTTGGTATTCATTACCTAAATCATCAATCAAGCGCAGACCGGTTCTTCTATAACGAAATGAGCGTTTTTCCGATGCCACGTTTTCGATCAAAATTCGGCCGATCGATATCCGATTGCTTTCTGGGTACGCGGTTGAGTTTTGTACTTCAAAATCACCCACAACCACCAATGAATAATCCCCTGTCAATATGGATGTACCTGTCTCTATAGTGCCACTTGGGTTTTTGATTCCTATCGGTTCAAGATTTACCGGCTCCTCACTTGCTGATTGTGCCGCCTCAAAAATATCAGAAGCAATGCTTTCAGAGTCGTTGACGCCATTCGATTTTATGGCTGGAACAGATGTGGCAATTACTTGAAGAGGCTCTTCAGCTTGATTAGTTGAAGCAAATCTCCCATCTCCAATGATCCATGCCAATACCACACCACCAACTACCGTTACGATTATCCCAACTATGATTTGTTGACCTATGCTTTTGCTTTCTCTCATGTATGCACCTTTTTTTAGTTTCAAGTTAGATTAGATTTCTCAAGCAATCCGATTTTGCCATTTTTCGCGAAGCGTAGGCTTTGCGGCATCCTGATTTGGTTTACGGGAATCTCGGGAGTAACCATACCCTTTATACATCCATGGTGTTTCAAAATCGGCCGGAATCTCTTTTGCAAAATATTCTGGCTTGAATGTAGCCGTAATCCCTTTTAGTAAGCAGGCACAACGTAGCTCGGCAACACCGGCCGCCTCAATTTTTCGGTGGAAAAATTTCATTGTACCACCGGTCAAAACATCGCCAGCAACAAGCAAAACTTTCTGCCCCTTTAGGGGAGAGAAATCTATCAACTTATTCTCAATTTCAATACGCATCCCATCTTCCCAACGATACAGCCTGTCTGCGCCTAAAATAGGCACGTTCTTTGTCTTTTTCTCTTTTGATGGCAGATTCCCAGATAGAATTGAGCCAACAATCGCACCCCCTCGCCCTACAGTCACCACAATGTCAGGTTCATACTCTGACTCTCCAATTTTTTTTATTAGCTTTTTGGTTTGGTTATCTACATCGTCCCATGTCAAGCGAGTGATGCTTCTCCAAGCTAAGTAAGCCCTATAAACTGAGGCAAATAGACCAATTGCTGCAAAGACATAACCAAGTGTTTCTAAAATGATTTGAGTGTATTGCCACATGGTATTCTCCTTTGTAATTAGGTTTTCGTTATCAAAGAAACGGGGATACTGAGTGCTTCTAGCTTAAATTTCTCTGTAAACGACAGTTTCGTGATACTGCAATTGCTACAAGGTACAGCTCTAAATTTGTTAAGCGGTAAACCAAGGATCTGACTAACAATCAACCTCGTTGTTGTTCTATGAGTAACGCAAGCGATGACGTGTGCCTTACTCATCAATGCAATTTCACCAAGGGTTTCAAAGGCTTTTTTCCCATGGGATGCCACATGTGCGCCACCGGGAAAAGTCATATCTGCGGGTGTGGAATTCCATAAATCTATGATCGGGTCCGGTTGGGTCATTTCTGATCGATCAAAGCCTTCGTAATCTCCGTAATCAAGCTCAACTAACCCTTTTGATATAACTATTGGATGTTCTGGAAAAATATATTTTGCCGTTTCTCTAGCTCGGCTTAGCGGGCTGCTAAAAACTTCTTCTATTGATAGTTTTGCGAAGATCCGCCGAAGCGATTTAGCCTGTTCAATTCCTTTAGCTGTGATCGGAGTATCTGTTACTCCAGACAAACTGTTTGATTTTGCGTTGTGTTTTGACTGTCCATGTCGAATTAAGTATATCGTTTTCATTGGGGGAATCTCGATGTATAAATTTATTGAAATTTCTGCCCAAAGTTTAGCCAATTCCATTGGGCAGACACAACCAATTCACAACAACTAAGATTTGCCAACCTTGTAGGACACTTTAAAAATTGCTCTTAGTTTCTAAAATTAAGAGAATTAAACCCCTCAATAAAATACCGGAAAGCTCATGTACGCGATACCCAATTGCGAAATTTAGTTTAATTTGGGGATGTATTTTCCACAACTCACAAAAGCAGATCTCACATTTCGGACGAATGTATTCTTTGAAAGTTTCGGTTTATCTTAAGCTAACGCTTTATTCACGTGACTACTGACACCTCAACGGAAATCTTTAACTAAAAAATGCCCTGAAGATCATTTTGCTCTCACAAAAAGCTTTACAAGAAGCAGCCCCTGTGCTAAAGTCCGCAACGAATAGAGTTCTAGAACTCTATAGCTGTTATGATCGGATCACCCAAACAACTCCCCCGCTACCTCAAGTTTGCCCAGCAACTACAGGCCCACATTCAATCGGGCCAGTTTATGCCGGGAGACAAACTACCATCACAGCGAGAGCTAGCCGAGCAGTTTGGTACCACGCTGATGACGATCCGCAAAGGGTTGAACATTTTGGCAGAGGAAGGGGCGATCCGCATCGAACACGGGGTTGGGACATTTGTAAACAGCCCCAATCTGGCAGAAGATGAGTTTCAGCTTTTAAGCTTTAGCCGTGCACTGCAACAACGGCCGGTCGGGGACACGTTAACGCGCCCGCTGGAAACACGTTCGGCCGTCGAGCACGAAAAAGCCCGGCTGGGATTAAAACTCCCGGCCGGGCAAAACCCATCCTGCCTAAGCCGTTTGCGCCTGTTGGATGGCGTTCCATTTGCCACCCAGCAATCCTATTTGCCACCGAGTCTACACGCTGTCGCTGAAGCATATACGCCCCAAAGCTCCCTCTATCAAATGTTACAAGACGCCCTCGGCCAGCCAGTTACCATGGCTCGCGAGGTCATCATGCCGATTGTGCTGACGGCCGAGCAAGCGGCACAGCTCGACTCCCAAGCGGGTGATCCCGCATGGCTCTCGATCCGCATCAGCGCCACGGCCGACGGCACCCCGATTTTGTACGACGAAGCGATTTTAAAGCACGATCATTTTGTGATTACGCTCGAACACAGCGGCCGACGCACCACCTGCCAGTTAAAAATGGTAGATGGGCAGTCGCCGGATATTTTTGATTATTTGACCGAAGAATAAATTCTGTAGGGGTCGACGCCGTCGGAGCGCAATTTTGCTCAAAGAAAGCAAAGACCACACCGACAGCGTCGACCCCTACGCAGGTTTTTACAAACTATGACCACACCAACCATTGAAACCCCCGGAAAATTTGGCCCATACGGCGGTCAATTTGTGCCGGAAACCCTCATGCCCGCCCTGCATGAGCTGGAAGAGGCGTACAACATCGCCAAAGAAGATCCGATCTTTCAGGCCGAACTAAGCCATCTGCTCAAAACGTACGTCGGCCGGGAATCTCCGCTAACTTACGCGGGACGGCTGACCAAACATCTTGGTGGCGCCAAAATCTATCTCAAGCGAGAAGATTTGAACCACACCGGCGCACACAAAATCAACAACGCGCTCGGCCAAGCCTTGCTCGCCATGCGGATGGGCAAAAAGCGCATCATCGCAGAAACCGGTGCGGGACAGCACGGGGTCGGCACCGCCACCGCCTGCGCCCTACTCGGCCTCGAGTGCATCGTCTACATGGGTGAGGTGGATATTGCTCGGCAACAGCCCAACGTCTTTCGCATGAAGCTGGTCGGAACAGAAGTCCGGCCGGTATCGAGCGGTAGCCGCACCCTAAAAGACGCCATCAACGAAGCGATTCGGGACTGGGTGACCAACGTTGAAGACAGCTACTATCTGCTCGGGTCAGCCCTCGGGCCACACCCCTACCCCACCATGGTGCGCGACTTCCAAAGCGTGATCGGTAAAGAGGCCCGCGCCCAAATTTTGGAGGCCGAAGGTCGCCTGCCCGACATGCTGATCGCCTGTGTCGGCGGCGGATCAAACGCCATCGGCCTGTTCCATC
>JAHDGV010000164.1 GCA_020631655.1 Chloroflexota bacterium | reverse complement strand
CAAACGTCGATAACATGACGGCGTTACTAAATCACCAAGATGAACTGTATTTGGCTAAGGTCGCTGAGCGAAACTCCAAAAATGGTCAAAACTTAACATACATTTTATTTGTACTTTCGCTCGCTTTAATAGTTTACTCGCTACCCTCATTTTGGGTTGATACAGCAGGACTCTTTGCCACAGATTTACCCCAAATAAAACCTGCACACTTCTTTGACATTATAGCTGCGGCCAATACTACTTTTCAGTTGGGCAATTATCTCTTAATTTTAATCGCTCTCTTTTTTCTTCTCTCAGTTATTCGGCTTGTACGCCAGTGGTTCGCACAGTCCAAATGGTCCACAAAATCGCGGGGATAATGGGCGCCGTCCCCATGATGCGCATGATGGTGGTGACTTCCAAAGCACCATCCAGGGCCCAGCCAACTACACCAGCGCCAATCGCGCTCATAAGGGTGAAAATCATAAACTCTGTGGCAAATATCCGGCCGCGAATTTCACCCGTTACCAGCTGTAGCAAAAGCTGGGTCGAAAAGACCCAAACGATCCCCCCACCAACACCGCGCAAAAAGGTCCCAACCAATGAAAGCCAAAACGGCCCTAACAAAGATACGGTCCACATCCCTGTACCTGAAATGAGCCATGCGATAGCGATGCCCCAACGCATTTTGCGGTCGTCATCGCCCGTGATATAGCGAGCAAAAACTGGGCCAACTCCTGTGCCGATTCCGGCAACACCAAAAAACAGGCCTAAACTAATGCCGCCCCCTTCTCCCAAAACGTAGGTCGTTTCTGCCAATGAGACTTGGATAATCTGAAAACCGGCCGAAATCAAGAGGGCGTTTGCCCCTTTGAGCAAGGTGATCACAAACTGATCAAACCGGCCGCGTAGATAAGCGATCCCTTCTAAATATTGGGTGATGGCGGCCGAAGCAGATTTATCCGCATTAATGCTGTCCTCTGCCTGTTGATAGGTCATCTGCCAGATCAACACGGCCGAAACCACAAAAGTCAATGCATCGATAATAAATGCGGGAACGATGCCCCAAAATCCGGCTACTAGGCCGCCCAAAGCGGCCCCAATCGCCAACATGGTTGACCATGTCACCGACAAAATGGTGTTGGCCGTACCCAATTCCTCTGGTTTGACGATATCGGGCAGGATGGCGTTTTTGGTGGGTGTAAAAAAGCCGCTGGTCCCCAGTTGGATCGCAGTAAGCGTGTAAAGGAGCCAGACATCTTCCGGCCGGTGCACAAGCAAAAAGCCAAGCACCGTAATCCCACGAATAATATCAGTAGCGATTAAGATTCGTTTCCGGTTGTAGCGATCAGCCACCACCCCAGCAATGGGTGACATCACAAACGGTGCCAGCATACGCACCACAAACAGCCCGCCAATGGCTAAGCCAGATTCTGTTAGCTGGGCCAAAAGTGCGGCCGAGGCGATTAGGTTAAACCAATCCCCCAGCAGGCTCACAACTTGGCCGCTCCATAGCCAGCGAAAGTTTTTGTTTTGGGCCAAAAGTTGGCCGTAACTCACGGAGGAGGCAACTGTGGTACTCATTTTCTAAACGTACCACTTTTCCTAAGATTGACGACTCTTATACCCGTTTCTAATTGTTAAATTTGGGTCGTGTATGCGCAGACCTCGGAGGTTTTATTTCTCACGCCGATCGTTTACCTCCGGAGGAAAACCTCCGAGGTCTTTGTTGAGAGCGTGCCTAAGAATCAAAAAAGGCCAGCTTAGAAATAAATCCAAGCTGGCCTTTGTTTTCCTATTCCTTCAAACTCAACGTTGAGCCTATCGGTTGTGATCAACTCAGCTTCTCCGTTCTACCCATACGGTTTAAACGGTAAAACCAAGATGCTGAACATTTACTCCGGTTCCACAAATGTTGCAACCGGTTGTAAATAAAAGCTGTATCCCGCTTCCCTATCCTCGTAGTGTACATAGGGCGTGGCTGGAATGTTTAGCCGATTGTGTACGGGATCATAAAACAAGACCTTATAGGTAACATGCCCCTCAACAAAATACAAACCAGGGGATGCATCTTCAACATAAATACAGGGGCTTCCGCTACTTGCACAGGTTATATCACGGCCGCCCGTTGTCTGGAATGCAATTTGAGCTAAATCTCCTTGATCCCACCTGAATAGTGCTTGGTCACCAGGAGCAAATCCATTAACGATGCTTAGTCTCTCCGTACACAAGCCACCACCGAGTTCACCGATCAAGTAAGAACAATCGGCGACAGAATCTGTGACATAGCGAATGTCTGAACTGTTTGCCATTGTTGTTTCGACTGGACCGCTTGATGTCAACTCATTAGCACCGGCAGAGCCAAGAAGATAGCTTCCAGTTTCATTTGTCAATTGGGTCAAGCTAATCATGGTGTGGGACTGAATGCCAACTGTTCCGGTTATGTAGTCGGTTGGGTTTAAGCATCCAACTGGGATGGGGGTGCCAGACGTTGCGTTATCTGCATACGCCCGATCACACAGGCGGGTGCGCAAAATCGGTTCGCTGATTACTTGGACACTCGCACCTACCATAATTGGCACCTGCAGTGGATTTACTAAGCGGTCGCCGACCTCGACTTCTCGGCTGAGGACAACTGTGCTAGAAAGACCTGTCAGTACATTTGAGAATTGAGCATAAACATATGGTTCAACGACTTCACCGCCTTCCCATTGCTTAATGACGTTTATTTCATGGAACACATCGTTGTTATCTGTTCCACCAAACGGCTCCCATCCTTCATGCTCCACATTGGCTGACCCATCTACAGAATCAAAAGGATACGTGCCGGGGATTCGGCCGGTAAAGAGCATGACCGGCTCTTCGACACCTGCGGCCAATCCGTATTTAGTACAAATCATCTGATTTGGAACACCAACGGCCGGTGTACAGGCCCAGTCGCCTACTGACGTGCTGCTTGGGTTTTCGATCTCGTCTGGCACATTAACTGTCACGGTTATCTGCCGAGCGCCATGGACAGTTTCGTTATTTTTCACCAGTGTCGTAATGTTAACTGTGTGAGACAGCTCCCAATCACCTTTATAAGTGCGTCCGTCTAAGGCAATCGGTGCACCATCGGGAACAGAGTCAGGATCAAATTCCATATCAACCGAAAGGTCAACATGGCATTCTATGGTGATCACATGATCTTCTGTTTCTCCCCAGCCGCCAATACCTTGTGGCCCTTCACCTGGCTGATCTGAAATGCGGAATCGAGCGTAGGTTTCACCGCAGGCCGCATCGGTTGGAATTGTAAGATCAACCACAACCTGTTGGACGCTACTGCTTTGGGGAATAGTCCCATTGAAAATTCGCTCTCCAACAAAGTTACCATCGCCATTGTAGTCTATCCAAACCCGCAGATAAGCATTTGGGAAGGTGTTATTGTAGACATCAACTGTGGCTGTATAACTGCCGCTTGTAACAGGGCTTGATGGGAAATAAACAGTGCCTGCGCCCCCAATCTCCGATCCAAACCAGGTAACGCCATCTTCGTCATCTCGGCCGTCTTCCACATCGTCACCCAGGCCGTTTAACATCGTAAATGGGTCCTCATCGTTGTCCGGCCGGAAATTAGATGGCCCCATCCACAAATCAACAAGGGTCGACACTTGATTCATTGCGCCCCCGTAGCTCGCTGGAGCATCACCACGATCAAAGTTGATCTCACGATAATCTACATCGCCAGAAATCCCTGCGTCTCCATCAGAATCGAGCAGGTCGGTCCGTGGGCGGTTCACAATACCATTGTTGTCTTGATAGTTATCTGCTGGAGTAACCGCATCGTCGATGCCATCCCCATTATTGTCTGCACCAGATAGGGTCAAACCGCTTTCATTTTGATCAGTCAGCGAGTCGTTGTCACTATCAAGGTCTAAATAGTCAGGGACTCCGTCTTCATCGGTATCTTCTACATCTATAAATGTGCCACCAAATCGACCGTTATTATCGAACAGATCAATGACACCGTCACCGTCAGAATCATCATTCCGAACATCCCCGTCATTGCTAAAAAATAGTTCATAATTAGCCGTTGGTTTCGCTTCAATTGCATCTGGGATTCCATCCCCGTCACTATCAAGATCAAGATAATCAACAGGTCCGCTTCCATCGGTATTGACCGGGATAGTTCCTATCGAAAGGTCGGGATCAGCAGATGTTGAGTTCCCATCAAAAATATCCATTAGACCATCGCGGTCTCGGTCAGGATCAACGCTACCCGGTGTCTGCCCTTCAGATCGGCTAATTTGACCATCCTGATCATCGTCAGCCCGAACAATTGAGAGACCGGCACCGCTTTCCACTAGGTCACTAATACCATCGTTGTCGCTATCTAAGTCACACCCATCAGGAATTCCGTCTTGATCGGTGTCAACAAACATCAACACCTCAAACCCATCTAAAAAGTTACCAATAGATTGGCTCCCTGAGCCGGTTGAAACACTCTCAAATGCTAAACGTGTACGGGTTTGGCCTGGTGGAACGCGATAAGCACCCTTGTAATTGACCCAAGCGGCTATACCTGTTTCGAATGTGTCAACAACGGTCAACGCTCCCCCAGCCGGACCGATCAAAGCGTTAGATATATCGACGCCACCTCGGCCGCGATGCCAAATAGACCAAGTTAGTAGTTCTCCACCAACCGTATCAAAATCTTGGAACATCCGGGCATCAAACGATGAATTGATTTCTGCAAATGCCTGTCCTGATTTAGACGTAAAGCCAAGATGCCCCGACTGCCAGATTTCGATCTGATTGTCTGGAGCGGTAGTCTCCCATCCAACGACATCCCCTTCCATAAATTGGAATGAAGCGGTTGGTGGTGAGCCAAAGACACGCACGGCCGCGCCTGCGGTATATTCTTCAAAATCAGCGTTTAGCAAGGCGGGTGATCCTAACCGCTCGTTAACATCTAAAATTCCGTCATTGTCGTTATCAAGGTCTATGCTGTCGATGATCCCGTCACCATCGGTGTCAACATCATCCGGTCCACATTCAGCACTGGGTGCGGGCGGCGGTGGTGGAATAAAGCTGGCGGTGGGACAAGAAGCACCATCGTTCTGGTTTGTAACCTCTGAATCGCTAACATAGAAAGCGACAGGAGATGGCGTGTCGTATCCAATAACTTGATATAAACCACCGGTATTACTCGAGACAAACAGCTCATCTGTCTCAAAAATATAAGTCGCTCCATATGAAGCTCCGTTTAGCCCCGGCGTGGTGGTAGTTGTTACAGTTGCGGGGTTTGTAGATGGATCAACAGTGTACAAAACATTGTTTCTCGCACCATAAAATTTTCCATCAATGTAACCCCAATCAACAATAGGTACGTTTTGTGATGTAGACTGCTGTTGAACATTCCCTGTGTTGAGGTTGATTTTATAAATGCTTGACCCCTTTAGAATCCAAAGCTGATTGTTGATGATTTCACCAACTACCGAATCTTGAATAAAAGATGTTGGGGTTACATGAAAGAATACGTCACCATTTGAATCAATTTTAATGATGTCTTTTGCATCTACCGGATTTCCGTTTACATCAACTCCATCTGTCCGTGCAAGGGCATACAGAAAATTATCAGTTGCGTTAAAGCCCATCGCATTAATTCTGGTAAAGCCAGAATAGTCGCCCATGTCTGTATAGTTGCCGGTTATTAAATCTAGCCGCTTAAGCTGACCAGAGATGACTTGATAAAGACTCCCATCGCACGAGAGCGGAGCTGGCGTAACCATGGCAGGCGCCTTTGCATGACTCACTCGGGTTTCGACGCTTGTAAACAACGCCAAAGCGATTAGACTTAAAAATAAACTGATGTAAACATTTTTATGCTTGAACATGGTCGATCCTTCTTTCCCAATATAACTAGCAATTTAGGGTTGAATTGATTAAAAGTAACAGCCGCAAGAGTCCCTCTTGAGTATGCTCCGTTGGGCTCCACTCCTGCATTTATCTTGAATATTCCCTACTGATGTTAACTAAACAATGAACATTCAATCGATGATTTATTGAACCAAAGATAGGATAGTACTAGTGGCTTAAGCTAAATGTTTCATTTGAACATGTTCTGCGTGAAACTTGGGTACTATGTGATGCTTATGCGAATAATCCTGAATTTTGTACGGTTCTTTCACGTCCAAATCGATTTGAACGGCCGGATTAGGCGATTTGTGGCTCTAATTCTTCCGGCAAACGGTAGGAGACAAGCCATGCAAAGATGAGGAAGATGACAGACCCCCACAGAGTGCCAGGCAACCCAAACCATTGGTACAGCAAGCCCGATGCAATTGTCCCCAGCAAACGCCCCCCTGCATTTGCCATATAGTAAAACCCTACATTTAAAGCAACTTTGTCACTATCGGTGTAAGCTAAAATCAAGAAGCTGTGTACGGCCGAATTAATGGCAAAAACGGCCCCGAAAATAAGCAGCCCCACAACCAAAACAGGTTCAATTTGCCAGCCTAATCCCACAAAAATCGAAAGGACGGCCGTAAAGCCTACCAGCACAAGCACCCAAAAGCGCGCATCTATCCCTGAAGGCACCGACCCATCCGGCCGCCGCAAAAATCGAGGCGCGGCACCCTGCACAACCCCATAACCGATCACCCAAACCGCAAAAAACGTCCCCACGCCGGTGTAACTCCACCCCAAAACAGATTCTAAAAACAGCGGCAACCCTACCACAAACCAGACATCCCGTGCGCCAAACAAGAAAAAGCGAGCGGCCGACAATGCGTTAATGGCCGGGGTTTTGCTCAACAACTGTTTAAACGGAATCTTGTTTTTGCTTTTACCCATGTCCCGTTTTAAAAACAAAATGCTCATCCCCAAAACAAGGCTCAACCCGCCGACCATCATCCATAAAGCCCCGGCAAAGCCGGCCCAAGTGAGCAACGCACCACCCAAGAAAAAACCAACCCCTTTTAGCGCATTTTTGCTCCCAGTTAGGATGGCTACCCATTTAAACAAAGCTCCTTCGGCGTTTTTAGGCACAACCATTTTAATGGCGCTTTTTGAGCTCATCTTGGTTAGATCTTTAGCCACGCCGGATAGAGACTGTGAAGCCATGACGTAGGCGATGGCGGCCCACTGAGGCCATGTTGCAGGCAAAAGGGCCAGCATGCTCAACGCCCCGATTTGGACACCAAGGCCGCTAAACAGGGTGAGTTTGAGTCCGTAGCGTGACCCGATCCACCCCCCAATCAGATTGGTTACCATCCCGAAAAATTCATACAGCACAAACAGCAGGGCAACCTGAATGGCGTTGTAGCCCAACTGATGAAAGTAGAGGAGGACGAGCATACGTAGAGCCCCGTCTGTCAGGGTAAAACCCCAGTAGGCGGCCGTGACTAAAGCATAGCTTTTTAAATCGACTTGTTCATCAACCTGATCGGGCTTTTGCGTCATAAGGTTCAACTAGCCAAGCAACTTGGCAACCTTTTGGGCCAGTTCGGCCGTGCGTACCGAGTAGCCCCACTCGTTGTCGTACCATGCCAGCACTTTTAGTTGCGTCCCATCAACAACCATCGTTGATCCAGCATCCACAATCCCAGAACGAGGATCATTCACATAATCGGTCGAAACAAGCGGCCGTTCTTCATACCCCAAAATGCCGTTTAGCTCACCTTCGGCCGCCGCTTTAAACAACCCATTGACTTCCTCAACCGTTGTTGGCCGTTCCATCTCAAACACCCCATCTACCAACGAGGCATTCAAGAGCGGCACCCGCACCGCCACACCGTTTAGTTTCCCTTTTAGCTCTGGATAGATCATCGTGATCGCCGTTGCGGAACCGGTGCTAGTTGGAATTAGGTTCATCAGACTGCTCCGCGCCCGACGTAAATCTTTGTGCGGGGCATCCACCACAACTTGGGTATTGGTCACATCGTGAATGGTTGTAATCACCCCATGCTTGATCCCCAATCCTTCGTGCAACACTTTAACCACCGGTGCCAAGCAGTTGGTTGTGCAAGATGCGGCCGTGATGATGTCCATGCTTTCAGGCTCATACAACCGATCGTTGCACCCCATCACGATGTTTAACACACCGGGATCTTTTACCGGTGCAGACACGATGACCTTTTTTACCCCGTTTTCAAGATAGGGGTTCAAGGTTTCAAATGTTCTAAATTTGCCGCTACATTCTAGAACGATGTCGATTCCCATCTCGGCCCAATCTACTTCTTCCGGCCGATTAGCTTGGCTGACCGTAATGGTTCGGCCGTCAATTTTCATCGCATCTGCCGAGGAGGTGATTTGCCGTTGCCAGCGGCCGTGCACCGAATCAAACTCCAGCAAATGAGCCCCGCTCTCCCCATCAAAAAATGGATCATTGATGTGAACAATGTCCAATTCATCAAAATCAAAGCCTGCCCGTAAAACCAAGCGGCCGATCCGACCAAAACCGTTTATCCCAACTTTTTTCTTTGCCAAAATACCTGTCCTCCGATAGCCCGATTTTACCCAGATCGATTCAGAGAAACCGCATTTTTTTGTTAACAGTTTGTTATGGTGTCATGCTCTTGATCAATGCATCGCTTTTTGCGATAACCCGTTTTAATGCGTTTTCCATCTCTGGTGGACCAACCACTTTAAATCCTGACTCTAACTGCAAAATAAAACGGGCCATTTGATCAATGTTGGGTGATTTGATTCGGACCAGAACCCCGTCCGGCCGCTGTTCATACGTCGCAACCGCCTTAGGTAATTTCGGCCGCACCTCTTCGATTGTGCCCGGAAACAATAACTCCACGGTCCAGATATTGGGGGTGCGAGCAATCGCATCCTCTACAAAACGATTGGCATCAAAATCGGCCGGTTTTTCAAACTGGGCCATCATCACCTTTAAGGATTGAACTCGATCAACCCGAAACGTGCGCATGTCCAGCCGCAAATGGCAGTATCCAACCAAATACCACATGCCCAACATAAACACGAGGGCGTATGGGTCCACTTTCCGGCTGGTTGTTTGTCTCGTTCGATCCCCGTATTCGATCCAAATGGAGTTTTGGTCGTGCACCGCTTGGCTCATATTTAGCACAATGTCGGCCGACAGATCGTACCAATCATCTTGCGGCTCCATCTCTACCACCCGATTCAAGATGGTCATTTGATCCACCAATCGTTGGGGCATCACCTGTTCAATTTTCTGCATCACCCGCTCAGATGCGTCTTGAATCCCGGTCAGGTGCAACCTGCGGGTAAACAACAAGCCTAACGTCACCGCCAGCACTTCATCTGACTGAAAAACCAGAGGTGGCAGCTTAAATTTTTGGTCCAGCCGATACCCACCGTAACGTCCTTTTTCAGTCTCAATCGGGATGCCTAATTCCTGCAAGCGCATGATGTAGCGGCGCACGGTCCGGCCGTCTACCTCTAGCCGCTCTGCAATTTCAGCACCGGTTAATCGGGGATGCGCTTGCAAAAGCTCTAAGACCGAAAATAATCTGGTAGATGGGTAATACATAATCGGTTTTTAGCATAGTTTTTAATTAGGGCAACTATTGACCTACTACCTCGGTAGACTACTTTCAACTTCAATCAACGATCTAGGAGGATCACATAAATGAACGGTCAACTTGAACAATTTTGGGGATACTTTGAGATGTACAAAATGCTCCGGCCGCAGCTCTTAGAAATCCTAACTGATGCAGACCTCGCCTACTCACCCGGTGGTGACAACCTAACATTTGGCGAACTACTCGTCGAATTGGGTGAAACTGAAATCAACTACATCGAGTCGTTTAAGACATTCAAATTGGGCAGTGATGGGAAAAATAATGACCCATCTCGACTATCAAGCATTGCAAAACTAACGGAGTGGTACGACCAGCTCCATACTGAGCTAAAAGCAACTCTGGAAGCGATTTCTGAGGAAGATGCGAACAGCAAAATGGTGCATCGTGGCGAGGGCTTTGAGCTACCCGTCCACATTAATCTCAGCATTTTGCAAGAGGCGTATCTCATCTTTTATGGCAAAGCGATGGTTTATTTAAAGGCGATGGAAAGAGAAAGGCCGCAACAGTGGACCGACTGGATCGCGTAATTTAAAGTTTGAAACTATCAAGTGATGGGGCCCATCTCGGGCCCCGTTTAATCCAGACAGATATGAACACTCAAGATCAATTACAGCCTTTTCCAAACTTCCAAGTGCTGGATGGCTACCATTGCCAATCAAACTCGCTAGCAAAAGTATTTACCCATGCCAATTCTCCTCTGAGCGAAGAAATGCTCTTTGGCATCGGGGCCGGATTGGGATTTATTTATTGGCATCAAAAAGGAGCATTGCCTTTTTTGGGAGGCCGGGGAAATACCAAAAACTATCATTTAGATGTTGCGGTGCGAACGGGTGTTGAGATCAAAAAGGTTGAAACAAAAAGCGCGGCCAAAGCTGAAAAACTGTTGCTTCAAGCACTCAATCAACAACAGCCGGTTATGCTATTTGTGGATATGGGCCTGCTCCCCTATTTTGATTTTGGGGACGATTACCACTTTGGCGGACACACCGCTGTAGTTTGTGGGTTTGATGGGGAGAATCGGGTGCTGGTTTCAGACATGGCGGCCGCAGAGATTGGGTTAAAGCAGGGGATGTCCCACGAAATGACGCTACAAGAGCTTGCAGCCGCTCGCGGGTCAACGTTCAAACCGTTTCCGCCTAAAAATGGGACATTCAGATTTGATTTTGCCCGTTTCCGCCACCCAATGGCCGCAGACATCTATGCGTCTATTCGACAAACGGCCGATCAAATGCTTAATCCCCCCATCCGCAATTTTGGCACAAAAGGGATTCGCAAAGCGGGCAAAGAGATTCTGAAATGGGAGTCAAAGTTTTCTGACGCCGACTTCAGGATGAGCCTGTTCAACATTCATCTGTTCGTGTCTGTCGCAGGCACGGGATATGGGCTGTTCAGATACATGTACGGCCGGTTTTTGGATGAGGCGGCCGAGATCACACAAAATGAAGGTTTAAGGCAAGCAATCGACCTAATAAAAACGTGCGGAGAGATGTGGGTAAGTATGTCGGCCCCGTTCAAAAATGCATTAGAGTTAGAAAATCCAGCCTCTCTCCTTTGTGATATTACCGATCAGCTAAACAGCATCGCAGACAAAGAAGAAGAGGCGTTTGAAATGCTAAAAGAGTTAGCGGGTTAATCACCGAGTATTGGCATTAAAGCAAATCGGCCCTCCCCTAGCCCCTCCCGGGGGGAGGGGAATGGCCCAACTGCGTTGGGCTTTATGCCAACGAAGTTGGCACTTCCTCCCCCGACGGGGGAGGTTAGGTGGGGGTACGAATTTCAGGTTATGTTAATCCCCCAAAATCGATTGCCGATCTGCTT
>JAHDGV010000808.1 GCA_020631655.1 Chloroflexota bacterium | reverse complement strand
TCCCGGCAGCAACCGTTATTGTTTGAGTGAATGCTGTAAATATTTTGCTTATCAATTTGGAATTTATTATTATTCCGATCCCTCCTTTATTAGAAAGGTTTTTGGGGCTATAGCTCAGTTGGGAGAGCGCTTCAATGGCATTGAAGAGGTCAGGAGTTCGAGTCTCCTTAGCTCCACAGAAAATATTTACACTTTAAATCAGAGTGGTACCGCGGAACCCCTTTCGTCTCTGAACGGAAGGGGTTTTTTGTGTTTTAGAGACGTGCCACCGGCGCGTCTCTACCGAATGTATTCAACTGTAGAGACGACCCGCTGGGGCGTCTAAGTCGAAATGAACGAAATTATCATTCCAACGCCTCGCGGCGACATACACGGCTTAACGGCCGGACCAGAAGATGGTCCGGTTGTGATTGGTATTCATGGTTGGAGCCAGCGCAATGGCGCCCACACGTGGGCACCGCTGGTTGAGCCGTTGGGCGCGGCCGGATACCGGACGATTGCGGTTGCTATGCCGGGTTGGGGCGATACTCCAAAATGGGAAAAGGCCTCAGGCAAGCCTGTGGTAGCGGGTAAAAGCGCTTTGGTGGCGATTTTAGACAGTTTGGGCGTGGAAACGGCTCATGCCTTAATGGGTAAATCTTGGGGTGGTGGTGTCAGCTTGGACTTTGCACTAACCTATCCCGGCCGAGTAAATAAATTGATTTTGACCGCACCGGCCTATCGCGGTGACTTATCTGATCTGACCCAGCGACTTAACAAGCCCGTGCTCCTAGCATGGGCCAAGAATGATCAAGTCATCCCCCTCAATTTTGGGATGGGGATTGCTGAAGCGATTGTTGACTGCCAGTTTGAGATTTATGACGAAGGCGGACACGAAGCGGCTCAGCACAATGTGGCAGATTTTGCCCCGAAAGCGGTGACCTTTTTAAATAATTAATAAAGAACAATTAACTCTGAATAGTTAATGCAAGAACTCGCCAACTAACGAAAAAAATTACTAAAGAAATCAAGAGCTAATAGCCAAGAGCTATGAGCTAAAAGCTAAAAATGAGTGACTATAATCCACAAGAAATAGAAGCCAAATGGCAAAAGAAATGGGAAGAGACCGAATTGTATCGGTCAAAAGTAGACTGGGATAAACCCAAACATTATGCGTTGACGATGTTGCCGTATCCGTCAGGAGATTTGCACATCGGCCACTGGGTGGCGATGACCCCCAGCGACGCACGGGCTCGCTACATGCGCATGAAAGGGTTCAACGTGTTGTTCCCGATGGGGTTTGATGCGTTTGGATTGCCGGCCGAAAATGCGGCCGTGCAGCGCAACATCCACCCGTGGAAATGGACCTACGCCAACATGGAACGGATGCGCGGCCAGTTGCGTAGCATGGGTGCGATGTTCGACTGGAAACGGGAGGCGTTTAGCTGTGATCCCAACTACTACAAATGGACCGAATGGTTTTTTGCTGAGTTTTATAAAAATGACTTGGCATATAAATCTGAGGCGATGGTGAACTGGTCAGACGCATTGCAGACGGTGTTGGCGAACGAGCAGGTCATCGACGGAAAAGATGAACGGCTGGGTCAACCGGTCATCCAAAAAATGATGAACCAGTGGTTCTTCCGCATCACAAACTATGCGGATGAGTTGTTGGATTTTGAAGGGATCGACTGGCCTGAGCCGATCAAGATCATGCAGACCAACTGGATCGGCCGATCAGAAGGTGCCAAGGTTGTGTTTAAAGCGGATACGGCGGGGCAAGAAGAGATTGAAATCTTCACCACCCGGCCGGACACGTTGTGGGG
>JAHDGV010000807.1 GCA_020631655.1 Chloroflexota bacterium | reverse complement strand
GACGCGGGTTTAGCATGCAGTATCAGCTGATGGGGTATCAAGGGTGGACCGAAGCAGAAATGTGGGGATATTACACCACCCATCTTAACTACGTTTATTTTTCGCAGAAAAGCAACCCACTGTACGAGCAGTTGCGTGAGGTTGTGGGTGACAAAGATTACTTTGTGATGACGTCCAACGTTGATGAGCTTTTCCACAAAAGTGGCTTTGACCCTGAGCGAATTTATACGCCGCAGGGGAGCTACGGCCGGATTCAGTGTACGGTGCCGTGTCGGCCGGACAGCTTGTGGGACATCCGGCCGTTCTTCGAAAAGATGGAAGCGGCCTATGACCCAACTGAGCAGGTTTTAACCGATGTGGCGGCCGTCCCCCGATGCCCCAACTGCGGTGAATCGATGTTTATCAACGCTCGGATCGATGGCTCGTTTATCGAAACACCGTACGAACTGGAACGAGACAAATTCATCCCGTGGGTCAATCAGGCTATCGACAAAAAGCTTGTGCTAATCGAGATGGGTGCAGGGTATAACACCCCAGTTGTGATCCGCATGCCGATGGAAAGCATCGCTCAACAAGTGAAGGGCTCGTCGTTTATTCGGGTGAATTGGGAATACGCTCAGGTACCGAATAATCTTCAACACAAAAGTGTTTCGGTTCAAGGTGATATTGCAGAATTTATTGAAGGGGTTTTAGAACAAACTCCTGCTTAAGATTTACACCTAGATCAATCAAGAGTTGGCCACTGTGTTACGACCCCACGCAATGCAGTGGCCGATTCTATTCCATTACTTTAGGAGTCTTTGCATGTAGGGGTCGAAGGGGGCGGGTTCAACAGTTTTTAGTTAAATCAATATCGGTTCCGCCCCCTTCGACCCCTACAGTGAGGCTGACAATTCGACAAAGGGAGAAAATGTTTCTACCATACCGTTCTAGACAAACCTATGAACGTCAAACAACCCAGCCCACCCGTCAACATCCTATCAATCGAAGATGATGAAAGCATCCAAGAAGTGATTCAGGCCTACCTTGAAGCCAGTGACTTCAAGGTCCACACGGCCGCCAACGGGCCGGAGGGTCTGGCGCTGTTCGAACGCACACAGCCAGACGTGGTCATTCTCGATCTCAATTTGCCTGGCCTTGATGGGATGGAGCTAGCCGCCAAAATACGCAAAACGTCAGACGCCTATATTTTGATGCTGACCGCCCGTGGCGCAGAGTTAGATCGGATTGCGGGGCTTAAAATAGGGGCCGATGATTATGTGGTTAAACCATTTAGCGGCCGTGAGCTTGTTGCACGAGTCGAAATGCTGTTGCGCCGCAACCGAGCCATTGCTGAAACCCCTATTGTCACCGGCCGAAACACCATCTCATCCCCCCATTTAAAAATCGATCTGGATAGCTTTGAAGCGGTCACAGGGAATCAACCCATCGACCTAACCACCAAAGAATTTATGCTGTTGCGCCTGTTTATGGAGCATCAAAATCAGGTGCTTTCGCGGGATCAAATTATGATGCAGGTGTGGGGAGACAGTGATCACCGTTCAGACCGGACAGTGGACGTGTACGTGGGGCAACTGCGCCGCAAACTGGAAAAAGCGACCCAAACACGGCCGATCACAACCGTACGCGGCGTGGGCTATCGCTTTCGGGATGAGGGGTAGGCATGGCTTGGTATAACCGACTCCGGTTTCGCCTGATCGCCATCCAAATTGCGGTTGTTTTGGCTGGGGCTGGGGCGATGCTAGTTGTGCTACGGCTGTTTGTCCCCGGCCGGATCGCCATCATTTTAAACACCCTTTTGGCCCG
>JAHDGV010000163.1:2637-11438 GCA_020631655.1 Chloroflexota bacterium | reverse complement strand
GTAGTGCCTGCGACCACAAGCTCTTGGCGTCGGCCGTCTTGCGTTTCGATCAGGACGGTTTCACCCTCGGCCGCGTTGATCATTTCAAGCCCACTGCGTTCAATAAAGATTTGTCCGCGTACTGGGGGCCAATCGCCTGACTCGATATCGAGCTTGCCGATCTCAATGTTGGTTGGATCCTCGAGCATAATGATGTCGATGTTTTGCCACGCATCTGGGCCAGTTTGAAGCCGCATCTCAACTGCACGTCGGCCGTAAACACCTTCGACCTCTGGGTGTTTGGCTAAATTATCGAAGAAGTCGCTCCCCATCAGTTGATTGGTTCCGAAATTTAACTGTGCCGGATTTGCGGCTTGGTAGGATTCTGACATCCCGGCCGCCAACATCGTTCTAGAGCCCATAGTTAATCCGATGGCAAAAACGCCTAAAACAATTGATAAAACGACTAAAGTGCTACGCCCTTTGTTTTGGGTCATATCGCGGAAAATTTTGTAATACTGTGAGTCAAACATGAGATTGGCCTTTAAAAATCTAAGGTAGGGGGCGAAGGGGTCGGGTTCTAAAATCTTTCTTCGAATCAATGTTGATTCCGACCCCTTCGACCCCTACGGGTTAATTCCGATACGTCTCTACAATTTGTCCGTCAGAAACGGTGACAACTTTTGAAACACGATCTGCTAGATCGTTGTCATGGGTGACCATGAAAATCGTTTTGTTTTGTTTGTAAACTAGTTCTTCAAACAGCTTGAAGACCGAGTCGGCCGTTTTGCTGTCCAAGCTCCCGGTTGGCTCATCTGCCACAAGGATCGATGGATCGTTGGCCAAGGCGCGGGCAATCGCCACACGCTGTTGCTGACCACCAGAAAGCGCCGTCGGGAATTTCTCGGCCGTGTGTCCCAGCTCAACCAAATCAAGCAGGTATTTAGCTCGCTCTAGCCGTTCGTTTTTGGGATACGTTTTGCAAAAATCCATGGGCAACATGATGTTTTGCGCCACGGTCAACATCGGGAGCAGTTGGAAAAACTGGAAGATCACCCCGATGTTTCGGCCGCGCCAGCGAGCCATCTCACCTTCGTTTAGCCCGTGTACGGCCGTCCCATCAACCCAAACTTCCCCAGTTGTAGGGCGATCGATGCCGGTAATCATGTTGCTAAGCGTTGATTTGCCACTGCCAGATTTACCAATTACAGCTACAAACTCTCCCGCTTCTACCTCAAGGTTGACCCCTTTTAGCGCCGTAAACTCACCAGAGTCTGTCATGTAGCTTTTGACCACATTGCTAACGGTAATCAGGTTTTTGTTTCCAGTAACAGGATTGATTCCCTGTTGGGGAAAAATCGATTTGCTGTGGTCGGTTAAATTTGGGCCGACGAAAAATTTTTGAATGGTGTTCATTAAAGTCATCTGGTTTCTCCGTTTAGCAGTTGAATTGATAAACTGAACTTTACGTTTTAAGCAGTCATATGACAGAGTGCCGATTGGCATGTTGTTCGTCATAACTTGTTTGTGGTTGCTTGAACCGATGACAGAAGTGTAGATTTTTTACCGGCTGGCCACATCGGGCCACAGACCGAAAAGAGGGCTATTTTCGGTTAAACGTCTAGGTCTCTCGGCTAAAACAGATAGGTCGCTCGACATATTTGATATCAGCCGGTGGGGTGCTATGCTTGAGACGTGACCACCCAGAGGCAAACCCAAACAGCAAAAAACAGCGGCGGCCGACTCGCAACGTTGCCGCTCCGATATTTGGCTTACTCGATGTTTGTGGCTGTCTGTGTGACAGAATTACTTTTCTGGAACATGGGCTTTTGTGGCTTTGATTTGCCCCTCAGTTGGCCTCTTACCACGATTTGTATGTTGGGGATATTTGTGGGGCTTGATTGGTGGGAGCAGCACAGGTTTTTGACCAAGCCTTCGTTGTGGGTTGCCATTTCCATCATCGCTGTAAAAATGATTTTGATCGAGGCCTCGGCAAACTTTACATGCTCCGGCTTTTATCAATTTTTCGGCCTGCTCCCACCCCTCATCGCCTATCTGTACATCAGCCGGCGGGCCGCTTTTATCACGGCCGGAATTAACGTTTTAATCGCTGTCCAGTGGATATTTTTGACCTTTGATGGATATGATTTCTCCGTTGAGCAATTCCGCCGTGATCAGCTTGAAAATGACGCCGGGATATTTCTGTTCCTCTTTATTGTGGGGAATGTGCTTAGTCTGATCATCGGTTGGGTTTTAACTCAAGAGGAGAAGAATCGGGAGCGGGCGGAGCATTTGGTGACCGAATTGGAAGCGTCACAGAAAAAGGTAGAAGAGCTTGCCAAAGTGAGCGAGCGGAACCGGATTGCTCGAGAAATCCACGACACCGTTGGGCATCACTTAACGGCGATCAACATCCAAATAGAAAAGGCGCAGGCGTTCAGGTCGATAGACCCGGCCGAGGCTGATCAAGCGCTGGTTGATGCTAAACGATCGGCTCAATCTGCTCTGGCCGATGTGCGTGACTCTGTTTCGGCCCTGCGGGATCAAAATCGGCAATTTGATCTTGAAAGTGGGTTAAATCAGTTGGTAGATGGGTTTCGCCAAGTGCCAACTGAGCTTCTTTTTGAAGGAGATGAAACACCGTACTCGAAGTCCAGCCTCATCGCTTTATACCGTGTAGCCCAAGAAGGGCTCACCAACATCGGTAAACATGCGCGGGCAACGGCGGCCGAGCTTTCAGTCTATCTGACCGAGGACTATGGTATTTTGACGCTAAAAGATAACGGTGTTGGCATTGATGAAACACGCTTCGAAAAGTTTGAAGCTTCAACAGAAGCTCATTTTGGGCTACTCGGCTTGCAAGAGCGACTTGAGCTAATTGGTGGAACCCTAGAGATCAGAAGTGAAAAAGATCAGGGAACTACGCTACATGTTTTAGTTCCAAAAAGGGGGTTGGGATGACGAATGAAAAGAATATCCGGGTGATGCTGGCTGATGATCAGCGGCTGATCCGAGAAGGCATCGCTTCGCTGTTAAGCATTCAGCCCGGGTTGGAAGTGGTCGGGACGGCCGTAAACGGGGCTGAGGCGGTGGCCCAAGCGGCCGAACTCCAGCCGGATATTTTGCTGATGGATGTGCAAATGCCGGAAATGAACGGGATTGAAGCAACAGCCAAAGTGTTAACCCAGCTGGGCGATTGCCGCGTGCTGATGCTGACTACGTTTGATGATGAAGAGTATATTGTTAAAGCGCTACAGGCGGGAGCGGTTGGCTACCTCCTAAAAGATTTGCCTGCGGCCGATCTGGCTCAAGCGATCCGTATGGCCCATTCTGGCATTTTTCAGCTTGACCCATCAGTAGCGGGCAAACTGGTGGGGGTGTTGGGCAGTATCAATCATCAGCCGGAACAAAAGCAATACGAAGAGGCGCTGGACTTAAGCCCGCGTGAGGTTGAGGTCTTGAGACTATTGGCAGATGGGGCTACCAATCGGGAAATTGCGGATCGGCTGGTGATCAGTATCGGTACGGTTAAAAATCATGTCTCGAGCATTCTGAGCCAGCTTGACTTGCGGGACCGGATTCAGGCGGCGATTTTTGCCCGCGAGCGTGGCATCATCTAGAAAATAGGGAATAGGGAGCTGTATCGGCCGATGTGCCAGCAAATATCAGTCTACAAGCTGATACATCTCGGTCTATCAGCCGATTGCACATCGGCCGGATTGCATTATCCTTGCGAGTGAAGGTACTAAATCATGCAATCAGCTAGACAAATCTCTCCCTATCGAATTGTTGCGATCTCTCTCTATATCGGGGTGATCATCTCCAAATTTGTAAAGTCAGTGACTAACTCCTGCGACCTGCCGGTGATCGTGCCGAACGATACCCTATTTCTGGGGACACTTTTAGCGTTGATCGGCCTAGAGTTTTTTGAGCACCGTAAGTTTGCAAACAACCCACCAGCTCGCATCGCCATCCTTTTGCTTATCACCCGCATGGTAGCCTTCGAGGTGGTTAGGCTGGGTGATTGCACCTATTTTTATGGCTTCTTGTATTTAATTCCGCCGCTGTTGGCGTTCAGATACTTTAGTCCGGCCGTGGGATACGCAGTGGGCGTTGTCTACTTTTTCAACTACGGATTTAGAATGACCCAAGCGTGGGGATTCGTTGAAACGGTTGATGAACTATTGATTTACACAGTAGGTATTATTTTTGGATTCATGATGGCCAATATCGCCAATCGTGAAGAGCAAAATCGGCTCCGAGCTGAACAGCTATTTGGGGATTTGCAACAGTCCCAAGATCAGGTGGCAGAGCTTGCCGCTACGGAAGAGCGGAATCGGCTAGCACGCAATATCCATGACACGCTGGGCCATTACTTGACCGTGATCGGTATCCAGCTAGATAAAGCGATTGCGTACAAAGAAATTGATGGGGAGCAGGCGGATCAGGCGATTTTGCACGCCAAACGTGCGGCCGATAATGCGCTCGAAGATGTGCGCCAGTCAGTCAGTAGCCTGCGGGATGACGATCACTTTACTTTAAAAGATGCGCTCAATGACTTAGTTCAAGCGAGCGGGGAATTGCCCATCGAGCTCGAGATTAGCGGTGAAGAAAGCCGATATTCCCGTTTGGTGCTCACAACCATTTACCGCATTGCGCAAGAGGGGCTGACCAACATTCATAAACATGCCAAAGCAACCAATGTCAAAATCGATGTGGGGCTGGGGCTGAATCAGGCCAAACTGACGGTTGAGGACAATGGCCAAGGGTTTGATGTCGCTAGCATTCAGACCAACGCAGACAATCCGGCCGCCCATTTTGGCCTGCAAGGGCTCCGCGAGCGATTAGAGCTTGTGGGTGGAAAGCTCCAAATTAAAAGTGATCTTGATCAAGGAACAAGCTTAAACGTCAGTATTCCGAGGAAGGAGTTGGGAATTCAATGAGCGAAAACAATGAACAAACGGTGCGGGTGCTCCTCGCTGACGATCAGCAGTTGATCCGGGACGGGATCGAGTCGCTGTTAAATTTACAGCCGGGGATCGATGTGATCGGCACGGCCGAAAATGGAGCTGATGCCTGTGAAAAGGCCGCTTCGCTTCTGCCCGACTTGATTTTGATGGACATTCGGATGCCGGGCATGGACGGGATTGAAGCGACCGGCCAGATTGCGGCCAGCCATCCTAACGTGCGTATTTTGATGCTGACGACGTTCGATGATGAAGATTACATCGTTCGGGCGTTGCGGGCTGGTGCTTGTGGCTATTTGCTTAAGAATCTACCGGCGGCCGATTTGGCTCAAGCGATCAAATTGGCTAATGCTGGCATTTTTCAGCTGGCACCCTCGATTGCGGGCAAGCTGGTTGGGAACTTCAACCAGATCCAGCCGCTGGCCGAGCCGTCACCGGCTATTGAGATTGACCTAACCAAACGAGAGCTTGAAGTGCTGAAATGTTTGGCTGAAGGGGACACCAATCGAGAAATCGCTGACAAACTGGTCATCAGCATGGGGACGGTCAAGAGCCATGTCTCGAACATTTTAGGTCGCCTTGAGCTACGTGACCGCATTCAGGCCGCTATTTATGCTCGGGAGCACGGTATTATTTAGCCTTTTCTCGTCTGATGGTTAAAACACACATCACAAAATCAAAGGTTTCTGCCGAGGCGCTTTTAACCATCACCGAAGTTGGGATGCTGGCATACTGGGTCTTTGCCACGTTTGTTGTGCTCAACCTAATCACGGTTGATCCGGCGCTGATGTATTCAGACTATCAAAACCGGGTCATCGTGGCGTGGAACTGGTCTTTTTTCCCGCTCGATGTGCTGTTTGCCGTTTTAGGGCTGATCGGCCGATTTGGGAACCAGACACGTCAGAACAAGCAAATTGTTTCAACCATTTCCCTGTCGCTCATGTTTTGCGCCGGATTAATGGCCGTTTCGTTTTGGGCCCTACGCGGCTTTTTTGATCCGTTTTGGTGGGGAGTTAATTTGTGGCTGATGGGGCTTTCGGCCATGTTTTTGTGGCGAAAACTTAAAGTCGAAAATTAGCCATGTTTGACATTCATGTTGATATCGGCCGTAAAACAAACGGTTCCATCTGTGTCTTTGGCAACGACCGGCACGACGATTGCGCCCGGCTCTGAAAAATCAACGTTGGTGCAATCACAAACTACGGTGAGGTCGGTCTTAGCCTTTGCCACATATGCCACCGTCATCCCCTGCGGAATCCAGCGTCCCCCTGCTGGGATAGAAACATCGGTCGTTAATCCCCCAACCAGTTCAGCCGCGTTGCACATCGCAATCGCGTGAATCGTGCCAAGATGGTTGTGTACTTTTTTCTGATTCCGCAGAATCATTTCACAATACCCCGGCCGGAGTTCTTGAATTTCAGGGTCTATAGTTGAAAAGTAGGGAGCAATTTGACCCACCGCTTGTGAGAACGCCTCGTTCCCCATTTGGTTATACAGTTGAAGATTTTGACTCATTAGATACTCGCTAAAATAATTGCTAACTAATCGATCAGTAAGTAAGCTGTTCAGCATAAGCATATTCCAGAATTTTGGATATGCAACCTGTTTTTGGGCGATTTCGCTAGAAATAAATCAGCGTTTGCGCGATTGATTGGAGGTTTCGGTATGCTTCAACTGTTCCAGTTGTGTGTGCCAATCTGTTTTTGATTCTAGTAAAAAGAAGGAAAGCTCAACCCATGATTCAGCAAGATGTAATCGCCTCCAACCCGTTTTTTAACCAAACCCCGGCCGCCCCTCACGCCGCTCCAAGCAACTTTCAGCCCCACACAGTTCGTCGTGAATATTTGATCGATAAACCGCATGCGGCCGTATGGACTTGGTTAAACGACCCCAAAACTTTCACCGATAGTCAGATTCCACCGTGGCGAGTTGAGTTTGTCTCGGCCGACCCAGAAACACCTGCCGGTTTTCATGAAGGTGGCTTGAACGTTCATCATGGCCCTTGGACTTTGTTTGCAGGGACGATGACTGAAATTCGTGAAGGTGAATATCGGGATTTACAATATTTCTATGGCAGTTATTTTTTGAGCATGCGGCTGGTCCGGCCGACCCGTCTTCAGTTTTGGGTTGACGAAGTTGGGCCGAACCAAACCAAAGTGATTTTGCAGTTAGACAGCTTGGTCAAAAAATCGTTTGTTCCATTGTGGTCTTTTGGAAACCGCTTTTTCTGGAACAGCTTCGGCCGCTGGGCCTCAAATTCTGCCTGATATTAAACAGACACTATGACTTCATCCGTTCTTATTTATGATGCTCCTCCGGCCGCGCCTGCACCGGTTGCCCCTAAGCCTTCCGCTACCGTTTTGTCAGAATGGCAGTTCGGGTATCAGTTGGCACGGCTCGGCTTCTCCACATTTGGTCTCCGCAAAATGGCGCGTGGCAACGGCGAGCCGATTATGCTGTTGCCCGGTTTTATGGCACCTGAATGGAGCATGGAGCCGCTCCGCCGCTACCTGAACTGGCTCGGCTATACGGCCGTGCATTGGGGATTGGGCGTGAATCGTGGTAATCCTGAGCGGGATCATGAACGGCTGGCTCCTATAGTGGTTGAACTAGCAAAAAAATCTGGCCATCCTGTCACCCTAATCGGCTGGAGCTTGGGTGGGGTTGTTGCCAGAGAAGTGGCTCGGATTCAACCAGAATCTGTTGATCAGGTCATCACCTACGGGACCCCAGTGGTCGGTGGCCCCACATTTACGGTGGGAGCCAACAAATATGGTGAGGCAGAATGCCAGCGTATTTCAAACCTAATCGATGAACTAGATCGAGAATCGCCGATTGAGATTCCCATCACCGCAATTTTTACCCGAAACGATGGGACGGTTGCATGGCCCGCCTGTATTGATCGTGTCAGTAAAAATGTAACTCACATTGAGGTAAAATCATCCCATGGATCGATGGGTGTTGATCCTGATGTTTGGAAAATTGTAGGGGAGAAGTTGAGTAAAACCTAGTGGGTAAAAAAAGATATCGTGGGAGTTGTTTGTGTGGCCGGGTTCAGTTTAGCGTAGATGAATTTAGTAAGCAGGCGGGCCATTGTCACTGTTCAATGTGCCGTAAATTTCATGGAGCGCCGTTTGCAACGTTGGGTAGCGTTCCAGCGGAGAGCTTTCATTGGATTCAAGGTATGGAGGAAGTCAAAGATTTCACAGCTGATAATGGGACGATTCGATCATTTTGTCAGAATTGCGGATCCAGCCTCTTTTTTGCCAGCCCCGGTATGACCGAGAATGTTGTCGAAGTAGCGTTAGGGGTGTTTGATGACGATATCCCCGTTGTACCTGATGTGCATATTTACCTTGACTCAGGTGCAAATTGGGTGACTTTGGCTGATGATTTACCCAAATACGCGGCCGGGAGATCGAGTGAACAGAGAAGTTAGGAACCCGCCAGAACTATTTAACAGCGTGCAATATGGCTTTTCGCAGGTTGCATTCGCCAAAGGGAGCCGCATGATTTCGGTAAGCGGGCAAGTTGCTTGGGATGCAGGCGAACAAATAGTTGGCAAGGGGGATATCTATGCTGAAACGGTTAAGGCGCTAGAGAATTTACAGGTTGCACTCAAGTCAGTCTCGGCCGGTCTGGACAACGTCATCGGCCTGCGCATCTACATCGTAGACTATGATCGGGTCGCTGATTCAGACCTGATTAGCAAAGCTCTGCTTGAATATTTTCCTGAGGGGCAAGCACCTACAGCTACATGGATTGGAGTCGCTAGCCTAGCAAATCCAGACTTCAGAATTGAGATCGAAGCCACGGCCGTAACTGATTAAACGGCCTAAAACAACCTGATTGTCG
>JAHDGV010000163.1:0-2537 GCA_020631655.1 Chloroflexota bacterium | reverse complement strand
AGGTGAAAGCTAGATTACAGTTCCACTTACGTAAAGAGTGCGTAATCGATATCTTCACTTTGCATACATATTCTGCGTAAGATTCCTATGCTTGAATGGATTTATGACCGTTCTAGATATGTACCAAGAGTTTAGAAACGAGTTTCCTGAAGTAACTCAAAAAGCTGACGTTGAGCATGTTCAGCTTTGGGACGAAGTGAACCCTGATTTTGCCCATGCTTGGTTCGAGAGCCTTGCAGGAGCAATCAACGAAGAAATGACAAACGATGTTCCGGCCGATAGATACTTGCCAATTTTTGAATTCCTGCGCAAGAAATATCATGTCGGGAATGATGTTGTTTCGAGCTGCATAGATATTTCCTTTGTTGAAAATCTATTCTGGAGGGTCTCAACACGGAAAGCTCAGCCGTATTGGGCCGCTCTGCCCAGCGTATTCAAAGAGTTATACGTTGACTTTCACTCCACTTCACCCGTTTAGGGTTGAACATTTTCATCGCTTGTTCGGGTGGCTCCACTTGAACTGCCAAGCCCATAAACGATTTTAGAGCCTGTCTGTTTCTGGGGTTATCCTTTTGCATTGCCTGTTGAGTTGAATTGGGTATGATTTTCTCATGCCCAATTCAATCTCCCCCCTCTCGTCACACATCAAAAAAATAGCAGTTGCCGGTGCCGGATCGATCGGTTGCTACCTTGGCGGCCGTTTGGCGGCCGGTGGGGCAGATGTGACCCTGCTTTTGCGGCCGTGGTTGCGCGATAAGCTAGATGAGCACGGCCTGCACGTTAGCCACCTGCACGGGGAGATTTTTTCAAACCCACCCAGCCTAAGCTGGACCGTTGACCCTACCGATTTAGCCACGGCCGATCTGATTCTGATCACCGTCAAAAGCGGGGCAACTGAGTCGATCGCCCAAACGATTCTTGAGCACGCTCGGCCGGATGCGACTGTGATTAGCTTGCAAAACGGGGTTGATAATTTTCCTAAACTGCAAGCCCTGTTGCCCAATTTCAATCTGGTTGGCGGGATGGTTCCGTTTAACGTGGTGCAACAGGGCAAAGGTCGATTTCGGCAAGCTACAACGGGGGAGGTTTGGCTCGGCCGAGGGGGTGCTGATCTGGCTCAGCTTTTTGCAGGATGGGGTTTGCCCGCACAATCATGTGATGACATAGAGGGGGTGCATTGGGGAAAGTTACTGTTGAATCTAAACAATCCGATTCAAACTTTATCTGGATTAACATTGAAAGAGGAGCTATCAAACCGCGGCTATCGCACAGTTCTGGCCGGGGCGATGGACGAGGCACTGGCTGTTTACAAAACTGCTGGGATTACGCCTCATGCGGTTACAAAAATCCCTGTACGCTGGCTCCCTGTGGCGTTGCGTTTGCCCGATTGGCTTTTTACCCGCGTGGCAAAATCGACTTTGGACGTGGACCCGGCCGCAATGTCGAGCATGTGGGAAGATCTGCAGAAGGGGCGGCAGACTGAAATTGATGAGATTAATGGGGTGATTGTTCGCTTGGCAGAAAAAAGTGGCTTGACTGTCCCGATCAATCAAAGATTGGTAGAAGCGATAAAATCGGCCGAAAAAGGGAAGATGACGACGATGAAATCGGCCGAAATGTTGGGCATCTAATCAGATAGTTCTGGAGGTATTTAGAATGAGCAGAAATCAGCAAATGTTGGCATCAAAAATCGGGCTGGGGACTTGGAAAATGGGATCAAACGGGTCAGACGAGGCCCGAGAGGTCGCGGCACTTCAGAAGGGGATTGATATGGGGGTGACGGTGATCGACACGGCTGAAATGTACGCCAGCGGTGGTGCTGAGTTAGTGGTTGGCAAGGCGATCAAAGGCAGGCGGGACGGTCTATATGTGGTCACCAAAGTATTGCCATCAAATGCATCATTTAAAGGGACGATTCAGGCCTGTGAGCAAAGTTTGGATCGATTGGGAACCGATGTGATTGATTTGTACTTGCTGCATTGGAGCAGTTCCCATCCGTTGCAAGAAACGGTCAATGCATTTGAGCATTTGGTAGAAAAAGGGTTGATCAAGCAGTGGGGGGTATCAAACTTTGATCCGGCCGACATGCAAGAGCTGTACAGCTTGGAAAACGGAGCTAACTGCGCGGTGAATCAAGTTTATTACTCGATGGGTGAGCGAGGGATTGAATTTGATCTGTTGCCGTGGCAGGCGGGGCAAGATGTTGCCACGATGGCGTACTGTCCGCTGGATCAGGGTCGCTTGATCAATGATGAACGCTTGCGGCCGCTTGCGGATAAACATGGCAAAACAATTGCTCAAATCGCACTGGCTTGGATCATGACCCGGCCGGGTGTCATCCCGATTCCTAAGTCGAGCAGTGTTGAGCGCACGGCCGATAATGTCAATGCTTGTGATATTGTGCTTGATGAAGAAGACATGATGTTGATCGACCAGCTTTTTCCAAAGCCGACAGGCCCAGTTCCGCTCAAAGCAACCTAGACCGGCTAACGCCTAAAATTGGTAACGCTACTTGACATAGGGTGTTGAGTTCGTTA
>JAHDGV010000806.1 GCA_020631655.1 Chloroflexota bacterium | reverse complement strand
CGTTTGCCGCCCGTTGGAATGCCCGCGCCGTCTCCACCCACGTTGTCGGGTCACAGATGTCCGGCCGAGGAAAATCAAGCAACTTCATCGTTACCGCTTGCTCGCCAAGCATCATGCCGTAAAACGTAGCGTACTGTTTCTCCACATCGCCCCAGATGTAAGTGTGATAATCAAGCGGGTTATTCAGCTCCACACGATCACCCAACACGGCCGACATTGCGTCCTGCTGAGCCTGATTTAGGGATGGGAACGTCAAACCAAGCCGCTCGCCCATATCTGCACCTAGAGCCGCCTCACCCCCGCTACTGCTAATCGTAGCAATTCCGGTTGGGGGGATAGGGCCCACAATCGACAAAAATTTCAGTGTTTCCAAAAACTCTGGAATCGTATGGACACGTACAATGCCGTACCGCTCAAAAAACGCATCGTACATCTGATCCGCACCAGAAAGCGAGCTGGTGTGGCTTTGGGCGATAGCTGACCCCACATCTGAGGCTCCGGTTTTTAGGATGACAATCGGCACTTTACACTTTAGTGCTTTAATGGCGGCTTCAGCAAAAGCTTGAATATTACTCACCCCTTCCATGTGCAAACCGATGGCGTTTACCCGCGCATCATCAAGCAAAGCATCGACGTATTCTGGGGTGGTGACTCCGGCCTGGTTGCCAGATGCGATCAGATAAGCTAGTGGCAAATTGCGCTGTTGCATCGACATCGAGATCGAAATGTTGCCCGATTGGGTGATAATCGCCACCCCTTTTTCAATCCGTTTGCCCCCCTGCTCATCCGGCCACAGCGTTACCCCGTCCAAATAGTTGAGAACGCCGTAGCAGTTGGGGCCGACAATGGCCATGTCGCCGATGGCATCGAGCAATTGATCGTTTAGAGCGATGCCAACCGGCTCATGAGTTTCAGCAAATCCGGCCGCAAAGCAGACAGCACCGCCCGCTCCCATCTTGTTCAACTCATCAACCACACCCGGGGTCAGCTCACGCTTAACACCGATAAACGCGGCATCTGGCGCGGCCGGTAGCGACCCGACATTCGGAAAGCACGTCCGGCCGCCCATCGTTTCTTTTTTGGGATTAACGGGCCAAATCTCACCCTGATACCCGATTTTGTCACACTGCTCGATGACGCTAGCGGCCCATGAGCCGCCGATAACGGCAATAGTTTTCGGCCGTAACAGCCGGTGAATTGATTGTAGTGGAGTTGCCATTTCTAAAAATTTTTAAGTAAAAAGCCAACCGGTCTCATCATTACCACAGGCTTGATTGATTTCGGCGGCATTTTGCAAATATCGGTAAGTCTCAGCACTATTAATCTTTGCTTGATCCACAGATAAGTGTCGATCCATTTCTGATGAATAAAAAGATTCCAAACCAAGAAAATGCCAAATCTCACCTAAAATATCCTGCTGTCGTTGGGCCGTTGAAAAATACAGATCTTCATAACCAACTTTGAAAATACGTCCGTATGCTAATTGATCTAACAACTGCTCAAATCTGTATAAATCAGTTTTGAGTGTGCCAACTCGTTGCTTCACATCTTCGATATCCAACGGCTTCAGGTTTTGGTAATACTCGGCAACTGGCTTATTTGCATCCCAGATTTGCCAAAGCTGAGTTTGATGAGCAATTAAAATCGAAACAACCGCTTGCAATAAATTTTTTCGCCTTAGAAAAACGATCTGATTTGTTTCGTCTTGAAAAACTGAGCGGAGCAACTTTATCGGCAGTTGGTAATCGAGTAGCTTAAACCCGTTATGATCTGCAAAAATTTCGGCAAGCTGAACGTTTAGTGACGGGAGATCATGAA
>JAHDGV010000162.1 GCA_020631655.1 Chloroflexota bacterium | reverse complement strand
AATTGTTCCAATATTTACATGCGGTTTGCCGCGTTCAAATTTTTCTTTACCCATACCAGTCGATCCTCACAAGTTGTTTGTAAATTTAAGGGGTATACTTGAAAAGCGTAGACTTTCCCCTAGCTTGTTCACTTTTTTAGGTTGTCAGTTGAAAGACATATCTGAAAAGTAAGCTAGTGTTTTGCCGAAGCGATTTTAATGTTACTAGAAAAGCCTCAAAACACTCTAGGCTACGTCCCGCGGGCTTTAGATTATTAGCCGTTTAGCGATAAACGTAACGCTGAGAGCCCTCGATGGGAATTGAACCCATGACCTCATTCTTACCAAGAATGCGCTCTACCCCTGAGCTACGAGGGCGAGTTTTCCGGGAGGGATTGCTCCCTCCCGGAAGTTCGTCTCACCATTGCCGGTGATCTGTGTGTGGTGGGCCAGGCAGGACTCGAACCTACGAAGACTTTCGCCAGCGGAGTTACAGTCCGCCCCCTTTGCCGCTCGGGACACTGACCCAAAATAAATTAAAGTTGAGGTTACAAGCCGACGATGGGACTTGAACCCATAACCTACGCTTTACAAGAGCGTCGCTCTGCCAATTGAGCTACGTCGGCATAGCCTTCGTATTTATTAAAGTTTGTAATGCTTTAAGGGTGATGCGTGGTGCAATTCTCTCTGCTATAAGAACTCGGGAGATACGCAAAACTATCTTCCCAATCGGATGCAGGTCAGAAGTATATATATCTGATTCTTCAAAGTCAATACTGATTTAGCGAGGTTTTTTTCACAAAATAGGCAAAATAGCCCTTATCTAGAATTTCCTTACATTTTGCCGGCCGAATTTTTTAATTACAGTTGGGTGTTTTAACAATTTTTGCAAAATCGATGTGCTCGGCTCCGATCGGTTGCACCCCTGCAATGCACGTACTAATCACCCGGGTTTGGTTCAGATGAAAGGGGATGAACGCCCCGCCGTTTTGTGACAGTTGTTCCTGAGCCTGCCAATAAAAGCCACGACGAAGCGCAACATCTGGCTCGGCCGCGGCTTGATCGAGTAGCTGATCAAATTCTGGCTGGTTCCAATAGGTTTCATTCCACGGGGCTCCAGAACGCCAAGCTTCATTTAAGATGAGAGGAGCCGGCCGCTCGTTCCAGCTAGTAGTGATAAACGGTTCAACCAGCCACGTATTGGTCCAAAAGGTTTCGACCGGATCTTCTATGATGGTTAGCCGGATTCCGGCCGCTTGTGCCTGTTGCTGATACACGGCCAACATTTGCGGCCAGTACGGATCAAGTGAGCTCGTCCGAATGGTGAGATCTATTCCATTTTGATACCCAGCTCCAGCAAGCAGTGCTTTGGCCTGCTCAATGTCTTGGTCACAGGTGAGTGGGTTGTGATACCGATCTCCAGCCCAAACCGGCTGGTCACAGGCAACTGTCCCTCCCCCATTCAGAACCTGTTCCACTAAAGCCTGACGATCGGCCGCCAACTTTATCGCTTGGCGCACGGCCGGATTATCAAACGGAGGGGTGTCTACCCGCATGGCAAAGCCGCGCCAGTTGCCGGTTGGAACATTTTGCAAACCAAATCGATTGGCATCAGCAAACTGTGTTTTTTGCTCGGCCGTAATATTATCAAGAATATCGATCTGTTCAGCCAACATCGCATCGATTCGGGTCACATCATCTGCAATCCCGATAATCTCAACTTGATCCACACCCGGCCGACCACCCCAATAAGCTTCATGGGCCGAAAGCTGGGTAATGCCATTAATATCAATTGTGGCCAGCTGAAATGGCCCTGTCCCAACCTCATCGGCCGATGCGCCTGATTGCAGGATAACGGCCCGTTCATCGGTTAGCAACAGTGGGAATTCCACATTGGGGCTACTGAGTTCAATCACCACCTGATTACCAGCCGGAGCTGAAACAGATGAAATTTCTTGCAGAACCGGCTGCAGGGTTGACCCAATTGTGCCGTCGAGCATACGCTCAAACGAGTAAACGACGTCGGCCGAACTAAACGGCTGGCCGTTATGAAAGGTGACTCCATCTCGCAAGGTAAAGGTCCATACAGACCCATCCCCGTTCGGTTGCCAGTCGGTTGCTAAAACCGGCACAAGGTTTCCTGAGCCATCAAGGCGCACAAGACGTTCGTGCACAAAGAGGGAGAATTCAGAAAAACGAGTCGCCGCATACGGGTCTGTCACTTCGGCCCCGCCCCAAATCAGGCTGTGAGAGACGCGCAGTGTGGATGGAGCATCGGCCGGTTGTGATTGTTCAACTTCGGGCTCAGCATTTTCTACTGCTTCCCCATTTTCTCCTTCAACCTCAACCGCTACAGCAGTTGGAATCGAATCCGGCTCGGGGGCTTCAGCCTCAATCGTTACCTCTTCTGGCTCAACAACACCAATTTCAACGGAGGTTTCTTGTGTCGGTTCAACTTCAATCTGATCGGCCGGGGTTGGGATCACCAAGGTTGGCTCAACCTCAACAGATTCAGGTTCGCACCCAACAAGCAGACCAAACAGAAGCGTGATAAAGAAAAGATTGAATCGGTGTTTATTTAGAGTCATAACAAATTTGACCTTTGATTAGATTTCTTCGGAGGGTGAGGCGAGGTGTGGAGTAGAAAGGAAAATCGTTTCCTGTTGGATCGACTTTATCAATAACCTGCATCATTGCAAGCGATTTTGATTTTAGGATTAGATTGGGCAACATGTAGTAGATAAATTTGCAAACTGAACTGCTTGAGTTATCTTCAGAGTCTGGACAAAATTTTGCAAAAGTAAGCGGGCATTTAATTCAATGATCGAAGTTCAATTTGGGATGGCAAAAACTAAAAAATATGCCGTGAGCGAAAGTGGAGACACTTTTGAAATGGTTGAACGGCCGCACGGTGGCTTGTCGTTCGTGCTGGTAGACGGCCAGCGCAGTGGCAAAAGTGCCAAGGCGATCAGCAATTTGGTGGCCCGCAAAGCGATCCAACTGCTAGGCGAGGGGATCCGTGACGGTGCGGCCGCGCGGGCGGCCCATGACTATCTGTTTACCTATCGAGCGGGGAAAGTCACTGCGACGCTCAACATCGTTTCGGTGGATACAGAATCAAAAACAATCGTTGTTTCGCGCAACAATGACTCGCCTGTGATTGTTTTTCATCCGCAAGATGGGATGCGGCTCTTGGACGAACCCTCGCTTTCAATCGGAACGAGCCGCCGTGCCAAACCATCTATTACAGAAATGCCGATTGAACCCGGCTTGATGGTTGTGACCTTTACCGATGGGTTACGCCATGCGGGAAAATTAAGCGGTAATGGGGAGTTTGATTATTTGGCCTTGATGCAACAGCTTGTTGAAGAGAGCACAACCAATCCTCAAGAAATTGCCGATGCGCTAGTAGCTGGTGCGGTGGCACAAGATGACGGCCGGCCGCGTGACGATATTAGCGTGTTGGTGATTAGCACCATTTCGGCCGAGAGTGAAACACCAGTCCGACGTATCAGCGGCAATTTACAAATATAATGCTTGCGTTTCACTGGCTTTCCGACCCTGCGAAAACGTACCTCGACAAGCTCAGCACTCCTTGCAAGCGAAAGTCATAAAAATATGAGTCGTTACCAAAATACAATCGACATTGATGCCCTGCTCCATACCCACAAACATGGCTATGCCTTGGCCCGAGATTTTTATACCCATCCGGCCGTTTTTGAAGAGGAATTTAAACAGATATTTTCTCGTCAATGGCAGTATGTAGATCACATCAGTCGCATCCCCAAAAAGGGAGATTATGTGGTGTTTAACATTGCGGGAGAAGAGATCATTGTAGTTCGTGGGGACGGTGACACGGTTTTTGCCCACTTTAATGTCTGCCGCCATCGTGGATCACGCATTTGCCTTGAGCAGGCAGGTAGCACCAAACGGCTAACCTGCCCGTATCACGGCTGGTCGTATCGGCTGGATGGGTCGCTGGCAGCCGCACGGGCGATGCCGATCGATTTTAATCCTGCCGATCACAGCTTACGTTCGTGCCAAGTTAAGCTGTTTGAGGGGATGATTTTCATCAACCTAACGGCCGAAGGGGAAGCAGTAGTTCCAGATTTTGATGCGATTGCAGATAACCTGCGGCCGTGGATCGCCCGAGCTGATTTGGGCAGAACCAAAGTGATCGACCATAAAATTTATCCGTCACGGGTGAATTGGAAGATTGCGCTAGAAAACTATTTTGAATGCTACCACTGCATCGTTTCACATCCGGAGCTGTGCGCCGTACAGCTACACACCTTGCGCGACGCACACGGTACACCCAAAGGACGAGCGACCTTTGCGGAACACAACGCGACGTGGCAAGCAGAAGCGGAATCATTGGGACATAAAACGGGTGGTGAGCAGTGGGGATGGGGCTTGCCGGATGAACAAAATTTTATGGCGCAGGCCCATTACGCTGAGCGAATGCTCATCCATCATGATTTGGAAGCGGTGTACGACAAGCTTGAGGGAGGGAGTGCCACGGCGGCCAAAAAGCTATTGGGCCATTATGCAGCCGATGACAAAGGGCAGGTTGATTGGGGCATTTTGCCATCATTCTTTTTGTACACCAGCTGCACTTCGACCGTTATTTTCCGGATTACCCCAATCAATGAACTGTTGACCGAAATGTCACAAACGTGGTTGGTCCATGAGGATGCGGTTGAGGGGGTTGATTACAACACTCAAGACATTACGTGGATCGATGAAGTGACAATGGAGCAGGATGAGGAGATTGTGCGTAACAATCAGGCTGGGGTAAATTCGCGTTACTATGAGCCGGGGCCGTTGGCAAAATTAGAGGCCAATATGGTCCAACTGCATGACGATTATCTTCGGCTAATGCGATACGGAAGGAGAGCACCCAACAATGAGTGATCAAAAAGCGATCTACCAACAAATTGCGGATGACATTGAAGAGCAAATCGTTTCTGGTGCGCTCCAGTCCGGTGATCGGATTCAGTCCGAGCGTGAGATGAGCCTTGAGCTGGGGGTCAACCGGATGACGGTGCGGCGCGCGTTTAATGTGCTGGTTGAACGGGGATTGATTGATCGGCGACATGGGGGCGGCACGTATGTCACATCACCCAGAATTGAGCGGAAAGCAGGGGAACTGTTTCCGTTTACGTTGGGTATTCAAAAATTAGGAATGGAACCGGGTGCTGAGATTATTTCGTTTGAAGAGGTTTCGGCCGATGAATCAATCGCCTCGGTGCTGGCGCTACCCATCGGTGCACCGGTGTTTTACATTTACCGGGTACGCACGGCTAACGAAGAGCCGGTTGTGCTGGAACAATTCTTTGTTTCGGCCGATAAGTTCCCCAATTTTGACGAGCATGATCATGACAAATTTTCCGGTTATGCGATTATGGATGAGGCCTACGGGGTAAAAGTTGTGCGCGCGGAGCAAAGTCTAGAACCGGTGATTGCCACAACCTACGAGGCGGAGCTTTTAGGCATCCATCAAGGTGCCCCGCTAATGCTTGAACGCAGGCTGTCGTTTGATGAGTTTGGTCGGCCGGTTGAGTACGGCAAAGATTTGTATCGGGGTGACAAATTTAAGTTTGTAACCCAAGATGCCAAACTGACCTTGACTTGGCAGTGACATGTTTGCTCGGCAACTCTACTTGATTTCTTAAAGCGTATTGCGTGTTGCGTAAACGGTTGTGTGCAATCAACTGATACGCAATACGCACCACGCCGAACACCAACCGTTATCTTAAACGCAAGCGTTCGGCCGCATCCCTCAACCCCTGAGCCAACTGGTCAATAAATCCCGGAATCTCTGTATCTTCCAACGGCACTGTCACGGGGAAATCGAGCTGAACGGGGATATTTTCGTCTATTGGAATCTCTGTTTCAACTGGAATGTCTACGGTCAAATTAACCGGAATCTCTGCCTCAATCGGAATGTCATAATTGAGCGGCACTTCGATGTCTAGTTCAACCGGAATATTGGTCTTAATCGGTATTTCTATCGGGATGAGCTGGTTCAAAATCGGGATTTTGATCGCAACAGATGTGTCAACGGGGATCACTTCACGAATGGGGAACTGAACCGTTTCTCGGAACTCAACAGAAGTTTCAACGGGCACGGTGGTGTTGATCGGCACATTAAACTCATCTTTGTATTCAACGGTAAATTTAACAGGGATCGTCTCATCAACTTGAATCGGAATATCAAAATTAGACAGCTGGGTGCTAGCCACAACATCGGCCGCGGCCGACATTTGTGCGCTAACTTGGTTTAGTATATACAGCGCACCAAAAATCAGTCCGATATTGAGCAACAATGATAAAATTGCGATGGTCCATAAAAGACCATATCCGCCGGGTGTGGTTGTTTGGATTAGATTAGACATAAAGATAGAGACAAGCGATAGAGATAGAGAAATGAGGTTGCTTAGGAAATATCCCTATCCTCTATCCGGTATCGCTATCAATAGTTTTCGCAATCATAACAGGAATACAGCATGATCAAAAACGTACTTGGCACCCGACTAAAAACTTGCTCGCTCGACCCAATCACCGGCTACTTCAGAGACGGAAAATGTGACACCTGTGCTGAGGATGTTGGGTTACACACAGTTTGTGCTGAACTGACTCAGGAATTTCTGGAGTTCGGCCGCGACCGTGGCAACGATCTGATCACCCCTAGGCCGGAGTTTGCGTTTGGTGGCTTACGCGCCGGTGATAAATGGTGTATCTGTTTGGCTCGCTGGATTGAGGCGTATAACGAAGATCCTGCACTGGCTCCCAAAATTGCACTTGAGGCGACCCATCATTCAGTTTTAGAGCATGTGCCAATGCAGATATTGCAACAGTATGCTCTGGATGATTCATCCCCTACTCTGTTTAAAAGTTAATCACACCATCTCAGAATTTTTCTAGAGCGATGACACCATTCCATAAGCTCAGGACTCTGCCAAAGCAGGATAGGCTGAGCTTGTCGAAGCCGAGATCGCATTTGAAAGGCTACTTCTTGTCAACAACTGAGAATTTGTAAACAGTTGTTTGTGAATAGGTCTCACCCGGCCGGAGGACGGCCGTTGGAAACTGCGGCTTATTGGGGGAATCGGGGAACCTCTGAGTTTCTAAACAAAATCCTGTGTGAGGCGCATACACCTGCCCACCTTTGCCCGCTTGCCCTTTTAAAAAGTTACCCGTGTACAGCTGAATACCCGGCTCAGTTGTGTAAACGTCCATCACCCGACCGCTGACAGGCTCGGTCACACGTGCGGCCGGAACCAGCTCATCCCCGCCGTTGCGCACCACAAAATTATGATCGTAGCCGTGCCCCCGCTGGATTTGAATATGGTCAGCCTGCAACCCATCACCGATGCGGGATGGCTGACGCAAATCAAACGGGGTATCAGTCACATCTAACAGCGTACCGAGGGGGATGCTGAATTCATCAACCGGGGTAATGTGGTCCGAAAAGATTTCGATCTCATGATCATCAATCCGGCCGGAGCCCGCCAAGTTGAAATAGGCGTGGTTGGTCATGTTCAGAATTGTAGGAGCATCTGTAGTGGCACTGTACTCAATTTTTAGCTCGTTGTCTTTGCTTAACTTGTAGGAAACCTTCACCTCTACATTGCCCGGGAACCCCTCTTCACCATCTGGGCTGGTCGTCGTTAGCACAACTTTCGATTCTGTTGCTTCTTCTACATCCCAAATTTTGCTATGAAAACCACCCGGCCCCCCGTGCAAGTTATTGGGATCAGCATTAATCGCCAAGGTGTAATCGACCCCATCTAAACTAAATTTGCCGTTGGCAATCCGATTCGCATGGCGGCCGATTAGGCATCCCATAAAGGCTTCATCTGCCTCATATTCGGCCGCTCGCACATGACCCAGCGTCACGTCACCCAACAGATCGTTTTGGTCTGCCACCAGAATATTGACAATTGTGCCACCATAATCGGTGATGGTAACCATCGTGCCTACTTCGTTGGTGAGTGTGTAAAGGGTTGTATCTCGGCCGTCGGCCAGCTTGCCAAATGGGACAGGTTTCATATTTGAAGAATTCCTTTTTTATGTCTGCTCGCCCTATTCTACTTGAATCTACTCGAAAGCTTTAACTTGCCAATTGATCAGCGGAGCATAGTCGGCCGCCATTTGATAACAGTGTTCAACCAAGTCTGCACTGGTTGTAATGTCTGGTGTGATTGATTGCCCCCCAATGTACATTCCTTTGTACTTGAGCAGGTCTCCGCGAGGGTGATCCTTATCAAACCCACGCGGTACTTTTTTATATTGAGCACCGTTTACACTGTACCCTTTCTCGGTCAGGTTGTGCAAAATTTCTCCTAAAGTTTCACCGGTGTGTTCGTCGTCTACAGCCTCTCGATATTTTTCTAGATAGTCACCCGCAAACATGTAGGTGCCGCCACCAAAGAATGAGCTATCAGCTTCTAGCCCAAAATAAAAGCTCGGCCGGTTTGTTTTTTTACCCGCACCCTGCCACCATGCAATTGCCAAATTAGTTTTGTATGGGGTTTTATCTTTGCTAAAACGGGTGTCTCGGTAGATGCGGAAAATCGATCCGCTACCGGTCAGCCGGGTGTCGTACTGCATCCCATCAACCAAAGATCGCAACCGATCCCCAAAAATTTCTACAAACATCTGGGCCGGCTTTTGCACGTTCTTTTGAAAACGAGGCTTATTGGCTTCGAACCAAACTTTATTGTTATTTTCCGCTACCTCTCGATAAAACTTGTGAGCATCCTCTGGAAATCCGGGAAATATTAGCATTTGTTTTTTCCTTGCCTCTTGGCGATTTTTTAGCAAATGCATTATAGAACTTGCGTTCTTGCATCACAATTAGAGTTGACTTTGAACTAGAGTCTATGCGTTTTTGCAACAAAAAGCGGTTTAACGTTTTAGCCGCGGGCATTTTTTATTCGGTGATTATCCAATCTGCTTCAGATTCACAATCTGGCGGGACATAGTCACCCACAACATTAAAATCTTCGCATGTCACAAAATAATCGTGGTTGTACCCGAACAAAAATGACATGGTTAATACACTTGCGATCACGATAACAAGTCCTACTCGCAACCGCCATGATTTTAGCTGAAACAGCTCACGATTGGTGATCGACAGGAGTAAAATTACCGTATAAGGGACGCAGACCGCCAGCACAACCAGCGCAATCAAAAACGTAATTTCGTCTGCGACTGAAAATCGTTCGATATTAATATCCATCCACTGGAGCAAAAACCAAGCAGATGGGGTCAGCAATGCTAGCCGGTTCCACCAATTGATAATTGAGTTGCGACGCGGCCAAAACAGACTGGCCAGCAAAGCGGCCGTGGCAGCCGCCCACACCGTCAGCATCACATCAAATGGAATTTCACCCGTTGTGCCTAGCTTAAATGCTAGATTCCACCCGCTCACCGAGCCGGTGATCGCCAGAATGACAAATGTGCGGGCCTCCCGCTCTTCAGCTTCAGTTGAACCTTCAATCATGCCGCTTCAACTACCGTTCCAGATCGCTTGCTCGGCTCACAAAGTAAAGTTTGAATAACACCCGCCTGCAGGCCTCCAAAGATTTGAATCTGCATCCCCGGCCGGGCAACGGCCAAATCCAGCACATCTTGCACCTTAGCCGCCATGCCACCCGTTACATCTGCACCACGCGAGCCACCTAGTGCACTCTTAATTTCTTCAAAGTTTTGTGGTGTGATGTAAGGAATCACATCCCCGTTGGTGTCGTAAACACCGGTTGTTTCACCCGCCAGCAAAATCGATTGTGGCTTTAACGATCTAACCAGAAACCCCATCACTTCTTCAGTCGAAAGAATAGTGCCACCCCGAACTTGATCAAATGCAACATCACCGTGAATCACCGGCACAAGCCCCGCGTCCAAAGCGGCCGCGATTGGCTCTGTCGCTATCGACTGCACAACCCCATCTTTCACCACGGCCGATGCGGATGGGCTTAAGCTCACGGCCGGAATCCCCGCATCTAGCATGGCCTTAACCACAATTCGGTTTAAGCGCAGAGCAGAATCACTAACGGCCGCAAATCCGGCCCACTCTTCGGCCGTTTTTACACCGGTACGAGTTCCATGCTGGCTAGCATGTGTATGGCCAAACGAGCCGCTCCCGTGCCCCAAAACCAACCGCAACTCAGAGTTGGCAGACCGCGCGGCCGCGATTTCATCTGCCACACGATTCAGCACATCCTGCCGAATTTGTTCAAAACCGGTTTTGTCAGTGAGTAAGGAGCCCCCCAGTTTCAAAAAGATGGGGTTAGCCCCCGATACAGACAAATCGTTCATTCAAAAATCTCTTTTAACCCTGCCATAAATTGTTGCTTGCCTCCGTGAGAAGGATGGCGAATTTTTAGATGAGGTATCCCCTGTCGGTTCAAGCTATCATCGGCCCGATTTCCAACGGCCACCACTTGGTTCACGGAAGAGAATAAGTTTAGCAGGTTCTGCAGAAAGATGGCCCCCATTTCTAACTCAGCAACTGTGGGTGGACGGTTGCTGTTTAGATTATCCGGCCGGTGTGGATGAAACGGGTAGGCGTTCCAGATCAGCGGCAGGTTTTGTGGATACTGCGCCAGCACGTCCCACACAATAGTGGCTGACGCTTCGCTTATCGGCCGTGATGGGTTTCCATTAATTTTGCACGATGAGGCTGTCCCAAACAGCCCGGCCGCCCCTTGGATCAATATACGTTCACTCGTAAAAGGTACTCCCGTCTGGCCACATCCTCTGTAACCCGGCGCTTCCCCTACCAGCAAAACGGTGGGGCTTCGTTTACTCATCTCCTCAAAATAGTAGGCCAGATTCGCCTGCCTAAGCCGGACAACGGCCGAGCGGCCGCGCCACGGGTTAACCGAGTTGTTTGCAGGCTTTGTACGACGTAAACGGACTAAAAATTTCTCAACAGACATAAAAAAACAGGCGGCAAGCAAAAGTGCCTACCACCTGTTTTATCAAAAGGTTTTAATTAAACCAGAAGGTCTGATTAAATTATTTGTTTAGCAAACCACCGGCCATACCGCCAAGTTTACCTAGCATACCGCCAGCGTCTTCTCCGCCGTCGCCGCCAAGCAATCCACCTACCATGCCTTGCATGCTTTCTGGTAGTTGACCTTTAACATTTTCTAAAACCATATCAACGATGGTTCCTGCAATCTCTTCTGATACGCCAGTTTTTTCTACGATTTGCGCAATTAATGCATCCATTTTTATTTTCTCCGGTGCTACTGCAAAAGTTGATATTCTCAACTTGCTACTGTTTCTAAAAAAAGTGGGGCAGGGATCTTATTGGTTTAAATTCCCTACTCACACTGGTATTTTAGACATTTCCTGCGGAATTATCCATTCGTAAATCTACTCATATCCAACTGAGCAGGAATAAAAAAACCCCCGAACGTTGGGCACGTCCGGGGGTAAGCCAAAGGGAGGAAAAAGG
>JAHDGV010000805.1 GCA_020631655.1 Chloroflexota bacterium | reverse complement strand
AAAAATTCAGAATCATACCGGCTTATCTTGACAATATCTTCAGGTTTATCGTCTATTATGCCCATGCCCAAAGGCCATCTTCAAAAAAATCTAAAATAGGAATTTGAAGATGGCTGTGAGGCGATTTTGAAATCATCAATATGGATGATGAAAAGTTATAAATCGCCTAAACTCCGGTTATGAGCACCCATAAAATCCTAGTTGTTGACGACGACAAATCAATCATCGAAATTGTGCAGGCTTATCTCGAACAGGCCGGTTACAGCGTTTTAACCGCAACCGATGGAACAACGGCCATGCACCTGTTGCATAGTGAAAAACCGGATCTTTTGATTCTGGATTTGATGTTGCCTGACCGTGACGGATGGGACATCACAAGCACCATTCGCAACGACAAACGGCTGGCAACGCTCCCGATCATTATGCTGACCGCAAGGGTGAGTGATAGTGAAAAAATCCTTGGCCTTGAGCTTGGGGCAGATGATTACGTCACAAAGCCGTTTAACCCGCGCGAGATTGTAGCGCGGGTGCGGGCCAATTTGCGTCGGCGGCAGTTTGAACAAGCTGAACAGACCGAGAGTTTAGAAGTTGGCCCATTGCAACTTGATTTAGGGGCTCGAACCCTGATGCTGAACGGGGAATCAATCGAGGTAACCCCGACAGAATTTAATCTGCTCAAAATTTTTATGGAGAGCCCCGGCCACACGTTCGGCCGTGAAATTCTTCTAGAAAAAGCGTTGGGATACGGATATGAAGGATTCGGCCGGACGCTTGATACCCATATTCGCAATCTGCGCAAAAAAATCGAGCCAGACCCCAATAACCCAATCTATATCCAGACCGTTTATAGCATCGGGTATCGGCTGGTGGAGGGGTAAAGATGAATCGTCTCTGGATTCGATTTAGCCTCATCATCAGCGGTCTGGCACTGGGTATCACCATACTCTGGACCGGCAGTGTGATTTTGCTTAACAACATAGAAGTGAACCGATCTGCGGATGGCATCTCATTTAGCGTTGATACAGATTTTCGGCCGGGTGATTTGCCTGAAGAATTGGCCGAAGTTGCGGTGATGGTTGGCTCAATCGGCATACTGCTGGGCGTTTTGCTAAGCCGTGGTCTGAGTGCACCGATCGTTGCCCTTTCACAGGCGGCCAAGCAGATCGGGTCTGGCGATCTGCAACAGCGTGTGCCCGTTCACCATCATAGCCAAGAGCTAGATGATTTGGCCCGATCATTTAACACGATGGCGGCCGACCTCGAGCACGCTGAAACGCTCCGGCAGAATATGTTGGCCGACATCTCGCACGAGCTACGCACGCCGCTCACCGTTTTATCCGGCCAGTTACACGGTGCACTCGATAACGTTCACTCGCTGAATGAAGAAAAACTTGCCAACTTGGTTGGGCAAACACAACATCTGATCCACTTGGTTGAAGATTTGCGTATTTTGGCTGAAGCTGAGGCGCGTCAGCTCCCGTTGGTGCTTGATCAAGTTAATTTAAACGAGTTATGGCAAGAACTGGCGGCCAACTTTTCAGTGATTGCTCAGGATAAGGGGATACGGTTTCAGGTTGAACCGATGGGTCCAATCCCACAAATTGCGGCCGACCCCGGCCGGTTGCGCCAGGTGTTTAGCAACCTTTTGGCAAACGCCATTCGGCACACCCCGGCCGGTGGTGAGATTGTTGTCTCAAGCACCATTGAGGGGGAGCAAATCGCTATAAAAATTCGTGACAGCGGTGAAGGGATTGAACCGGAACAGCTATCCCATCTGTTTGATCGCTTTTACCGCACCGATAAATCTCGTGCCCGTGGCAC
>JAHDGV010000804.1 GCA_020631655.1 Chloroflexota bacterium | reverse complement strand
TTGATCGGGTCATCAAATTGCAGGATGGCTTGTCTGGCGGCCAATTCGTCGGCCGAAACCTGATCACCCATCCCCATCAAGTCAGCCCATTTAAACATCCCGGCCGCATCTTCATCTCCCAGCCGCACAATCGATTTAAGATGGGGCAGTTTTTCAGCGTTCAGCTTACCCGGTTGGGATTGGTTGAGCTCAGGAGCCAACTCGTACAACATGCCGGTGTAGTCCGAAGTGCGAAACTGAGCGGCAGTCACCAGCGCCACACAGCCGGAATGATTGAGCGCATACTGCACTTCGTGGGTCCGGTAGCTGGGGTTGATGTTGACCAAAATCACCCCCGCTTTGGCGGTGGCAAACTGCATCACCACCCACTCAGCGTAGTTGGGGGACCACATCCCCACTCGATCCCCAGCTTGCAAACCCAACGCCATCAGGCCACGGGCACAACGATCCACCTCATCCTTTAATGATTGGTAGCTGTAGCGCAGGGATTGGTGACGCACGACCAACGCATCCCGTTCAGGAAACTTGGCGACAGTCTCATCAAACAAATCACCGATTGTCATACCGATCAGCGGCCGGTCACTGGCTCCGTGGACGTAGCTTTGGGTTAGTTTTGTCATGGGGTTTTTCCTTTTTAACGTCTTTCGTTTATCAACCAACACAGGTAGGGGCGAGATACCCGTCTATTGAAATCAACTTTATCTTGATAAATCTGAGGGGAACTCGCCCGATGGCGTGAAAACCATCCCCTTTCTAGAGCGAAATTCGCCATGCCGTCGGGCGAGTTCCGCCTGTAAATTGATCGAATTCACAAGTTGGTACGGGCGTATCTCGCCCCTACCCATGGTGCGAATCTAAACCTACATGCGAAACGTGCCGTATCGTTTATCCTCAAACGGCGCATTTAGAGATGCAGAAAACGCCAGTGCCAACGCCATCCGGGTTTTAACGGGATCGAGGATGCCATCGTCCCACAAGCGAGCCGTCGCAAAATACGGGTCAGATTCACGGGCGTACTGCTCCAAAATCGGCCGCTTAAATTCCGCTTCAGCCGCCGCAATTTCTTCTGGCGTTGGGTCTCCCTCTTCGCTAGACGAGGCCAGCTTAGCCAACACCCGCTTTTGCCCTACCGTCCAGAGTACCCCGGCCGCCGCGTCACCGCTCATCACGCTGATCCGGCTGTTGGGCCACGTAAACATGAAATTGGGATCATACGCCCGGCCGGACATACCATAGTTGCCCGCACCGTGGCTAACGCCGTGCATCAGCGTCACGCGCGGTACGTTGACATTGCTCATCGCCATCACCATTTTGGCGCCGTCTTTGGCGATACCGCCGTTTTCATACTCACGGCCGACCATAAAACCAGCAATATTTTGCAAAAACAGGAGCGGCGTGCCTCGTTGGCCGCACAGCTGGATGAAGTGAGCCGCTTTTTGGGCCGATTCGCTAAACAGCAGTCCGTTGTTCGCCACGATCCCGACAGGAATCCCCATCAAATGGGCAAAGCCACACACGATGGTTGTGCCGTAGCGGGCTTTAAACTCGCTCAGCCTTGAGCCATCAACCAAACGGGCGATCACCTCACGCACGTCGTAGGTGTGGCGCGGATCGGCCGGAATAATACCGTACAGCTCTTCAGGGTCGTAAGCCGGGTCTTCGGGTGCCTGAATTTCAACAGGTGACGCTTTCGGTTTATGCAGATGGCTCACCGCCTCTCGTACCCGGGCCAGCGCGATCTGCTCGTTGTCTGCAAAATGATCGCTCACGCCGCTTAAACGCGTATGCACGTCCGCACCACCCAAATCTTCGGCCGTGACGA
>JAHDGV010000803.1 GCA_020631655.1 Chloroflexota bacterium | reverse complement strand
GGAGCGATGAAGCCCTTGCGAACCACACTCTCACCCAACAACGTCTGAGCAGTAACAACGTGTCACTGAATACCTGATGTTATGCCTCAATAAACTTCGGAAGTTTCGATTTATCGAGTAAGAACCAGATCGGTTCAACCAAAACTTCCGAAGTTTTCCCGAAAGGGCGTAACACGACTGAACAATTCCTTGGATTATTTTGGTGTATGGTGCAGATGGTTATTTTTGACAAGAAGCGGAAAAGATTACAAGAGTTAAAGAGTAGCTTACTGGTTCTATCGATTGTCTTCGGCGGCATTCTTTTAGGACTCACAAGCGAGGAAAATTTTGAAAGTGGGGACGTTTTGCCTTCAAAACCGGCCGAGCTGTTTAACGCGGCCGCCCTTGCCAGTTCCCAAACCGGCGATGATTGGACCTTCAACAACAATTCTGGCGGTTATGTGTCCGGCTCTAACAGCCAAATTCAGGTGACGGGGACGGGAAGCAATTATGCGGCCTCGTTTGTCAGGAAAAACGGAAACACCTTTGGAAGTGGGAACCGAGTTAGCTTCGACTTTAAAGTAGATGTGAAAGAGACACGCACTCATTTAAGTGTCGTAAAAGTTGGCGGAGACTATGAACGCTTTGCCATTATCGATCACGGGGGTGGCCTTTTGGTCCAGCTGTACCGGCCGAACCAAATCACACCCCTCATCTCCTATCAGTTGCTAACCCCGGCCCAGTTTGCGGCCGACAGATGGTACACCGCATCAATTACCATCGACGACCAATACGGCTTTTTGGTCGAGGTAGCTGACCGAGATACCCCTACAATCAGCGGTTCGTTCCGAGCGGCTACCGGCCAGTTTACGGCCGGGTCAAACTGGCGATTTTTCGGACAGCTTTTTGAGAACAATCTGTTTGTCGATAACTACGTTCAAGAGGCGGTAACACTCACTCCACCACCGGCCGAAGCGTGGACGTTTAACAACAATTCCGGCGGCTACGTCAACGGGTCAGAGAGCCAAATTCAGGTAACGGGGACCGGTAGCAACTATGCCGCGTCGTTTGTGCGCAAGGACGGCAACACCTTTGGGAGCGGCAACCGAGTTGCTTTTGATTTTAAAGTGGATGTGGAGGGAACACGCACTCACTTGAGTGTGGTTAAAGCGAGTGGCGACTATGAACGACTGGCGCTGATCGATTTTGGTGGTGGGCTATTGGTCCAGCTCTACCGGCCGAATCAGGCTGTGCCGCTGATTACCCATCAGCTACTGAGCCCGGCCGAATTTACGGCTGAGACTTGGTACACGGCATCGATCACTATCGATGACCAATATGGCTTTTTGGTAGACGTTTTTGAGCGAGACAACCCATCTGTAAACGGCACTTTCCGCGGCGAAACCAGTCAGTTTACCTCTGGTGCTGACTGGCGTTTTTTCGGCCAGCTTTTTGAGAATAATCTGTTTGTGGATAACTACGTTGAAGAGGCGGCGACGCTTACCCCACCCCCGGCCGATGAGTGGACGTTTAACAACAATTCCGGCGGATATGTTTCTGGTTCCGAGAGTCAGATTCAAGTCACTGGAACGGGGAGCAACTACGCCGCTTCGTTTGTACGGAAAGACGACAACACGTTTGGGGACGGTAACAGAGTCAGCTTTGATTTTAAAGTGGATCTGAAAGAGACCAGAAGCCATTTGAGCGTGGTTAAAGCGAGCGGGGACTACGAACGCTTGGCCATTATCGATTTTGGTGGTGGACTTTTGGTGCAGGAGTATCGGCCGAACCAGGCTGTGCCGATCTCATCCCATCAGCTACTGAGCGCGCAAGATTTTGCGGCCG
>JAHDGV010000802.1 GCA_020631655.1 Chloroflexota bacterium | reverse complement strand
GAACCAACGGCCGAGCAAATGCCTCGTGTGGCTCAGCTCACCAATCGGACCAACCAGTTCAACTTTACGACCGTACGTCGTAGCGAAGCGGACATCGCCAAAGAGCGTGCGGCCGGAGAACTTGATGTGATGGCTGTAACCGTAACCGACCGCTTTGGTGACTACGGCTTGGTTGGAGACGTCTTCTACTCGGCCGACGATAGCGCGGTCAACGTAGACACCTTCTTGCTAAGCTGTCGGGTTTTGGGACGTGGTGTAGAACACACGATGTTGGCAAAACTGGGCGAAGCGGCACAGGCCAAAGGTCTGGAAGAAGTAAAAGTTAACTTCTACCACACTGCTAAAAACAAACCGGCCCTCGACTTCTTGGAAAGTGTAGCGGCCGATTACAAAACTGAAACGGATGACGGACTACTGTTCACAATTCCGGCCGACTATGCGGCAGGTTTAACCTACAGTCCAGCCAACGCCATCGAATACGACATCAACACCAAGAAGAAATCAGGATCAGCCCCAGTAGCTGGCCGGACCAACTTCGCAAAAATCGCGACAGAGCTCAACAGCTCGGCCGCCGTGTTGAAACTGGCAGAAGCCAACGTTGTAGAAGAACGGCCGGAGCTAGAAGCTGAGTACGTTGCACCAGCAAACAATCTAGAGCGTTCAATCGCCCAAGTTTGGCAAGAAGTATTGGCCATCAACAAAATCGGTATCCACGACAACTTCCGCGAAGTGGGTGGAACATCGTTGAAAGGTGTGCAACTGGTTGCCCAGCTCAAACGAGATCTGCAAATCGACATCTCGATTATCGATCTGTTTGAAAGCCCAACCATCAGCCTAATGACCGCCATGCTAGAGCAAAATAGTGGTGGCGAATCACAGGCCAACGAAAAACAAGAAGCGGCTAAAAGTCGTGGTGCCGCTCGACGTGAAGCGCGTAAAGCTCGCCGCCGTGGCAAATAGCTAAGCGCCTTCAGTACAGCTTTGAATACCTTGTTTCGTGTTTCGCGGTGCGTATGTTGTAGCTAACGCACCACGAAACACGTTTTTGAATCTAAACCATTGATGCTTATAAAAATAGTTATAGGCAACATGTAATCTTATGAGTAGTGAATTTGACATAGCAATTATCGGGATGGCCGGCCGCTTTCCCGGAGCAGACAACGTAGCAGAGTATTGGCAAAATCTAGCCAATGGGGTTGAGTCGATCACCTTTTTCTCTGACGATGAGTTGAGAGAAGCTGGGATTGATGAAGAAACAATCAACAACCCAAACTACATCAAAGCGGCCCCAGTCCTGAAAGAAAGCCCTGCGAAATTCGACGCCTCTTTCTTTGGCTATTCACCACGCGAAGCGCAAACGATGGACCCGCAACAGCGGCTGTTTCTAGAATGCGCGTGGGATGCCCTTGAACATGCCGGATACGATGCACAACAGATGAAAGAATCTGTCGGTGTGTTTGGTGGTGCCGCCATGAACACCTATTTCATGTACAGCGGCCTCATCCCCCGATTTGCGACTGACTACTTGCCAACATTAATCGGCAACGACAACAGCTTTTTGACTACTCGCGTCTCGTACAAACTTAATCTGACCGGGCCTAGCGTTACCGTTCAAACCGCTTGTTCAACCGGCCTCGTTGCGGTTCACACCGCCACCCAAAATCTAATCAACCAAGAATGTGACGTGGCTTTAGCCGGTGCAGTCTCGGTTAAAGTGCCGCACACAAACGGTTATTTGTACGAAGAAGGGAGTGTGCAGACCCCAGACGGCCACTGCCGCACGTTCGACGCTGGCGCCCAAGGAACCATCTTTGGCTCTGGTGT
>JAHDGV010000801.1 GCA_020631655.1 Chloroflexota bacterium | reverse complement strand
ATGGACGGCCGACAAATGGTTGCGGCAATGGCACTTGGTGCTCAGGGGGTCTGGTGCGGCAGTGCCTTCTTAGCCACCCATGAAGCCCGACTAAGCAAGGGGCAAAAAGAGATGTTGATCCGCACAAAAGAGACCGGAACAGCTCTGTCTAAACATTTTACCGGTAAACGTGCCCGCGTGATTGATGGGTTGTGGGTTAGTGAAGCGGCTAATTCGGGGCTAGACCCTCTCCCCATGCACCAGCAATTGGCGATGACTGATCCGATTATGCGGGCGGCCGATGCTCAGGGGCGTGTGGATGTGAATCCCGGCGTAGCGGGACAAGGGGTTGGCATGATCACAGAAATCCGCTCGGCCGGAGAAGTGGTGCATGCACTGGCCAGCCATGCGAGCGAGATTTTAGAGAACGGAATAATTTAGCTTGGGCTGATTGAAATCAGCTTTTAAGCGGTTGGCAAAGCGGCCAGTATCTCATCAGGTTCCGGCCGGTCGGCCGCATTTGCTCCCAGCTTTCGCCACAAAACCTTGTTGCCTGCACCAATTATGTAAGTTGTTGGATGAGGAATATGCTCTTGATGTTCATCAAGCTCATGGCACAGCCCCCATTCATTAATCACACTTTGGTGTTTGTCCCACAGAATTGGAAATGAAACGCCCCGCTTCTCTGCAAATGCTTGGTTTAGCTCATGCTTTTGGGGCGAGATGGCTAAAACTTGCGCACCATTCTGGGAAAATGAATCTTCTCGAGTGCCCAATTTATGAAGCTGGATTTGGCAATATGGGCACCAGTCACCACGGTAAAACACCAAAACAACGGCTTGCTGGTCGGTTAGAGAAGACAGCGAGTGTAACTGCCCTTCTGAATCTTCAAGAGTGAAATCAGGGGCGATATCTCCGACGTTAATTTGGCTGGTTATGTTAGTTTTTTCGATCGTCAAAACGTTTTCCTTTTCGCTTTTTTGTTCAATAAAAGCTAGAGGGAATCTGTAGATAAAATCTTACCTAAATTAATTCTTCTTTAGGCAAGGGGTTAAAAGTAATCATGAATAAAACGGTACGAATAGCAGGCGCGGCCGGTGCATGGGGAGACTCATCACTGGCAACAACACAACTTTTGATGGATGGGAACCTTGACTACATTGTGTATGAAGCACTAGCTGAGGTCACCATGGCGATCCTGACCCGTGCCAAGATGAAAAACCCTGACATGGGGTACGCCTATGACTTCATCAACCCAATCCTAAAACGAAATTTAAAAGCGATTCGAGCACAGGGGATTCGGGTGGTGACGAATGCAGGTGGCATTAATCCGCAGGCGGCCGCCAATGCGCTACGAGCCATAGCTGAAGAACAGGGGATTGAACTGAAAGTGAGCGTGGTTGAGGGAGATAACCTGATGCCACAGCTTGATGAGTTACGTGCGGCCGAGGTTCGCGAAATGGCACACGACACTCCCCTGCCTGAACGGGTACTGGCGATGAATGCCTATCTTGGTGCGTTCCCCATCGCAAAAGCGCTTGATGACGGGGCAGATGTGGTGATCACCGGCCGGGTCGTGGACAGCGCCCTGATGCTTGGACCACTAATCCATGAGTTTGGCTGGAAGGCCAACGAGCTAGACAAACTGGCTCAGGGCTCGCTCGTTGGCCATCTTTTAGAGTGTGGGCCACAGTCAACGGGCGGTTTAATGACCGACTGGGAAGATGTGGAAAGCTGGGTCAATATCGGTTACCCCATCGCAGAATGTGAAGCGGATGGATCTTTTGTGCTCACAAAAGCGGCCGGCACAGATGGTTTGGTCAACACGGCCAGCGTCACTGAACAGATTTTGTA
>JAHDGV010000800.1 GCA_020631655.1 Chloroflexota bacterium | reverse complement strand
CGGCCGGATTGTTTCGTGATATCCGTTTCACTCAGTTGCAAATCAAACTTCGCCCGAATCTCAGCATCTTGCTCCGGAGTAATGTAAACCGGGTAGTTCTGCATCAGCTCAGATACTTTGGCGCGGGCGCGAGACCAAATATCGGCCGAGCCATACTCTTCCCACTGCGTTGGCGGGGATCGATCTCCCAATTCAGGGTACAGATATTCAGTCTCCATCACCGAAATTGTTTGGTTTGATCCCAAGTAATGGCCCGGACCAGCCACAACCTCAGCAATCGTATCAACACCAATCGTCTCTTCAGTGACCTCAATGCCGCGTACCGCCCGCAGGGTAGATGCCACAATCTCATTGTCGATCACAAACGCCTCATACGAGCAGCTCAATAGCGCTGCAAGCATCCCTGATGATTCATAGATCAAATTGGCACCAGACAGCCCGACCATAGCGTGGGACAATGCCCGTTCGTAGCCCGCCTGTCCGTCAAACGTTTTGGAGTCTGGCATACCGCCAACAACCCCGCTCGGCATGTCGATATAGTTGGCCAATTGGGCCGAAGCTGCATTCAGCAAACCACCTTCTGCGCTTCCGCCCGTCATCGATCCGGTGCGTAAGTCAGCCACAAAGGGCCAGTTGCTAAAAATGAACGGATACCCAGGCTCAATCAGATTGACAAACGCCATCGCCGCCAAAGTTTCAGCGTGGGTCTGCACCAAGGTGCCCGCCAGCGTGGCAGGTGATGTGGCACCTGACTGCCCGGCCGTGATTGCGTTGATCGGCCAGCCGTATTTCATCGCTTCAACAATTGTTTCCTGCGCATCTTCACCGTAGCGCAGTGGGGGCACAATTGGGCTGGTGTGCAATTTGCAGAACGGCCGTTTGGCAAACTCACCCGGGCCGCCAGCCACAATGTCAAACATTTCTGTCACCGGCTTCACATTTTCAGGGATGGTAATCGCCGTACCGATATGCTTTTTGGTCCCCGCAATGAGCGCATAGGCGGTATTGATGTCTAGCTCATACGGATCTTGCAGTTCGGTTGCAATTACCGATCGGGTAAACCAATGGACGTTATCGAGCTGATCGGTTAGGCGAGCAAAGTCATAAATGTCTTTAAGCGTCGATTCTCGATAATTCCCTTCTTTAAAATCGAGCACCGAAATCGCCGCACCGCCGGTCCCAAAATGGACCCGTTCTTTTGAAATGTCGAGGTCAAATTTAGGATCACGGCCGTAAAGCGTCACGCTTTTTGCTGCTCCATCAATCAGCTCGTTCATCAGAGCTTTGGGGAAGCATAAACGACCTTGGTCATTCATATGGGCCCCACGCTTCTCTGCCAGCTCAACAATAAGCGGGATGGGAGTTCCCATACCAACCTCTTCCAGAATCTGGAGCGCCGCTTCATGAATGCGAACGACGTCCTCATCTTTAAGTGGTTTGTACTGTCCGCCCGTCAATCCGGCCTGTACCGGTGATTTTTTATCTTTGTTGTCTGCAGCTCGTAGTGCGTGGCGGGCTGCTCGGCCGCCACCTTTACGTCTTTTTGCCATATTGTTTCCCCTGCGTTCTTGAATCAATTTGTGGTGTACGTGTGTAATTGAAATTTCGGAGTGGTGTACACCACTCGCAAAAGTTTACTCAACTTTTTAGGACCGAGCTAACTTAAATTCGGCCGTAATCTAACGATTATGATTTCTATGACCCTGTTTTTATAGGAAAAACGGACTAATTTCTTGAAAACAAGGACCCCACTACTATTCCTCTGCTCCTATTTGGCCCACAGGGTCCCAGCCCCTTAGGTATACTGCCAATCAGTACTACTGTTACCAAGCTC
>JAHDGV010000161.1:8020-11575 GCA_020631655.1 Chloroflexota bacterium | reverse complement strand
ATGAAAATGCGGGTGGGGCCGGTTTTGCGGGCGTTGCAGGCGAATGGGGTAATCGGTATGCCGGCGGGCAAAACGGTGCTCAGGCTGTTGCCTCCGGCCGTGATTACGGAAGATCAGATTGATTTTGTAGTTAATGCAATCGAAAAGGCAATTGCCGAAGTCTCCCCATCAAATTAGGGTAGTGTTCCAACCTCAATATTGGTGATTAGCCATTCATCGTTGGCATACCTGAGTTTGTACGTTACCCGATCTGGAAACAAGGTACCGTCACTAATTGTCCCATCGTGGGTGATGATCGCCTCGTCACCTTCTACTGTCGCCTCAACATTTTCCAGCGAGTAGGCTTCCCAATCCAGCGCAAAGAAATTTGTGTAAAACTCAGACGCACCTTCATAACCATTAAAAAACAGGTCGTCTGAAACATCGCCGGGGGTTCCGTTCCGGGACACAATCTCGATAGTCGGGGACATCAAATCGAGCAAACCTGCAAGATCCCGAGCATTACCAGACTGAATTTCTTGGTTAATCAGCTTGTCCAGAGCAACTTCACGTTTGTTCACTTCAAGGATGGCTTGTTTTGTGGCTTCCTCTTGGGTAGCGATGGCGTTTAATTCAGCCTCGGCCGTGGCTGTCCCACTTTGGCTCGCCTCAAATTCGGCCGTTGCCGCTAGGTCTGGCGTTACTGTTGCCGTTGGAACCGGTGTATCGGTGGCTGAATCATCCGCAACAATGATGATCGGTTCATCGGTTGGAGTCACCACAACAGGGTTGGGTTCAGGCTCTTCCCCGCACTCAACAACCAGACAGCGAATGTCATCCGAGAAAATAGTCAGCAAGCCGGTAATGGCCGCCGCGATTACCGTGGTGATAGCCGCAATCCACACGGCCGAGTTTTGACCAGAGCCTTTATCTTGAGCAGGCCCATCTGTGATGATCGGTTCCATAGGGCCATCGTCTGGGGCCGCCAGAACGGCTGTTAAATCAATGTCTGTTCGGTTCTCTTTAATCCAATCGGGGATTTCGTTTAATCGATTCCTTTTTTCAAGATAAAGAATTAGGCTTCGAATTTTTTTGCTTTGCGGCCCAGTAAACTCACCCGTAGGCACATCAAGGTCAAACAACATGTGATCAATTTCATCCAATGTTGTCCGCTCAAGCAGAATGTCTAATAATTTCCCCTTGTTCATAACTGTTTTACGCTGAGATAGTTGTTTAATTGGGTGAGTCGAGGTGGTGATGGAGTTTTTGTAGAGTTACCCACGGAGATTATACACAAGGACAAAATTTTTGCTTACCGCTACTAAAAAATAGGAACAAACAGATAGGAGAGAAAAATGCCGATTACTTCAGGAATAAATCATATTGGATTGGCCGTTGCGGACCTGCAAGCCAGCACAGGCTTTTTTGTAAACCAACTGGGGTGGAGCGAGTCAGGATACGATGCTTCTTATCCGCGCACGGCCGTTACCGATGGCACGCTAAAAATCACGCTGTGGCAAATTGACCACAGTCAGCCAACCAATCCGTTTAACCGCAGGCAAAATGTGGGTTTACACCACTTGGCCTTACACATCGAAACTGAGGCTGAGTTGTACGATTTGGCTGACCAATTGGCGGCCGTAGAAAATGTGGAAATCGAATTTATGCCAGAGTTTATGGGTAACGGCCCTCGCAAACATTTTATCTGCTATGAGCCAAGCGGTATCCGTATCGAATTTACTTGGATGGGATCATGAGACGATATTTACCCCACATTGTTATCGCATTTGCCCTGCTGTTACTCAGCCCGATTTTCTTGGTTGTTACGCTCCTATTTGGGGAAGGCGGCCCGGTCGGCTTTTTCTTAGGAGCGGTCTTTTCAGCCGTCATGATCTTTATGATGGCGGCCGTCTTGCAGGGGACTTACCTGCTGATTGCTTGGTTTGTTTTTGAGAAAAAGAGTTCAGAGAGAAGTTTACTTGCGGAAGTGCTGGTGTCTGCCATCATCACAACAGGATTATGGTTCATCATGTGTCTATTTCTACTTGGCATATTTAGGCTGTTGCCCGGCGTCGGCCGTCAGTTTTTTGATTTTGTGATGAGGTAGTAGACAAGGGTTTGATAATCGAATCAATCGAGTCTACACGTTGAGATAGAATAGATCGATATGGATCAACTTCTACAACAAATCGAATTTCTGAAAGAAATCGACCAGCTTAAACTGGTGTTGCGGCAAACGCTGATTTGCGGCGGCGAACGGCGCGAAAATTCGGCCGAGCACAGTTGGCATCTAGCTTTAGCCGCATTAACCTTGTCAGAACACGCTAACGAGCCCGTCGATGTTTCGCGGGTGATCATGATGTTGCTTCTGCACGACATCGTTGAAATTGATGCGGGTGACACCTTTATTTACGACGACAAGGGGAACGAAAACAAGATGGAGCGTGAGCAAATCGCGGCCGATCGTCTGTTTGGACTGCTCCCTGATGATCAAAAAAATAAATACATGGCCCTCTGGCACGAGTTTGAAGCCAGAGAATCGGCCGATGCTAAATTCGCCAATTCGCTGGACCGCTTAATGCCACTGATCCACAACGTTATGGCTGAAGGTGGCTCATGGCAAAAACATGGGATCAATCGGGCCAAAGTTGATACGCTGACTCCCAAAATTTACGCAGGATCATCAACATTGGGTGATTTTGCCAACCACATGTTGGATGATGCCGTAGAAAAAGGGTATCTGCCATCCTAAAGAGACGCGCCAGCGGCACGTTTCTACATCAAGATTTCAACGTAGAGACGCCCCGCTAGGGCGTCTTATTTTTACAAGATGAACATAGACGCAGTTCAATTTTTAGAAGACATTGTCACAATCCGCTCTCATTCAGGTGAAGAGCAAGAAGTAACCCAATTTATCACCGGCCGGATGGCTGAGTGGGGGTACGACAATCCACACGTAGATGCGGCCGGAAACGCTGTTGGCTCGCGCGAAAACCCAGACGAAAATGGTGAAATCACCAACGAAATTATGCTACTGGGTCACATTGATACGGTTCCCGGCGTTGTCCCAGTCAGGCGTGAAGAGGGAAAACTTTACGGCCGTGGATCGGTAGATGCAAAAGGGCCGTTTGCCGCATTTGCCGTGGCCGGTGCACAAGCCGATCTCCCCGCTGGGACACGCATCATTGTCATCGGTGCTACTGAAGAAGAAGCCCCATCATCCAAAGGGGCGCATTATGTGCGAGACCGTTATTCCCCAAACATGTGCATCATCGGCGAACCCAGCGGCTGGGATGGGATTACTCTCGGCTACAAGGGGGTCATTTTGATCGACTATCGGCTTGATCAAGAGATGGGACACACGGCCGGGCCGGAAGTCGCTGTGGCGGAGCAAGCGGTCAACTTTTGGAACACGCTAAATGGCTATGCGACAAATTTCAACGAGGGGAAAACGAAACTATTCGACCAAATCCTCCCATCGATCCGAAATCTTAACACCAGCACAGATGGCATCACTGATACGGCCGTGATGCGTTTAGGCTTTCGCCTGCCGCCCGATTTTGATAAAAGCGACTT
>JAHDGV010000161.1:0-7920 GCA_020631655.1 Chloroflexota bacterium | reverse complement strand
GTGATTGATGAATATTTAGCGGCCGTGCGTGTGGTACAGTCTGTACTGGAAAATAAAATTTAAGTAATCGGTTGTCACTTTATGCTTTCACCAGAAACTCCCGTCACCCTAATCGCAACGCTAACCTTTGGGTTAGAAGCAGTTGTTAAATACGAAGTCAAGCAATTGGGCTTTGAAAAGGTAAAAGTCAGCGATGGCAAGGTGGAATTTGAAGCCACAATCGCTGATATTCCAAAGGCTAATTTGTGGCTCCGTTCGGCCGACCGCGTGTTGCTCAAAATGGGGCAATTCGAGGCGGTTACGTTTGACGAGCTGTTTGAGCAAACCAAGGCGATTGCGTGGGAAGATTGGATTCCGGCCGATGCTGAGTTCCCCGTGCTGGGTAAGGCTCAAAAAAGTCAGCTTGGTAGTTTTAGAGCCTGCCAATCTATTGTTAAAAAGGCGGTTGTTGATCGGCTCACCAACGCCTACGATCAAGATTGGTTCCCAGAGCGCGGTGCAAAATACACGATTCAAGTTGCCATGTACAAAGATGTCGCAACGCTGACGCTCGACACAACCGGCTCAGGACTGCACAAGCGTGGCTACCGGCTCCATGCGGGTGAAGCACCGCTCAAAGAGACAATGGCATCCGGTTTGGTTCAGCTGAGTTTTTGGCACCCTGAACGCCGCCTCATCGACCCATTTTGCGGCTCTGGCACGATTTTGATCGAGGCTGCGATGGCCGGCCGCAACATCGCCCCCGGCCTGAACAAAAAATATGACTCAGAGCAGTGGGACTCGGTGCCGATGAATGTTTGGCGCGAAGCAAGACAGGCGGCCGAAAACGCAATAGATACAACTGAACGTCCCCCCGAATTTATCATGCAGGGGAGCGACATTGACCCTGAAATCATTGAATTGGCTCAAATCAACGCGGATCGTGCTGGGGTTGGGCAAGATATAAACTTTACGGCTAAAAATGTGCAGGATTTGTGGATCGACCGTCAGTATGGGATTGTGATCACCAATCCCCCCTACGGCCAGCGCATGGGTGGATATGAAGAGATCAACAAAATGTATGTCTCGTTCCACCACACGTTCAAGAAAAAATGGGGATGGTCCGTTTATGTGCTCACGGCCGACAAGATGTTTGAGCGGTATTTCAAACGGGCACGGCCGGATCGGGTGCGTAAACTGTTCAACGGTAATTTAGAAGTTAACTACTATCAATATTACGGAGACCGGCCGCCTAAAAAAGACGAATAATAACCACACCACTTCTGATTGGAATCATATTTGGAACTTTAATTTGGAGGAAAAATGTCCATAACAGAACAAGAAATTTTGGATGCCCAACAAGGTTGGGGAGAGGGAATCGTTGAAATCGGCAATGTTTTCAGCAATGGCGGAGACTACCGTGCGGCCGCTGAAAAGCACATCACCGATTTTTACAACTACCAAGAAGGTACAGTTTTATTCAAGCCCACGCTCGTCTCGGAAAAACAATTTCGCTTAGATTTTGCGGGAGCCCTGTCATACTTTGTGGGTGGCAACGAACTTTATCCAGAAGATCATGGATTTGCGATCAAGCCTTGGTCACATGTGCGTTGGGAAAATATCGGGACCAAAATCATCGGCAACATGGCGATGGCGATGGGCAACTACCATTTCACAATGGTAGACGGCGGTGATGTGGTCAAAGTTGAATATTCGTTTGGATACACTAAAAATAGCGAAGGGGAATTGAAGATTATTCTTCACGACTCACATGTCCCCTATTCACCAAGTTAACCACTAAACCTCGCAGGTTTGTAAACCTGCGAGGTTTGCCACAAGCGGTCCGAATTTAAAAATTATCACCATAATTACAGCCAGATCGAAAGGGTCGTGTAGTATAGTTTCAGAAATCAGTTTCACGACACTTTTTTTATGGCGAATATCCTAATTATTTCGGGCATTGTACCGGCCCGAATCAATGCCAATTTAGCTTACGGAGCCAAACTACAGCTTGCAGACCACACTGTCACATTTGCTAGTCCGGCCAATGTAGGAGAGCTTGTTGAATCCCGTGGGTTTGAATTCCATAAACTCAAACCTGAGTCTGGTGAGATGCGACTTAACGGCTCAAAATTTGCGGGAGAACCGGGATCTAAGGAAGAAAAACTTGAAAAATTGCTCGACCTAATCGATGACGAGCGCCTACCAGTAATCATCGAAAAAACTCAACCAGATCTTGTTTTAATTGATTGCGAGCTACAAGCTCTCGTCATGAAAGTGGCCTCGCTCAATGTCCCGCTGGTTTTACTTTCAACCATGTTCACCCTGTGGAAATTTCCTAATGTTCCCCCTTTGCACAATGTGGCAGTACCGGGCCAAGGGATGCGGGGCGGCCGGTTGACCATCGATTTGCTTTGGCGAAAATTTTGGCTCACGTTGCGCAAACGCCGCTTTGACGAGCGTAAAAACTCTGGCGGGCTGGATAAGCTCACCATCTTAAAAGCCTATGCTAAGCAGCTCGATTTCCCGTTTGCGCAAGAAGCAGAGCCTTACATGTGGGGTCTACCCTTTTCGTTTAAGACGCTGCCCATCATCGCAACCTCGGCCGCAGAAATGGACTTGCCTCACACCCCCAAGCCTAACTTTCACTATGCAGGTCCCATCCTGCACATTGGCCGATCAGAACCGGCCGTGGCGGGTAGTGACACTGAAAACATAACCACATTTTTGCAAAACAGGGATCAAAACAAACCGCTCATCTACGCCTCCACCAGCTCTATTTTTGAAGCTGATACCGCTTTCTTGCACAAACTAATTCAAACACTGAAAAACAATCCCCAGTGGGACATGGTTTTGGCATTAGGCAAAAAACTGCAGGTAACAGACTTAGGCCAACTGCCCAGCAACATCCATGCGTTTAGTTGGGTGCCTCAGCTGGATATGATCGAGCAGGCCGACTGTGTGATCACTCACGGCGGTGTCAACACCCTCAACGAGAGCCTGTGGTTTGCAAAGCCGATGCTGGTCTACTCGGGTAACTTTTTAGATCAAAACGGGAATGGGGCGCGGGTGGCGTATCACAATGTAGGGATTGTGGGAAGCAAGGCGGCCGATACTCCGGCCGACATTGCAAACCACATCAACCAGTTGCTAACCGATCAAGAGATCAAAAAATCAGTGCAAAAAATGAGCCAAGCGGTAAGGCGTTACGAGGCTGATAACACGGCCGTCAAAATCGTAGAATCGTTCTTAAAATAGAAACGTTAAGCGCAAACAGACCTCAGAGGTTTTATAAACCTCCGAGGTCTTCATTGTCCTAGTACGTGACATAAATGATTCAACGAGTCAGCGCGTAAACCGCAAACGTTGGAACCCAGTGCGAAATCATGTAGTCAGGATGGGTCGCCATCGGCAAAGCGGCCTTCAAGTGTTGCTTGCTGTTCTCACATAGCTTATCTGCCAACGGATGGTCCTGCGAAAGCGCCTCTGAAATATTTGACAGCATCCAACTGCGGCTGAAATTTAAGCCGGCCCAGTGGGCCAGCTGGCCGTTAGATGGGTCTACAACTTCAACCGGGCTGAGCGCGTCAAAGCCATCTGGCTCAAATAAATCAAGCCAAATCTCAAATTCATCTCCGTCTAAAACACGGGCCATGAGGTCAGCTTCTGAAAGTGAGGGAGACAAAAAATCGGCCGCAGATGGCTCAAAAGCGAGGTTCACATGGGTGTCTGTCCAATAAAACCGGCGGCCGGTTGATGCCACCAAATCAAGCAGTTCTTGATCCCCTTGGCTTTGGGCCACATCCCATACTAGACCCAATGAAAACGCGCTTTGGTTGTGTAAGCCACCTCGATTCGCCATCGGCATGGCTTGGCAGTAGTGCATAAATCGCTCTCGGGCATGATCTGCCATCGGCCGTAATGCGTTTGCCCAGCGGAGTGCATCTTCACTCCCCCACGCCTCTAACTCAGCAAATAAAGTCAAAAGCCAAGCCATCCCATACGGCATTTCAAAGTTTTTACGGGCGTTTACCCACTCCATTTCGATGGCTATATTTTCCGGCGTCAGGCTTTGGTTTAGCGCGCAAGTTGCATCATGCACAAAGCTGGCGTTTGGAAATTGACGCATCCCCTTAACGATTTGCCAATGGGAATGGACGGCCGAATGCCAATCGTAGCATCCATAAAAGGCCGGATAAATAGATTTTGGGGTAATTACTGAGTTTGTTTCGGAGGAGAGTGAAAGGCGTATCCCGTTCGGGTACTCCGTTTGAACAAGCTGGATTGTTTGGTGCACCAACTGCTCAAAAAGAAATTGATTATTTTGTAAATTCATGTGTCTGACAAAGTAAAATCGGGCTAGATCACATCTATAAATATATGACCCAGCAATTGGAACAATTCCTTTTTACTTCGACTCATGAGTCAGTGCAAATTGGCTCTATAAACCTACCAGTCAGTCACTTCTTTAAGTTTTGCCGCATACCTGCGCGACATCGGTATCTCGGCCGCATCTGGCCCCAGTTTGATCAAATACCCGCCCGAAAACCACGGGACAACTTCAACAATGTGATCTAAATTGATAAGGAACCCCTTGTGAACCCGCACAAATTTATGGAAGCTTAAGCGTTCTTCAAGCTCCTTGAGCGTTTGCCTCACCAGCAATTTCTCCCCCTCCAAATTTGCAAAGTAGACCTTCTTTTGCTCCGCCTCGATGTACATGATGTCACCGTAATCGACAAGCAAACGGTTCCCGTTTTCCCGCTCACCCCATAATTTTTGGATGTCAGCTTTTGATCCGGCCGATCCCACTTCACGGCCGACCATCTGTGACAGCACAGCTCGGATCGCCGCCTGCTGTTCATTGACCTCATCTTGCTTTGATAGGGTCTCTCGGATGCGGCCGATTGTCTTGGCCAAACGGCTCTCATCAAATGGTTTAACCACATAATCAAGCGCAGCGATCTCAAACGCCTCAATCGCATGGTCGCTGTAGGCGGTAGCAAACACAATCAACGGCGGCGACTCCATCTCCATGATCGTGGCACCGGCCGTTAAGCCATCCATGCCCGGCATGTTGATGTCTAGGAAAGCAACATCAACTTTGTTTTCAGCCAAAAAATCAACCGCCTGCTGGCCGTTTTTTGCTTCAAACAAGGTCGACTCAGGGGCCAACTGCTCCAAAATATAAGTTAGTTCACCCCGCGCGGGCGCTTCATCATCCGTAATTAAAATCTTCATGTTATTTTAAAGGCACGCGCATTTCTACTGTTGTGCCACGCCCTTCGGCCGAGTCTACCTTGAACAGCCCCCGATTTTTGTACAGCGATTTAAGCCGCTGTTGAATATTTAGGGTTCCGATGCTTCCGTCTGGAGCCACGGCCGGATCTTTAACCAGAGCCAGCCGCTCTTCGTTCATCCCCATCCCATCATCGATTACCTGCAACACCAAATCTTCCCCACTACCCATGATCATGATTTGCAGTCGGCCGCCGTCAGGATTGGGCGCAATGCCGTGCACAACCGCATTTTCAACCACCGGTTGCAATAGCAACGTGGGAACCTCTACTTGAAGCAGGTCATCATTTTGGATAAACCATGTCACATCCAGCCGGTCATCAAGACGGGCTTGCTCAAGTGCCAAATAGGATTTGGTGAACTCAATTTCATCTTGCAAAGAAACCGTCTCACCCGCTTTGAGTGCCACTTGAAAGACTTCTGATAGGTTCAAAAGCAGGCTCCGCGCCTGTTCAGGATCGGTTCGTACAAAATAACGAATTGTATTGAGCGAGTTAAACAAAAAGTGTGGATTTATTTGCGCCCGTAGTGCCCTGAGCTCTGCCTGAGTCAGAGCGATTTGGTTGACTTCTGTTTTGCGCAGTTGGGCCAAGTTCCGGCTGTTTTGAACCTGCAACATGATCACGATGATGGCGATCGCATTGATTACGGCACCGGCCAAAAGTGAATCAACCGCATACCCGGCATCTACCACCAAAAAGTGAAAAATTGATGGGATAACTTCAAACGCAAATCCCACAACAAGCAGAACGCCCAACCCCAATCGATACCGAGTGATGAGGACCCCAACTTGACCGGCAACAAATCCGGCCCAAATTTTCGCCATCAGAGGGATGTCGGTTAGATAAAACCAACCCAGCAAATCAAACCAATTATTGGATTGAATCAGGTAATAGTCATCAATGGCCGAAAACATGAGGTTGAGCGACCCTTCAACAAAGAAGCTCATGAGGCCCAATGCTAACCCCCAACGCCATCCCGCAATCAGGCCAACAACCGCAATTACAAACAGACCAAAAGAGACCCAATCGATATCGGTATAAGCGATAAAAACGAGATAAACAAGCTCGATAATAATAAAGGCTAAACCGATCTGCACCTTTTGGGCCGTGGTCACATCTCCCAGAACATAGCGCTGAAAAATCGGCAGGGTTGTCAGCACAAGCAACAGGGTTAGCGGCAACAGAATGTCTTGGAAGACGATCCCAAACAAGTAGGGATTGGTCCCCTCATCGGCCAACGCTTCCAGCGCAGATGAGAAAATCTCGCCGCTAAATGACCTGGCCAAGATAAAGTAAATCAGCGTGGCGATAAAAATCAACCCGGCCGGAACCGCCCAATCGGGCAGGTTGTCCGTGAATGATATTTTTTGTTTCGCCATTGCCGTCTCTGAAGTCATGGAAGAGTCTAGTGAGAGTGGTTCTGAGGTTGAATGATCAGAAGCTGAGCTTCTGGCTGTCGGTTCTGCTTGTGACATTGGCTCAGATTACCATAGAACTGTAGCCAAATTTACATTTTCTCGATGTCCGGTCAAATATGCGGATAAGCGGTGGATTGGCATTTCAGCATTTCAGCTTAATCAGCTCGTTCGATTCACTCACTGTCAGCATTTCAGCCAAGTGATCTGATTGGCTGAAAACGAGCAAAGCGAGAGTGCTGATTAAGCTGATTGAGCCGATCAAGCTATCTCACCGTAAATTCTACAAACACCAACCGCCCGTCCGCAAGGAGCGGAAAGTCATTCCTGTCAGGTTCAAACAATTCAGGCTCAGGATTGTTCACATACAGCAACACGCGCACCGCATCACCCGGATTAACCCCCGAAATTGGAATTTCTAAGCTGTGATGCAAACCGACCGGTATGCTCGCCTGCCCTAGTGGCTCGTCCCCTTCTTCGGCCGAAAGTTTTTCCACCACCAGCCACGCATCTAACGGGGTTGCCACCCAATCCACTTTGATCAGATCCGAGTCTGACAGATGATCAACAACCAAAAACCCTTCAATGTCTGAACGGGCAGTTACAAATAGAGGAGAAGGTTCCGCATCTCCGGCCGCAAACAGCACAGGTTCGTCTTCAAAATAGTCAAACGCCCCATCCTGATCCGAATCGGTATAAATAGAAAATATAGTTTGGGTCGTAACAGTCCCTACATCAAGCGAAACGGTCAGGTATTCGGTCAGCCCTTTTTCGATGGGCGCAGAGCCGATAATCGTATTGGGGAAACCATCGCCGTCTGAATCACCAAAAACGGCCACGTACCCATCAACAGGGGAAGTCACACGGCCGATGAGAGCGCTAGACTCCATCGGCTGATCAAAGACCACAATTTCAGCCGGTAGCCCTGCCTCAATCTCGACGCCGACAAGCTCTCCACCGCTGGTAACAGGTTCATCAATGCCGTCCTCAAACTCCCCCTCGTTGCCAAGGTCGGCCAAAAGCACAACGTACAGCCCAGTTGTCGCATTGTGCCACTGCACCGGCACATCCACATCTTCAGATATTCCGGCCGGAACAGACTTAAAGCCAAGCAGGTTTTCTTTGGTCACATCATAAATAGCGACCCAGCCTGCTCCATTGCTCCGCACTTCTTTAATTTGCAAAAAGCCATCGTCCGATACCACTGTGCTACCGGTTTCAAGCGT
>JAHDGV010000799.1 GCA_020631655.1 Chloroflexota bacterium | reverse complement strand
CACTTCATACTTATCACTTCATACTTTAATGCGAAGCTGTTGCGGTGACTTCTTCGGAAGCCGTTCAATCTCCCCCCGCGCCTCTAAATCGAGCTTAACCGAGGTGGTGTACCAGCCAAATGACCCCTCAAATGAATCTCCCAAGCGCGAGGCCACCTCATCGGCCAATGTTTTAAACGGATAAGTCTCGTTTTCTTTCAAAATTTCAAGGATGGCGCCACGGACCATATCGTATTTGCCTTTATCAATATTGACTCCCGTTTTACCTTCTGGATGAAGGGTCATGATCTTTTCTGACATTTTTAACCTCAATTTGCTATGGCTTAGACAGGAACAGGTTTGTATAATAGCACATATATTCTAAATTCACAGGTGCGCACCTTTCTCAATCCCCAACAATGCCTTGCGGCCTTCACCAATTCGGACCTTTAATGAACGGAAGAAGTCATACTATTTTAGGCGCGGCCGCATCCGCTTTAGCCCTTGCCATTCAGGATGTTGATGTCATCGATGAGCCACTTGTGTTTATTCCTGCCTTAACCGTTGGGGTTCTGGGGGGGCTCTTTCCCGACATCGATTCTGCCAACAATTCGTTTCGTAAATCTCTACGGTTGAGTAGCAATCAAACCCTGAGAGATTTGCAAAATACCCCCCTTTCCCAGCCGGTCAAACTTTTTTATAACGCCGGCCGATTTATCATCGCCCGCATTTTAAATTTAATAGACCGCTATCTACCCCATCGTGGGCCAACCCACTTTGGCATCAGCGCCGTTCTGGTCACATGGCTGGTCTATTGGATTTGCTCAGCTTGGGGCTTGCACGATGCGATCTGGATGACGTTTGGAGCGGGCTATCTGTCCCACCTTGTCGGGGACGGGGTTACAATACGCGGGGTGCGTCTTTTAGGCCCCATGTATCAACCGGCCATCCATCTAATGCCTCGCCGGTTGCGCGTCCGGGTTGGGACCCAGTCAGAGCGGGTTATGCTCGCGTTGTTGGTTGGCATCATTTTTTGGTTTTACCTATCCTATTTGGGATTGGTGTCGTTCACGCTGGGGTAGCTACGTAGGGTAAAAATGTCTGAGAAAAACCTTTATTTGTACAAAATTGAACCAACCCGGCCGGAGATGCTGACAGTAGGCGGCACCCCGGAAGAAGATGCCATCATGGGGGAACATTTCGCTTATCTAAAAGCCAAAACTGAAGACGGCACCATTTTTCTGGCAGGTCCATCGTTTAGGGCAAATGGGAGCGGGATGGGAATCACCATCTTTGAAGCTGAGGATGATGCGGCGGCCGAAGCGTTTATGAATGGGGACCCGGCTGTGCAAAAGGGGGTGATGCAAGCGGAATGGCTCCATTTTCGCCTCTCGCTGTTGGGTAACATCGATCCCAGCCATCCTATAAACGACCTGCGCACAAAGTAGGAGCACCCAAGTTTATGTATGAATTCCGGCCGATGGATCGCAAAACGGCCCTCGAAATTACACAGTGGCGCTATCCAGCTCCGTACGACATCTACAACGCTGATGATGTTGAGGCTTCGATTGAATGTTACTTAGAACCGGACTATCACTATTATTCTCTGTGGCAGGGGGATGGGTTGGTTGCTTTCCGCTGTTTTGGTGAAGATGCTCGGGTTCGCGGTGGCGATTACTCGGCCGATGCACTTGACATGGGTGGAGGCTTGCGGCCTGATCTGACCGGCCGAGGGTTGGGAGCCAGCGTGATGCAGGCGGCCTTTCAGTTTGCCAGAGCTGAGTTTAAACCGGCCGCTTTTCGGGCCACTGTGGCAGGGTTTAATCTACGTGCTCAAAAAGTGTGCCAGCAGGTCGGCTAC
>JAHDGV010000160.1:3965-11618 GCA_020631655.1 Chloroflexota bacterium | reverse complement strand
AAAATGGCATTGGTGCAGTTGGTTGGAAACGAAGATGAGGCTGACGAGTAAACATCGTTAACTTTCATCTAGAACATTAAAAACCGTATATTAAGTATGACCGGGACTCAGCTTCAACGATACCGCGCAGTTGTTGAATACGATGGCAGTGATTTTGCCGGATTTCAACGGCAAGCGGATGAGTTTCGTACCGTACAAGGTGAATTGGAGAAGGCTCTATCGAAGCTAGGGCAAGGATCAATTCCACTGGTTGCAGCCGGCCGCACAGACAGCGGTGTGCACGCAACGGGTCAGGTGATTGCATTTGATCTTTCATGGAAACATCCGATGTCAAAGCTTCTGCTAGCCATCAATACACATTTACCTTGGGATGTAGCGGTACAAACGGTAGAAGTTGCTGACTCTGAGTTTCATCCACGCTTTGATGCAAAACGTCGCGCTTATCGGTATCACATTGAATTGTGTGATAACAGTGCACGGCGACCGCTGACTCGAAGTCGCAAATGGCAAGTTTTTAAACCTCTAGACATTGGTTTAATGAATGAAGCCGCTCATCATTTGATTGGTGAACAAGACTTTGCGACATTTGGAATGCCTCCGCAGGGGAATAATACGGTCCGTGAAATTTTTACGGCCGAATGGACCCAAGTGGAGAACGAATTGCAGTTTTACATTCAAGCAAACGCGTTTTTGTACCGAATGGTACGGAGCATAACAGGGACACTAAAGCTTGTGGGTGATGGTAGCTGGACGATTGATGAGTTTAAGCAAGCACTAGATGCGGCAGAACGAAGTCGATCAGCCGCGAGCGCTCCACCTTGGGGCCTTTACCTCGAATCGGTCACATACTAAATATTCGGTAGTTCGATGAAATTAACGCTTTATCGTAATAGATAAACCGAGAAAATATCATGAAAACACTTGTAACTAAACCCGCAGAAATTGAACGCAAATGGTGGTTGGTCGATGCGACTGACAAAACCCTTGGCCGTTTGGCTTCTGAAATTGCCCAAGTTCTAAAAGGCAAACACAAACCAACCTACGCACCAAACGTAGATGCTGGTGACTTCGTTGTGGTTATCAACGCAGAGAAAATTGCTGTAACCGGCCGCCGGTTGGAACAAAAGAAATATTATCGTCACTCAAACTACCCAGGTGGATTGAGCGAAACGACTTTGAAAGACATGTTGATCAAACATCCAACTCGTCCAATCAAATTGGCCGTGAAAGGGATGTTGCCCAAAAATGTACTTGGTCGCCAAATGTTGACCAAACTAAAAGTATATGCGGGCTCAGAGCATAAGCATCAGGCGCAACAACCTGAAGTGCTTGAACTGTAGGAGATTCTAAAATGAAAGATCTAGATTTTGGAAAATATATTGAAGGAATTGGCCGCCGTAAAAGCGCTTCTGCTCGTGTACGTATTTATCCTGAGAACAAAGGAAATGGTTCGTTCATCGTAAACGGTAAAGAAGTAAATGACTATTTCAACCGTTTAGGCGATTTCGACACATTGAGCAGTCCATTGAATGACATTGAAATGTTAGGCAAAATGGATGTAACTGTTTTGGTTTCTGGTGGCGGAGTTACCGGTCAAACCGATGCGGTTCGTTTGGGACTAGCTCGGGCATTACTCAAATACGACGAAGAGCTACGTGGTCAACTACGTGAAGGTAAACACCTTAGCCGTGACCCACGTGTTAAAGAGCGTAAAAAACCTGGTTTGAAACGTGCGCGTAAAGCTCCAACCTATACCAAGCGTTAGGGTTTTGCCGAACGGCTCATATTAGAAAAATATTCAGAAGACGGGTTTCGGCCCGTCTTTTTTTTTCGCTGATTTAAATCAGCGGTTAAAATAATAAGCACGATTAATCGCGCTTATGGAGGTTTGGATGGGGATTACAATTGTTGGATTAGGTCCGGGGGACGGCCGGTTGATGACGCGTCAGGCGTGGGAGACGCTGACAAACAGCCCAGAAGTGTGGTTGCGCACGGCCAAACATCCGGCCGTAGATGATTTGCCTGCTGAGTTAACTCTACACAGCTTTGACCATCTATATGAAGCAGAGGCTGAATTTGAGACTGTCTACAATACCATCACCGAAAAACTGATTGAACTGGGGAGTGAGGAAGACGTGGTTTATGCGGTGCCGGGCCATCCGCATGTAGGTGAGTCGACAGTGACACGCTTGCAAAGCGCGGCCGCACAGCACGGGGTAGATCTTACTTTTGTAGCCGGGCTCAGCTTTGTGGAACCTTGTTTAACCGCGGCCGGTGTTGATGGGATGGATGGGTTGCAGGTCCATGATGCTTTAGATGTGGCCTCTTTATTCTACCCTGCCGTGAATGCTGATTTCCCTGTTTTGATTGGGCAGGTGTATAGCAGATTGGTTGCCAGTGACCTAAAAGAGGTTTTGATGGCCGTATATCCACCCGAGCATCCGGTGGTGCTGATGCACGGGGCTGGATCTGAAAACGAATTGGTTGAACGGGTGATGCTGTACGAGATTGATCATAGCGAGGCAACAAGCTACCTGACATCTCTGTATGTGCCGCCGGTTGCAGAAAAAAGCGACATGAGCGCATTTGCAGATGCGATTGCGGTGCTCCGTAGTCCAGATGGATGTCCTTGGGACATTAAGCAGACCCCGCAGTCGATGCGGGATGGGTTTCTGGAAGAGATGGCGGAAGTGTTGGACGCCATCGATCGAGAAGATTGGGACAACCTGCAAGAAGAGCTGGGGGACTTGCTACTACATATCACCATGCAGGCGCAAATGGCGGCCGAAGAAGAGCTGTTTACCCTATCTGATGTGATTGGTGGGATTTACGCCAAGATTATCCGCAGACATCCACACGTGTGGGGAACCAAATCGGTTGATGGTGCTGACGACGTTGTGTTGAATTGGGATGAGATCAAGGCGCAAGAAAAAGCGGCCAAGGGTTTGCCCGAACCTCTGTTTGAATCGGTGTTTGACGGGATTCAAAACATATTGCCAGCGTTGGCCCAATCCCAAAAAATACAGAAGAGAGTTCGGAAAGTTGGCTTCGACTGGCAAGACATTGAAGGGGTTTATGATAAACTACTGGAAGAAGTAGACGAGGTTCGCAGTGCAGAAAGCCCTGAACACGAAGCGGAAGAAATTGGTGATTTGCTGTTTGTAACGGTCAATTTAGCCAAGTGGCTGGGTGTAGATGCGGAAATAGCCCTGCGAGAAGCGAACCTCAAATTTGAAAAACGCTTTCGCGAAGTTGAGCGGCTGGCATTTGAACGTCAGCTTGATTTATTAGAGCAAGATGAAGCGAAATTGATCGAACTTTGGAACGAGGCGAAGGCTTTTTTAAAGTAGTTTTGGAGAAGGCTGTTTGACGATAGGTGCAATAGTTAGAATCACTGTTTTTGCTTTTGCTGGCATAACGTTGTTGTTTGCGTTGCGATCTTTGCTAAAGGGCATGCGTTCGCGGACGAATGTAAACAAGCAGTATTTCAATGTGGGGAAGCTAGAGGCGAGGCGACAGGTATTTGCCAACATGATATCAACGGTAGGATTGGTGGTGGTTGCCCTAATTTTGGCAGTTGTTGCATCGATAATCCCTGATGATTTGTTTGGTGGGGCGGATGAAACGGCCGAGACTGAGCCTGTACCGGCCGTGGTTGATGATACTCAAGTGGTTGAGATCGAGCCTGAGTCTGCAGAAACCGACCAATCAACCGAAAGTGGTTCTATGGCGGAGCCTGGAACCGAAGACGATGGGGCTGACAATGGTGCGGCCGTGGCAAGCGGATCTGAATCGGTTGAAGTGGTAGAAGAGCCCACACCTATCCCTACAGAGACTCCTGTACCCACACCTGAGCTAAAAACTTTGTATGTGAACAGCCCAATTGTGGGTCTGTATATACGAGATTTACCTGAAGGTGATATTATTGATGTGCTGGATGACCAGACCGAACTCGGATTACTGGCTGAAGGCGATGAAATCAATGGAATACGTTGGATTCAGGTGCAAACTAATGACGGCCGGGAAGGTTGGGTTGCTGAACAGTTTACAACCGATGTTCCCCCACTTGCACCGATCTCTGACGAAACAGACGGTTAGGTCATTTTTAGAAACACAAGCCAGTAAAATGGATAAAGGGATCGCCCTAGAGAAACATAATGGTTGAAAAAATAGAAAATCTCATCAAAAACTCGTTACCAGATGCCACGATTTACGTGATGGATCCGTATAATGATGGACAACACTTTCAAGCGCTGGTAATTAGTCCAACTTTTGATGGTGTGTCGCTGGTCGAACAGCATCAGATGGTTATGAACCCGCTACGTGAAGCATTAGAGACAGATGTGCATGCACTTGGCTTAAAAACATTTACTCCCGAGAAATGGGAGCGTAAAAAAGGACAGTATGGAATGTAGTCAGGTATAGGGAAATGTGTCGTGGAGTATTCCTCCTCTCTCCTTAAACTTACTATCGTTTACTCAAAAAGATTATGGATATCGAAGCTAAACTTGAAGAAATTAAAGCTGAAATTGGTGCGAACCCTGTGATGCTTTACATGAAAGGAAATAAAGATTTTCCAATGTGCGGATTTTCTGCACAGGTGGTTAGTATTTTAAATGCGGTTGATGCAACCTATGAGACCCGGGACGTTTTGCAAGACCAAGAATTGCGCCAAGCGATCAAGGTTCATGCAAACTGGCCCACGATCCCTCAGTTGTACATCAACGGGACATTTGTGGGTGGTTGTGACATTGTGACGGAGTTGTTCCAAGAGGGCGACTTGAAAGAGATGTTGCCTAGTAGCTAAACTTTTAAACAATCTAATTTGATTAGATTATTTTTAAACCCCTTGAGGTCTTTTTGATCTCAAGGGGTTTTTGTTTTTTAGCTGTCGAAAATGAGAAACGGGCTTACAATAGGAGGTATGCAGATGCTTAAATTTCGTCAATCACAACTAGACTCTCCGATTTATAAAGGAGGGAACCCGATTTCTCTTTTGGTAGAGAAATACGGCCTTGATCCAGATGCAATTAACAAGCTGGGCTCGAATGAGAATCCGTTACCAACGCCGGAATCTGTACAAAAGGCTGTTGCTGAGGCTGCGCTTGATTTGAATCGGTACCCGCCTACTTCGGCCGATTTGTGTGAGCAGTTGGCCGCTTACATCGGCCGGAATTTGGTTGCAGACAATTTTATGATTGGGAACGGGGGTTGTGAGGTTTTAGATCTGATCGCTAAATCGTTTATCGAGCCGGGGGATGAGGCGATAATTTGCCGGCCGACCTTTCCCATCTATGAATTAACCCTGCGCCGTTTGGGTGCAAACGTTGTTTATGCTGACATGAACGACGATTTGACCTACAACGTTGAGCGCATTTTGGCGGCCGTAACAGACAAAACCCGCCTGCTCTACATGACAACGCCTAACAATCCAACTGGCACCATTTTGACGAAGGCTGAACAAGATGAGCTAATCAGTCGCCTGCCGAAACACGTTTTGATTGTAGCGGATGAAGTCTATTGGCAGTTCAACACAGATGAGTCGATGGCTGATTCGATTCGACATGTAAACGAAGATGCCAACATTGTGATTTTGCACAGTTTTTCAAAACTGTTTGGATTAGCTGGCTTGCGGATCGGATACGCACTTGGCCCCGAGAGAATCATCAGCTATTTAAAGCGTGGGCAACTGCCGTTCCACATGAATTCTGTGGCGATTACGGCCGGACTTGCGGCCGTGGCTGATCGTGATCATATTGAAGAAACGATTAGTATGACGCTGACTGAACGGCCAAAATTGACGGCCGGGCTACAGGCGATTGATGGGATTGAAGTGATTCCATCCCAAGCAAATTTTGTGCTGATCAAGCCAGAGAAAGATAGCAAAGAAGTTGAAGAAGCTCTGCAAAAAGAGGGGCTGATTGTGCGCGAATTGAGTGGATTTTACATGCCCGGATATTTGCGTGTTTCCGTCGGCCAATCTCATCAAAATGAAGCGTTGCTCGACGCATTAACCAAAATAAGTGCAAGCTAGATGTCTGAAATTGAGGGTGCCTAACATGATTAATTGTGTGCCTACAGTTTCAGAGTATGTGGCTTAAGGAGATTTGATATGCCAGATAACAACGAACCATTCTTTCTGTTTAATCCGGTAGATGGTGACTTTCGAATCACAAGCCGTTTTAACACACCGCGTGACTACTCACCCAACGGCCGCCATGAGGGATTGGATTTAGCTGTTAAAACAGCCACTGGCGGGTTGCGCCGTATCTTGGCCGGACAGCGTGGTACTGTGTCTCGTATACGGCACAACACAACCGGCTTGGGCGTATACGTAAAGCTCGATCATGTTTGGTCAGATGGGGATAAATACTCGACATGGTATGGCCATTTATCTAGCGTAAATCCTGATTTAAAACTGGGGCAATTTGTGCAGGCCGGTGCATTTTTAGGGATTGGGGGAACCACGGGGAACTCGACAGGGCCACACCTGCATCTTACCGTTCAGCATCACGGGCATGGATTAAGCGGCTACGTTTTGCCCGATGTGATTAATCCCACCAATATAATCCGGATGACGGCCAACCATGGGACGATTGACCAGATGGTTTATGTGGCTGATGTGACGGCGCCTGACGGAATGCTGATCGAGGCCGGAAAATCATTTGTTAAAAAATGGCGGGTGCGCAACGTTGGATCAACCACTTGGGGTGATGGGTATGAAATGATCCATGTGGATGGCGAGCCGATGGGAGCACGCCAGACGTCGTTCAAAATTCCGGCCGCCAAGCCGGGTGAAGAAGTTGAAATCTCGATCCCGATGCGAGTGCCAGACAAAGCCGGCCGGATTCAGTCGGTGTGGCAACCGCGCAACAAGCAAAATCGACTGTTTATGTTCCAAATGTTTGTCGATGTGGTTTCGGTAAAACCGATCTTGCGCGACCAAATGGAATTTGTGCGTGACGTCAATATTCCTGATGGCACTGTGGTTGAAGAAGAAGCTTCGTTCTTAAAAACGTGGCGTATCAAAAACACAGGTGGCACGACGTGGCGCGATTACACGCTCGAATATATCGGTGATCCATTTTCTAGAGACAGCCAAATGGGGGCCCCGCTGGCGGTTAGCGTGCCGTTCACTCGGCCGAACAGCGAAGTTGATGTCTCGGTGACTCTCAAGGCACCAACCGGCGTTGGGATTCATCGCAGTACGTGGCGCTTGCGCAAAAAAGATGGGGGGCTGTTTGGACAACCGCTTTTTGCTGAGATCGATGTCTCGAAGCGGGTTCAACCGACCACCGGCCGGAACGGCTTAGGCTATATCGACGATGTGACCATTCAGGACAACACCGAATTGGTGCCGCATCAAAAAATCCAAAAGATCTGGCGCATTCGCAACAATGGTGACACCACTTGGGGGGATGGCTACGTGCTGGCCCACGTGGGCGGTGACCGAATGGGGGCTCCACCGACGGTGAAATTGCCACAGGCGGCTCCGGGCCAAATTGTGCATGCGATTGTTGATTTCACTGTGCCAGACAAATTTGGCGGCATTCACAGCGAATGGATGGCCAAAGATCCTAACGGGAACATTTTTGGCGAAAACCTAACCGTCATCATCAAAGTTGTTGATATTGATGGGAAAGACAACTATCG
>JAHDGV010000160.1:1634-3865 GCA_020631655.1 Chloroflexota bacterium | reverse complement strand
TCGTGGCGGCCGTTTAACCCCAAGAACCAGCCGTTTGGCTTTGAGCTGTTTGCGTTGATCAAGGTGCCAACTCCGGCCACGATTAGTAGCGGCCGAAACGAAGCCCGATTGGTTGAGCACACCACAATCCCGAACGGCTCTAAAGTGGAACTGGGAGAAACATTCAACAAACAATGGACGATCTCCAACTCGGGGCAAACAACTTGGGGGCAGGGGTACACCCTTGCTTTTTCAGACGGTGAGCAGATGGGTGCGCCAGAGAGTGTGGCTGTGCGGCCGACACGGCCGGGGCAAACGATTCAAATCGGTGTGCCACTTGTGGCCCCATCGATCCCCGGAGAATACACAGGCCATTGGCGGATGCGCGACCCATCAGGCAAATTGTTTGGCTCTAAGTTTATGGCCCGTGTGGTGGTGGAAGCGGCGGCCGATGCCGTTGACTGTTTGCCCTACATGCGCGGAGACGGCCGACTGTACGAGATGAAACACTTTTTCCACAACGGGCAGGGTCAACAGCGGGTTCAAACCCAAATAGACCGGAACAAGTTTTACCATGTGAAAAACAGCGAGTGGGAAGAACTGTGGGCCGATAACAACTTTATTTATCGTGGCACAGATACCTCGCCAGGCAGTGGCAACTTCTACCGGCTAAGCGAGAACGGCAAACACGGCAGTCGCTGGATACCGCGTAAAATGAAAGTTGGCCAGATTTTCCGCCGTCGGCCGCTGGTTACGCTACAGCGCAAAGACAACTGCCAAAAGTTGGAGCAGGGTAGCGGCTTCCACGATACCTACATCCAGCTGGAAAAAGTGTTGGACGAGCTAGTTTTGCCAGATGTGCAAAACCGAGATGGCCGCGGCTTGAAGGTGCGCGACGTGATTGTGTTTGCCGGTATGCATTCGGCCGGAGACAAGCCGGGAGCTGTTTTTGAGCGGTATTACTACGCTCAAAAATATGGCTTGGTCATGTGGGAAGGGCTCGATACCGGACACAACGGCCGGTCATTTATGGTTGAAGAGCACGCACCGGGGGCTCGCCCAGACAATGTGCGTGAGAATTTGCGCTGTGGTCCTTTCTAATAGGTAAGCGGTGTTTGGCGATCGGGTAACCGGTTTGCTGAAGAACCAATGCGTAGACTTCCCCACATTTTGCTCACACTCGTCCTAATGGGGACCGCTTTTGCCCTTGGGCAGATTGTTTTTACCTATCGGGATTATCCTTTCTTTTTTGACGAGGCGATTCATGCCAACGGCGGTTTGGCGCTGACCGTTGATCTGTGGAACGGAGATATTCCGAACTTCTTTCGCACCTTTTACCAGCAAGGATTTTACCCGCCTGCATTTTCGGTGCCGAAAGGGTTGGCCTTTTACTGGTTCGGCCCTAGCACGGTTGTCGCCCGTGGTTTTAGCACCGTCTGCCTGATCTTGGGTCTGCTGGTTATCTATTTTTTCAGTCGTCGTATTTGGATCGATCACCGGCCGGAACAGCCCGACTTAGGTGAGTGGATCGGCTTGTCGGCCGTGTTGCTGACGCTCACCTCGTTGCCTTTGCTCAACGCATCGACCCACGTGATGATGGAAGCACCGGGCCTGTTGATCAGCTTTGTCTTTTTGTGGCTCTACTATCGGACCTTTGCGGTGAGCGCCATCGATGGCACCTTTGCCCGGCCGGCCGATAGCGACAAACGGGGGTTTGTGCTCACCAGCCTGATGTTGATGGCCGTTTTCTTGACCAAATATACCTACGGCGTGGCGATGATCGGCACCGTGGCTTTGATGGAGCTCTCGATGCTCGATTGGCGCAGTGTGGCCCAACTGCGTCGCATGGGAGGGGGCTGGATCAGCTCTGTCGTGGCATCATTGAGGGCCGGATTTAATCGGTGGCTGTGGCTGATTGGCCCCTTTGTGCTGTGCCTCATTATCTGGCTGGGAACCCCGTACAAGCTGGGAGAATTTTTAGGATACGCCACGGCCCAACCGCATGAGGCCCAGTGGTCGTGGGCCGAGCTGTTGTTTTATCCGCGAAATATTGCGCTCCAGCAACTGCCATCCCCGCTGTGGTCTGCTGTTAGTTTGTTGGGGCTAGTTTTTGGATTTCGCAATCGCCATCGGCCGGAAGTGCGCCTGTTGCTGATCTACTTTTTGGTTGGCATGGCCGAGATGATGGTTAATTTCCCCAAAATTCCACGCTTTGTTGTCACCTTCTTGCCCGCGGCCCACATCTTAACCGG
>JAHDGV010000160.1:0-1534 GCA_020631655.1 Chloroflexota bacterium | reverse complement strand
AATCCGCTGATGAGTTCTCAGCTTAAAACGGCTCCATCAGTCAATCAAATTTCAGCATGGGTTGATGGGATTTTGCCCGACAATGCTGAAGTTCTCATAGTCAATTACTTCGAGCTGATCAACATGGAATCGCTGGCATGGAGCATGGTTGCAGACGGGGATTGGCCGCGCGCGCCGTTTAGCCAAGCGGTGATGAAAGGTCAATTGATGGGTAAACCAACGGCCAAGAATGTTGCTGATTTCAGGCAAAATTTAGCAGAAAGCGAGGCTGAGTTTGTGCTGGCCATTGAAGGAAGCGATTGGGGGGCGGACTGGCCGCCGTTTGCCGAGCAGTCTCAAGATTTGCTGACCTATCTGGCGCACGAAGAGTTTCAGGTTGAGGTCGTTGATCGGCCGGAAGAGCTGTTGTGGTTGGAGTTGATGGACCAATCGATTGCTGAACAGGTGTTGGCCGAAGAAAGAGGGACGTTTAACTTGAAGCTGATTCTATATAAGGTGAATGGGAGCTAGGTACTAAAAAGTAGGTGGGGCACTAATTTAGCTCAGCCAAATTGATAAAAAAATGGGGGATTTGACAGGGAATCAATGGTGTAGCGTAGTTTACAATCGAGAGAGTTATTTCTATATTTTAGAATGAAAACAAAGTAACAAATAGTAGTTGTTATTGGTCTTGGAAACGTCATACCTGCGCAGGCAGGTATCCAGCGCTAGATTCCCGCCTGCGTGGGAATGACGTTTAGACTAAAGAATCAAGCTTTTATGTTGCTTAGTAAAGGGCCTAAGCTTGCTATTGGGATAAACAGAAAAAGGAAAATTGAATCATGAGTGCCAAAACTCAGCCTGCTAAGTTCCTCGTCTATGCACTCATTGTCATCATTCTCTCTGCCAGCCGTTTATCGGCCGCCGATACAGATCGGTCCAACACAGCCCCACAACTTGCCAACGCGATGATTTCCTACAACCTGAGTAGTTTGCCCATGCTCACCAGCCAGTCCGGCTGGGGGCCGGTTGAGCTCAACACCAGCTCCGGGGAGCAAAGCGCCGGTGACGGCCAAACGATGTCGATCAACGGCCAAACGTTTAGCCACGGCATTGGGACCCACGCCATAAGCGTCATCTCATATGATCTGCAGAAAAAGTGCTCATCCTTTTCAAGCTGGATCGGTATCGATGATGAGGTTGGAGCCAACGGGGCCGTCTTTTTTAAAGTGTATGGGGATGGTCAGCTGATTTATGGCTCAAACATGCTTACGGGTAACGATGGGGCGGTTTTTACCGGCAACTTAAATCTAAATGGAGTGTCTGAGCTAATGCTGGTTGTGGAAGACGCCGGCTTTTTTGGATCTGATCATGCCAATTGGGCCGAGCCGGTGATTGCCTGTACCAGTGCGCCTAATGGGGATGGGAGCGCATTTAAGCACGTTCGCGGCAGTTGGGGGCCGGTTCTCCCGTGGCCGGTGAAAGCGATCCACGCATCCCTTTTGCCGTCAGGGCATATTTTGAGTCACGCCAGCTCTGACCCCGGCCAGATCGG
>JAHDGV010000798.1 GCA_020631655.1 Chloroflexota bacterium | reverse complement strand
GTGAGGGAAAAGCAGACCCTGAAGCACTTGAGTCGTTTGATCTGGCCCACCCGGGCAACGTCGTCACTGAAATGAATCTGATGATCGGTGATGTGGCAGATATCGCGCGCCAATCCCCTGAGCTAACCGCATTGTTTGGCGAGTTGGGGACGGACAGCGCCATCTTTTTAGAAAAAGCGCTAAAAATAGAAGATAGCGACCGGTTTTTTACCGCATGGGATGAACTGATGGGGCAGTATGGCAGTCGGGCTTCAGCCGAAATCGATATTCGAGCACCCCGCTGGTATGAAGAGCCGTTGCCCGTGTTGCAGGTGATCGCCACCTTTTTGCAAAAGGAAGCAGGCAGTCATCGAACCCAGCATGAAGCGCTTGAAGCCAAGCGAGAAAAAGGGGTCCAATCCTTGATACAGACGGCCGAGAACATGCCGCTCGGCCGCTTCCGTGCCCGCATGGTGCGCCGCATGCTCCACGTCGTTGAAAACGGGGCCGTCTTGCGCGAGCATCACAAGTTCGCCCTAATCGAGATGTTGCGCGTCGCCAAAGAAGCGGTCAAAGAAGTAGCTGAGGAATTCGTGGCTGATGGGAAGCTGAAAGAGGCGGACGACATTTGGTTCTTTAGCTGGCCCGAACTGCTAGCGTTCACAAAAGGCAATCTGCCTGATGCCCAAACCTTAATCGCCCAGCGGCGGGCCGCCTTTGTGCAGTACGAGCATATGACCCCGCCCGCCATCTTGACCAGCGATGGGGAGACGCCGGTCGTCAAATATCAGGTAGAGGATGCCCCACCGGGGGCGCTGGTCGGTAACCCGGTTTCACCCGGCGTGATTGAGGGAGTGGCGCGGGTGATTCGTGACCCGCAAACTGAAACGCTTGACCCCGGCGATATTTTGATCGCCCCATTTACCGATCCCGGCTGGACCCCGCTGTTTATTAATGCGGGTGGCTTGATCATGGAGGTCGGTGGTGCGATGACCCACGGCTCTGTGGTGGCGCGTGAATATGGGATTCCGGCCATCGTCGGGGTCCCGAATGCCACGACGGAGTTGCAGTCGGGTCAGCGGTTACGCATTGATGGGAATCGAGGTGTGATTGAGATTTTAGAAGCGTAGTTGCGATCTCCAGACCAGACCGGTTTTCAAAACCAGTCTGGTCTCGCGCGACATGAACTGTAGGGGATAGGCGTTCGCATTCAACCAATTACATCTCGCTAAATATGCCTGCGAATGTCTCTCCCCGGAACACGCAACCAACCTGCGGGAGACGAAAACAACCATACAAGTCGGGGCAAGACATTCGCTGTAACGTTTTTCATGATTTAGACGGTTCGGTGCGAATGCCTGGCCCCTACCACAACATCCTACAAATCCAGAGTTGAACTCAAAAACATCATTTCAATACTCGTTTTTAGCCTAGCCATAACCTCATTTGAGGTTCTCTTAACATTTCTTAGTTTGCTGTTCAAACAAGGGGTTAAAAAATCACATACGATTTAATCATCAATGATTTAAACAAACGCGAGGGGTTCACCCAACAAATCATTCCGATTTATTTTTATCCGAAACTCTCGCAGAGAGGCCGATTCTAAAATCGGCCATATTACAGGAGATTTTTTAATCATGGAAGACAACAAAATTCAAAAAATAGTAGGCGCTGGCTCAGTAGTTGGCATTCTTTTAATGATCGCAATTCTTTTCAGCAACGGCACTTTTGGTAACGGGACATCAGCCCTCGCCTCGGCCGGTCTCGACTCAAACGGAATCGTTCAGATGGACGAAGGTGAAGAAGGCCAAGATTTTGGCGAAGAAGAGGGCGAGGAGATGGACGAGGGGGAAGAGATGGATGA
>JAHDGV010000797.1 GCA_020631655.1 Chloroflexota bacterium | reverse complement strand
GTACCCGATGGTTCCTGCTGGCAAGAGCAACGGTGAAATGATCCGCAGAGCGATGGCGGCAGAGGAGTAGATAGCTGTTAGCTCTTAGCTCTTAGCCATTTGCTAAAAGCCAAAAGCTAAAGGCCATAAGCCAAAGATGACAAACAAACATACATTAAACGCATGGATGGAAGATAAACCCGGAGTTTTAAACCGGGTAGCGGGTCTGTTCCGTCGTCGGAACTTTAATATCGACAGCCTTGTTGTCGGCCGGAGCGAAACCCCGGGCATCAGCCGCATGACCTTTGTGGTCGATGGGAACGCCCGTGATGTGTTCCAAGTCCAGACCCAGCTAGATAAGTTGATCAATATCACCAAAATCGATAACGTGACTGACAAACCGGCCATTTTCCGGGAGTTGGCGTTGATCAAAGTGGCCGCTTCAAGCGAGAACCGCCACGAGGTGATTCAGATGGCTGAATTGCACGGAGCTGAAATCGTCGATGTAACCATCGATGAATGCATCGTGCAGATGGTGGCCAAACCGGCCCGAGTCGAAAGCTTGGTCGAAAATTTGGAACATTTCGGCATCACTGAAATGGTCAGCACCGGTGTGGTGGCGATGGAACGTGCTCAACGGCGCGTCGTGGGTGAACCGGCTCCGGTCCCCGCCCACTTAAACGGCAGTTCATAGTATTTCATGAAGCGAGTTGGATTTTTTACCGGCTCGCTTCTTTTTTATTTGAGACGCCCCAGCGGGGCGTCTCTACAGGTTCGCAAATCGTAGAGACGTGGTCGATGTGCTTACAACGGCGCGTCTAAAAACCTAAAACAAAAAAGACAGCGAGGAAAATCGTGGCAAATATTTATTACGACAAAGATACAGACATGAGCCTTCTTGAAGGCAAAACCATTGCGGTGATTGGATACGGTAGCCAAGGGCACGCGCATGCGTTGAACGCGCATGATTCAGGTCTAAATGTGATCGTTGGCCTTTACCAAGGCAGCCGTTCATGGGCAAAAGCTGAAGCGGATGGCCTTAAAGTGATGACCACGGCCGAAGCAACGAAAGCGGCCGACATCATCATGTTGGCTCTGCCAGACACCAAGCAAGGGAAAATCTACCAAGAAGACATCAAACCAAACCTTTCAGAAGGAATGACTCTGATGTTCGCCCACGGCTTCAACATTTTGTACGGCCAAATCGTGCCGCCTGAAAATGTTGACGTAAGCCTTTTGGCACCAAAATCACCCGGCCACCGTGTGCGTGAGGTGTATGTAGATGGTGTTGGAACCCCCGGCCTTGTTGCAGTGCATCAAGATGCAAGCGGCAACGCCCTTGCTACCGCTTTGGCATACGGCAACGCGATCGGCTGTACCCGTGCAGGCGTGATCGAAACGACCTTTAAAGAAGAGACTGAAACTGACCTCTTCGGTGAGCAAGCGGTTCTTTGCGGTGGCGCAAGCGCCCTTGTACAAGCTGGATTTGAAACCCTTGTTGAAGCGGGCTACCAACCAGAGATCGCTTACTTCGAGTGTCTCCATGAGCTCAAACTGATCGTTGACCTCATGTACGAAGGTGGACTCAGCTACATGCGCTACAGCGTGAGCAACACGGCCGAGTGGGGCGACTACGTGGCTGGACCACGCATCGTTACTGATGAGACCCGCGCCGCTATGAAACAACTTTTGGCCGAGATCCAATCAGGATCTTTTGCTGAAGAGTGGATCGAAGAAAATGCGACCGGCTTGCCAAAATTCAAAGCCAGCCGCGCGGCCGGACACGGCTCGAAATTAGAAGCGGTCGGATCTCAATTGCGCGAGATGATGCCGTTCTTGGACAACAAGGAAATTAAACAAAGTTAGG
>JAHDGV010000796.1 GCA_020631655.1 Chloroflexota bacterium | reverse complement strand
AAAGAGGCATGGACCAACTGGTGTGAAGGCTTTCTGGCCGGAATGATTTGGGTCTTTGCGGAGAGAAACGGCGAAGCATGGTGGAAAGAACAAGCCATCCACTATTCAAACTTGCTGGAAGAGAGACAGTTTGATCGGGATGTGCATGACCTTGGCTTTGTCTTTTGGTCGAGCTGGCGTCGCTGGCTGGCGCTGACAGATGATCCGGCCGAAAAAGAGCGGCTGAACAAGGTCATCATTCAAGCTGGTAAAACGATGGGGTTGCGCTTCAACGAAAAAGGGCGTTACCTGCGGTCGTTTGTGGCCCCCGAAAGTTGCTTCATCGACATCATGATGAATGTCGGGATCATCTTTTATGCGGCCCAGCAATCGGGTGATGAAGAGCTTCTTAATCTGGTGACTGAGCACTGCCTCACCACCCGTCGTTATCTGGTTCGCGGAGATGGAAGTACCGCGCACGAGGGGCTCTTTAATCTAGAGACTGGCGAATTCATCCGTCAATCGACCCACCAAGGCTGGCGCGACGATTCTTCATGGGCGCGTGGACAGGCTTGGGCTCTGTACGGATTTGGAACCGTCTACAGCTACACAAAAGATGAACGATTTTTAGACACCGCCCAACGGTGCGCAGACTTTTACATCGATCGGACTCCGCCCCACGGCGTACCACCCAACGACTGGGAAGAAGCTGGAGGCTACGAGTTTGAATCATCGGCGGCCGCCATCTCTGCCGGAGGCTTTTTGCAGCTTAGTCAGCTCACGGCCGATCCTGAGCGTGCTAAAAAATATCATGATTATGCATTGACCATTGTTGAAACGCTGTGTACCCAAGGTTTTGTCGCCTCAGATACCCCCGGCTGGGAAGGGATTCTGATGCGAGGTTCATATCACGAAACACTTAACTTAGGCGTTCAACAAAGCGTCATGTGGGGAGAATATTTCTTTGTTGATATCTTGGATCAACTCAGCAAAGGAGGAAAATTTATTGGCTAAGCTGAAGATTTAAACCTAAATACAGCACCTATGGATTTTGATCTGAAATCCCAAGAGAGCTGTAGAAGGGCCTGCATGTTAATTCAATAGTTTTAGTTTGTTACTTTGGAAATAGCCCTAGCGTGCATGCGTTCGCCAACGCCGTGTTGCTTAAGGTTGCCTGTTGGTTGGATTTACATGCCTTATTCCAGTTGGTTTGAGGCTGTTAATCAACACGTTAGGGATCCAATTTTCCAATGGTAGCGATTCAATTTAGGAGAAGAAAAATGAAGAAACTATCTAATCGATTAATGCTTGCCGTGTTTGCGGCTTTACTACTTGCACTTGTTGCCTGTGGTGGCGCAGAAGCTCCGGAACCTGCGGTTGAGGAAGAGCCTGCCGCAGAACAAGAGGAAGCTGTTGAAGAGATGGCGGAAGAAGATGATGAAGAAATGGCTGAAGGTGCCATGGATGATGATGGCATGATGATGGTTGAAGATGAGCTAGAAGTTTTCTCTTGGTGGACTTCTGGTGGTGAGGCGGCCGCACTAGACGCGCTATTCTCAACCTTGGCTGACGCTCAACCGGGGATTGAAATTATCAATGCAACCGTAGCTGGTGGCGGTGGCTCAGCCGCACGGCCGGTACTCCAAACCCGCTTGGCCGGTGGCGATCCCCCAGACACGTGGCAGGTTCATCCCGGTGCTGAGTTGATTGGGCAATACATGGATGCAGGGTTCACCGCCCCAATCGGTGATCTGTATGAAGAAGAGGGCTGGTACGACGTTGTTCCTTCCGATCTGATTAACTTGATGCTGGATGAAAACGGTGAGCCTCACTTGGTTTTGGCCGGTGTCCATCGTGGAAACGGCCT
>JAHDGV010000795.1 GCA_020631655.1 Chloroflexota bacterium | reverse complement strand
TTCAGCCAGGTCGATGCTTCTACCACCAGAAAATATGGGGGAACCGGCCTTGGGTTAGCCATCTCAAAAATGCTGGTTGAGCTGATGGGTGGCCGTATTTGGGTCGACTCCGTTTATGGAGAAGGGAGCAGATTTTCGTTTGAGATTCCATTAAAGCTAGCGGCCGAACAACAAACACTTTTAACGAGGTACAAGCAGGCTGATTTAGCTGGTAAGAATCTGTTACTAATGCTCAACAATCCAATCCAAGCATCTAAACTTGTTGAGCAGTTGGATCAAATTGGGATTAATAGCTCCTCAAGTTTCGATGGTGATAAGCTTTACGACGTAGTTTTGCTTGATGCAGATTATTTCAAGTTGCAAGAGTCGCAGGTTAAACATTTTGTGTCACATAAAAATATTCCCATCATTTTAGCCAGCTCGATTTGGCAAGATGCATCACTGCTCCAGCTTGAAAATGTAGTTGCCACGATTCATAAGCCAATCAAAATGAGGCAACTGTTAGGACAGCTCCGCGCTACCTTTAGTGACAATCCAGCCGAAGTGACGGCCGGCCCTAAACAGAAAAAATTTGAACCAAATCCTGCTTTTGCGCAAGAATTTCCGTTCCGCATATTGGTAGCGGATGACAACCTCGTCAATCAAAAAGTGGCCTTGAAAATGCTAGAGCAATTGGGTTATCGCGCAGATGTGGTGGGTGATGGGGCCGAGGTGATCGGATCTTTACAGCGTCAGCGTTATGATCTAGTGCTGATGGATGTGCAGATGCCCGGAATGGATGGGGTTGAGGCAACTGAAAAGATTCATGAGATGTGGGGTGAGTCTAGGCCATTAATTATTGCAATGACGGCCAATGCCATGCAGGGAGACAAAGAAAGATATTTAGCTTTGGGGATGGACGGTTACGTCAGTAAGCCAGTCCGAATTGAAGCGATTGCGAAGGCATTGGAGCAGGCAATCATGCCATTAAATCGGCCGAACTAGAGCGGAGTTATAAGCGGCTCTTCTGCATCGCGACCCAATTCAATTGTGTGATTTGCAGGGACAAGTTGCCACTGATTGAGTTGATTATCAAGAGGTTCTGAGACAAGAATCCAACCATCTTCTATTTTTGAATAGAAAAGCGTAGGGGCAAGCTGGTCGGATGAATACCGTACGGCAAACAGCTTTTCTCCATCTGAATAGGCTGAGGTATACCGGAACGGCTCAGCGATTTCTGCCTGATGCATAAGATCACAAACAAGTTGAATTAGTTTATGGGTGGCCACATGGAATGGAGCATTATCCATGATTGTTTTTAGAGTTAAAAACAGCACCTCACTATCGGTTGTACCCAACCGGCTTGGATAATATTTATCAGAAATTAAATTCTCAACTTTGCGTCGAATAACCTGGTAGCCACCAATTTGCCCGTTATGTACGTAGAGCGTGTTTGCGTGCCGAAAGGGATGACAATTTGTCCGATTAGTCGATGTACTTGTTGCGGCTCGAACGTGGGCCATAAATAAACCTGACTTTATGTGTGTGGCTAAACTTTTCAAGTTTTCATCGCTCCATGCAGGCAAAATATCCCTAAAAAGCCCGGGCTCCTCTTGCTCGGTATACCACCCAAAGCCAAATCCGTCGCCGTTTACAACAGACTTAGATTTACGGGCACCGTGACTTTGCTCTATTAATGAAAATTTGTCTTCATACAGATATTGATTTGGGGTTATTTCGGGGCCAATGTATGCTAACCATCTACACATTTATACGTTTCCTTTTGGCTAAACTGACTTTGGTTTTTAGTTGTTAAATCTGCCAAGACGGTAGGACATCCATATCGGCCGCGCTTCGCTCACCCTGAATAAA
>JAHDGV010000794.1 GCA_020631655.1 Chloroflexota bacterium | reverse complement strand
AAATTGACCTCCCTTGGGCGGGGAACCGCCGCAGTTTTGTTCAACCCATCTGCATGAAAAATTTACACATGGGCCTGCCGGGTATTCGAGAGCAAGGAGGGCGCTCTCTTCTCTGCGACCGGCAAGATTAATTTTTAGCGGCGGGCATTATAACCAACCACTCACTATCTATCCCAAGACCTTTCAGTATGCACACAAAGCACAATCCCCGTTTCGACTTCCACAGTTGATTGTGAGGCGGTCATGACATTGCTTACCCCACGGGCGGGGCCAAATTTCAGAGTAGATCCATTCAGCTCCCACTTTAAATGTTCGGTTGATTTTATTTTTGAGTCTCCTTTTAAGGGAATTAAGGAAACCAAATCACCGGCCCGGCCGTTTATTTCAACTTTGTCTGTAATCAAAAAGCTCGTTTGATTGGGTGACTTCAACCGAATGTCACGGTCGATCAAAGCAGGGTGAGTCAATAACATCAGGTTTGCGATCTCGTGATCAAAGCGGCCGCCGTATGCTCCAAAGATTTCGATGGGACAGTCAGTCCATTGTGGGTTTTCAACAATATATAGAAGAGCTAGCTCCAAGTCAGTCTCATCTTTTTCTTCTGAAAATTGAAAGATGTTGACCCAGTTTTGTTCTAGCAACCGTTTGTGCTCAGGGGACATTGAATCTAAATCGCCCAGCACAATGTCTGGAATAATGTCGAGCTCGAGGATGTAGTTTGAACCACCATCTACCCCCACTAGGGCAGAATTTTCGCGACTGAGAGCCGTTTTTAGCCAAGATTGGTCTGGAATATCTCCGTTGGCTACTAAAATGATCGGTTTGGCCATTGCTTACTTTCGATAATTGAACACAGGTTCAAAAAAAGAGGATTGGATTTGACAAGACTAGAACAAATGTGCATAATCCAATCAAGAACAAGCGTTCTGATTGAAATTGAAACAGAAAAAGTTGACACACAAGGAGTCACGAAAATGTCTAAAGAAAAAGAACTTGTAAGTACAATCGATAATATCACAAAGCGTTTTGGCGAAGGGGCCATTATGCGTTTGGGCGAGGCACGGGACTTAGTTGTTGAAACAACACCAACCGGATGTTTATCTCTGGATATCGCATTAGGGGTGGGTGGATTGCCACGCGGCCGGATTATTGAAATCTATGGCCCTGAATCTTCCGGTAAAACAACATTGTGTCAACATATTATTGCTGAAGCCCAAGCACTCGGTGGTATTTGTGCCTTTATCGATATGGAGCATGCTCTAGATCCTGTTTATGCTGAAGTTTGCGGTGTAGATATTGAAAATCTCTACATTTCACAACCAGATACAGGTGAACAAGCGCTTGAAATTACTGAAGCGTTGATCCGCTCAGGCACAATGGACGTTGTTGTCATCGACTCGGTAGCGGCACTTGTACCACGTGCTGAGATTGAAGGAGAAATGGGTGACAGCCACGTTGGTTTGCAAGCTCGGTTGATGTCGCAAGCCCTGCGTAAATTGGCCGGTATCATCAAACAAACCAACACCACAGTGATTTTTACCAATCAAATCCGCTTAAAAATCGGCGTAATGTTTGGTAGCCCTGAAACAACAACAGGTGGAAACGCCCTCAAATTCTACGCCTCTGTCCGTTTGGACATCCGCCGGATTCAATCTATCAAATCTGGATCAGACGTAGTTGGAAATCGGACAAGAATTAAAGTTAAAAAGAACAAAGTCGCCTCTCCATTTACAGAGGCTGAGTTTGACATTATGTTTAACGTTGGCATTTCACGCAGTGGTGAAGTTTTGGACTTGGCTACGGCCTACGAGATTGTGGACAAGCGTGGTGCTTACTTCCGCTACGGTGACATGCTGA
>JAHDGV010000793.1 GCA_020631655.1 Chloroflexota bacterium | reverse complement strand
GGCCGATGACAGCGTGGCGATGATCACGGCCGACAGCAACGACGAAGCCAGCCTAGACGCGATGACCAAACGGACTAAAGTGATCTTAACCACCGTTGGCCCGTACGGTAAATATGGCTCAAAACTTGTAGCCGCTTGTGTCGCCAATCAAACCCACTACTGCGACTTGGCAGGCGAAGTGACATGGATGCGCCAAATGATCGACGCGCATCACGAGGCGGCCGAGGCGAACGGCACCAAAATCATTCACACCTGCGGCTTTGACTCAATCCCATCTGACATGGGCGTTTACTACACTCAAAAACAAGCCATCGCACAAACTGGGCAGCCGGCCAAAAGCATCAATATGCGGGTCAAAGCGTTTAAAGGGGGCATTAGCGGTGGCACCTATGCATCACTGGGTGACACGATGGAAAAGGCGTCTAAAGATCGCAGCTTGTTCAAAGTTTTAATGGAGCCTTACAGCTTAAATCCTGAAGGGGAGCAATCTGGCCCAGACAAGCCGGATTTGCAAACCATCGTCTTTGATGAGATCAGCCAAAGCTGGATTTACCCCTTTATCATGGCGGGCATCAACACCAAAGTGGTGCGCCGGAGCAATGCGATTGCTGGTTATCCGTATGGCAAAGATTTCGGGTACGATGAATCGATTATGACGAGTGACGGCTTCTCCGGCCGGATGAAAGCGATATCGTCTGTACTGCCGCTGGCGGTTATAGGCATGGCCCGGCCGGGCTCTGTTCTAAAAAAAGGGCTAGATTGGATGTTGCCCAAACCGGGCGAAGGGCCAGATGAAAAAGCACGTCGTGCCGGTTTTTACAACATGCGCTTTTATGCCACATTGCACGATGGCTCTGTCGCCATGGGAAAAGTCACCGGAGACATGGACCCCGGTTATGGCTCAACCAGTAAAATGATGGCTGAATGTGGGGTCTGTTTGGCGAAAGACAACACACCGGAAGAATTTGGCGTGTTAACACCGTCTGTAGCCTTGGGTGATCCGTTGCTCAAACGACTAGAAGAAAATGCGGGGCTAACTTTTACATTTGAGAATTAATAAACTATCTCTAGAAGTTATCAACGCGTCATGCGAGTCGTCATACCCACGAAGGTGGGTATCTAGCGCTAAGTTTGACGCTGGATTCCTGCCTACGCAGGAATGACGTCTTCTCAAAAGATGAGGAATTACTTCTACGACAGTGTAATTGTCTGCAACTGATCTCGTTGCAGGTCACCCCTCAAACACGCTATCATTCCCTCCTATGACCCAACCCAAACGCATTCTGCTTGTTGATGATGAAGCAGACATTATCGCCAACATCGCACCGGTTTTGGAACGATCCGGTTTTACGGTTGCCACGGCCGCCGACGGGATCGAAGGGCAAGCTCAAATCGATGCGTTTTCACCCGATCTCGTGGTGCTCGATGTGATGATGCCCCGTATGGACGGCCGGAGCCTGCTGCGCCAACTGCGCCAAGCCAACAACTGGACCCCCGTGATTTTACTTACCCAAGTGGGCGGCTCTTTAGAACGGGCGATGGCGTTGCAAGAAGGAGCCGACGATTACCTGAACAAACCGTTTGATCCGTTTGAACTGATCGCCCGTATCCAAGCGATATTGCGCCGTGCCCAAGTTGGGATCAAACCGCTGGCGATTTCAAACAAGCTCCGCTGCGAGCAATTGTTGTTTGATCGCACCTCGCGCCAAATCACCCTAAGTAGCGAGCCCGTTTCGCTTACTCCCAAAGCGGTAACACTGCTCGAATATTGCATGACTCATCCAGACGAGCTGCTGACCCGCGACCGGCTGCTAGATGCGGTTTGGGGGTGGGATTATCCGGCCGGAACCCGCACGGTT
>JAHDGV010000792.1 GCA_020631655.1 Chloroflexota bacterium | reverse complement strand
GGGACCTCAATTCCCTGATCTTGCAAAAAGTAGAGCGTCCCCTGAAATGTGTGGAGATGAATATTGATGCTGGCCACTTTATATCCGGCCTGCAACTGCTCATCGACAAACTGGTTGAGATGTTCACGAGTAATGTCACTGGGGGATTGTATCTCTGTCTGCTCAAACAGCCAGCGCCACAGCCGAGTCGACTTGTGCCAAAAATTGTAGGTCGATTGCCCCATACGGGACTTACGCCAACCGGCCTGCCGCAGGTGCAAAAAACGGGTCAGGTTCTCGACAAGCCACTCTGGCAGCCCCGCTTTGTACCGCTCCACATCTCCAAATTTCTGCTTGTCGATGATGACCATCCCCCGTTCTTCTTTCAGAAACCGGACAAACCACCTCAGCGAATGGTCACAATTCCGCTCCCACATCGCGCTCTTTTGTTTTGACCGAGTATACATCTGTGTTTGACTAACATCCGTGTCCAAACACAGTTGACCATGCGGCTTTAAGGCCAGCCCAAGCATAGTGCCAGCCAGTGGCACCCGATGTTGATTAATAACCGCGGTTGAAGCCCCGATCGCCACCAACCAATCCCGATATTTCTCCAGCAAAGCCACATTCTCTCCCGGCCACTCGCACGACAGCTTGGGAGCCACGATCCCCTCTGGGGCCGGGTTCATTTTTAGGCTTTTACGCAACGCATCGTCATACCGTTCTGCGGCGCTGGTGGCAAACAACCTTTCCCCACCATACGCCTTTACGGCATTCCCTCCGGTCATGGCAGGGCTATTTTCACCGGCTACTGACCCACTGATTACTGATTCACAGATCATTGTCTCACCCCCTCAACCGCATCCATGATCTTGTAAAAATTATCCTTGACCTTCATGTCATTGGCCCGCACATAATTCTGGGTGGTTCCGACCCACGCATGGCCCAACAATTTCTGGATTTCCACCACGGCCATGTCCCGTAAAACCAAAATATTGGCGAAGGTGTGGCGCAACATGTGGGCAGTGAGCTTCACCCCAGATAATTTGCAGTATTTTTGAATCCGTTTTTGGATGCTTCGCACCCCGATAGCGGTCTCTTGATAAGTGAGAAAAACCGCTTTAGAGTCGCTCTCCGGCCGTTTTTTGAGCCATTTCTTCAACGTTTGCGCCGCTCGTTTTGACAGATAAACGGAGCGTTCTTTGCTGTTTTTCCCCATCACCCGAATGCGTGGTTTTCGCTCCTTCAAAAACAGGTCTCCCAGCGTTAGTTTAGCCACTTCAGAAACCCGCAAACCGCCCTTCAACATGAGCGAAAACATCGCTCGGTCCCGGATGTCATTGACCCCGTTGAAAAACCGTTTGACTTCATCATCTTGCACCGGCCTTGGCAGCCGCTCTCGCTCTTTGAGCATGTGTCGGCGTGCAATGACCGGGCTTTCGAGCGTGCCGGTTTCATCCTCATCCATGAGGAACTGATACAAGGAGTTAAGCGTGGTCAGGCAGCGATTAATTGTTTCCGCTTTTAGCTCTTGAGCCGCTAGCTTTTCGATGAAGGTGTCAACATCTAAGCAGGAAATCTCGCTTGGGTTGCAATTTAATCGCCCTTCGGGTTCTAAAATGAGCTTGATGAATTTATTGAGATGGTAACGGTAGGTTTTGTAGGTCTCTGCATTGGTGTTTTTGCGCCGCATGTGTTTGACAAAGCGGCTGATTTCGGTCAACATTTGATTGCCTCCATTGGGTTCCGGATGATTGAAATTGAAGAAGCAACCATTCTACCTGTTGGAGGTTTTTTTGTTGAATTGTATTGGGGGATGCCGAATTCTTTAACATTTGAACCACTTTAGGTTTTTGGTGGTTCGTGATTCCGGTCGGGGGT
>JAHDGV010000791.1 GCA_020631655.1 Chloroflexota bacterium | reverse complement strand
GTAAAAAGATTGGATAGAAAAAGTAGATTGTCTTTTTAATTACAACGATTTCCGGCTTTGGCACCTGTGTCAAAGCCGGTTTGTGTTTTACAACCATTTTTCCATAAAGATGAGTTTGTCTTCTGAATAATCGAGCCTCTGGTAAAATGTTTGCACAGCCGCATTGGTCGGCTCAATTAGTAAATTTACCTTTTGACAGCCTGTTTTTCGGAACCGAGCTTCTAACTCCTTGATCATCAATCTCCCTAACCCTTCACCCTGCCGGTCAGGCGAAACGGCCAGATGATTGATCCAGCCTCGTCGGCCGTCGTACGTCCCCATCACACAGCCAATTATCTGACCTGCTGAGTCTGTCATCACAAAAAACAGATCTGGATCACGCTCAAGCTTTTTTAAGAGCCCGGGTTTTGTGTCTGAGCTACCCAAGAACAAACCGGCCGCTTGCCACAATGCGGTAACAGCGTCAAAATCACCGATCTCAAAATTTCTAAAACTATGTTCACTCATCCCTAAATTTTAGCATGATCATTCTAAATTCTCTTGAAGATATAAACTGGGAAAATCTACAAGCAGTCGCCTATGAAGAGGCAAAACTCAAAATTTCGGCCGATCTTTTGGCCGTAGTTGAGGCGGGCCGTCAACGATTCCAAGAGCTGATAGATGCGGGTGTACCTTGTTACGGTGTGACAACCGGTTTGGGCAAGCTGGTTAACCTTGATCTGAGCGATCAGGAGCGAGACGACCTGCCTCACAACATTCTGCGGGCTCGCGCGGCCGCTATTGGCCCACCACTGGCTCGACCAATTGTTAGGGGGATGATGATGCTCAAACTGACCAACTTTCTAAGCGGCCGAGACGGTGTTTCTCCAGAGTTATGCACCTTTCTGGCGGATCGCTTGAATGATGGGTTTACCCCTTGGGTGCCGTCACTGGGGCACGGCATGGGAGCTGACGCCACCGCCCATACGCATTGTTTCCAGACATTTATCGGCGAAGGGTATGTGCTTGAGGGGGAGGAAAAAATTTCGGCCGCTGACGCACTTTCTGCCCGAGGGGTTGCTCCAATCCAGCTGGGGCAAAAAGAGGGGATTGCACTTTTGAACGGGGTTGCGGCCGCACCAGCTTACGCCTTTGATGCCCATTGCCGCCTGTCAAAAATTCTACGCACAGCCACACAGGTGTCGGCCGTCACAATCGAAGGGTGTGCTTGTCCAAAAGATTCGTTTAGCCCAGACATTTTGCCATACACGGCCGAGCCGGGGATTCATGCCATCATCAATCAGCTACAGCCGCTCTTGGCGAATAGCACAATACCTCCGTTCAAGCTCCAGGCGGGCATTTCGTACCGCATCGTGCCGCAGGTTCACGGGGCGTTGCACGATGCACTGGAAAGCTTAAAACAGCGCATCGAAGCATCATTTCTCACATTTTCAGACAATCCGCTGATGTCAGACGATGGCTTTCTCTCAGTAGGCAGTTTTCAAGCTCAGCATTTGGTGAACCAAGCCGACGCTGTGGCGATTGCGCTGGCCCATGTCGGGGTGCTGAGTGTACGTCGCCTGCACCGGTTGCTGGATGGCTCTAACACGGGGCTGAATCCACAGTTAGCAGGTCGGCCCGGTTTAGATGCGGGTTTGGTGGTTGCTCAAAAAGCGGCGTTGGGTCTAGAAGCTCGGCTCAAGATATTGGCCAATCCCGTCAGCATCCATACGGGCGAAAGTTCGGCCGGGCAGGAAGATTACATGTCGATGGCCTTTCCGACGATCTCTCGTTTGTACGATATGGCCGACCTTATCGAAATGATTTTGGCTTACGAACTGACAGGGGCTTTAACCGCACTGAACATGCGTTCAGTTCTGGA
>JAHDGV010000159.1 GCA_020631655.1 Chloroflexota bacterium | reverse complement strand
TAAAGCTCGGTTAAATCGAGCGGATACCGGCCGGACTCCAACCGAGACAAAGTTAAAAAGTCTTGGGTCATGCGGGTTAAGCGCCGCGTTTCCCTTTTTAAGGTAGATAAAAGTTGCTTGCGTTGGTCATCAGATAACCCCTCAAGCTCCAACATCTCCGTTGCGGCCGTCATCGCCATAAGAGGAGTTTTTAGCTCATGCATCGTCTCAGAAATCGCATCTGATTGGGTAAACAAGCGAGAGTTGGTAATTGAAAGAGCTGCCTGAGACGCTAAAGCTTGGCTAACAGCCCGATCATACGGCAAATACACTCTGTTTTCTTTCTTGTTATAAGCCTCCAATACCCCAATCACATTTCCTCGATCCCGTAGCGGAACGGCTAGAAGGGTTTGAACATGGACGCCCACATTTTGCCCAGTTTCTTGATAGTGTCGCTCGTCATTTGGTGCATCATCAATGATTACCGGCTTATTTTCGGTCACAACCCAGCCCGCTAAGCTCCCTTCAAGCGGAACCATTAAATCATATAGTCCGGGTGAGTAGTTGCTCGATGCAACAAAACGGAGCTCTTTCCCGTTTGGCTCCAGCAGCATAATCGATGCCCCTTCTGACTCTGTTAGATCTGCCGCTGCCGCCAAAACCATCTTCAAAATTTCGCTCAGGTTCAGGGTTGAACCAAGTGACCGGCTAACCAACAGCAACCGTTGAAGATGCTGTGGCTTAAGGCCGGGCAAAATTTGAATCGTATCGTAGATACTAGAGTCTGAGCGTTTTGTCATGGGGCCCTTTACATTGCATTTAACTGAGCAACTTGCTCAACAATAGCGGGGATAACTTTGGCGACGTCATCACGAATAATCACATCTGCAAAAGAATCAGCCGGGGTTGGATCGAAATTAATGATAATTAACTTCGCTCGGTTCCGCTTGGCGATCCAAGGTAGCTCACTAACCGGTGCCACTTCAAGCGACGAGCCTGCTACGATCATCACATCTGCCCGTTCTGTAGCAAGCTGGGCGTTTTGCATAATGTCAAACGGGAGCAGTTCGCCAAACAGAATCACTTTGGGTTTAACAACCGCGTCGCAAGCCGCGCACACTGGCAAAGCACCTGTCTCAACGAGCGCTTGCATGTACCCATCGGCCGGATCAACTCGGCCGCACTGCAAACATTCAACTTCTCGAGAATGGCCGTGCACCTCGTATACCGTTTTGGAACCGGCTTTTGTGTGCAACCCATCAATATTTTGGGTGATGATACTGTTTAAATGCCCCATCGCTTCAAGTTTGGCTAAAGCGGTGTGGGCCGGATTGGGTTCCGCTTCTGCGGTGATTTTGACCAACGGCCGGATCCAATCATAAAAATCTTCAGGTTTTTGCCGAAAGGACGAAATGTTTGCCACCACCATCGGGTTGTGTTTCTCCCACAGCCCAGAGCTAGGAGAACGAAAATCCGGAATACCTGAAGGGGTACTTATCCCGGCACCGGTGAGCGCAACAGCCCGATTACTTTGCTGTAACAGGGTTGCCGCCGCTAAGATTTCAGAATCATCTTGATTGATCAAAGCAAGCCTAAAAGATGTGCGGCCGAAAAATCTAAGCCGCATAAAATTAATTTTTATTTGTGTGGTTGGTAATTAGAGTTTCGCTACTTTCTCTGCTAAGTTGCGAAATTGTTTCGTTGTATCCCCATCAGGTTCAGTCAAAATGATGGGGCGGCCGTTGTTTGCTGCTTTTGCCAATGTGGCCAATGGGATATTGAGCGAAGCGGTAATAGTTGCACCTAAATATCCTTCAATTTTTTCTTTGGGTAATTTTGCACTTGGTCCAATCGATACAAGGACAACGTGCAATAAACATGTTGGCAAAATCGTGGCATTGATCGAAGGGATAAGCTCACGCGCACTTGCCAGTGAAACCCGGTCAGGGCGAACGCACAATACAACTTGATCCGCTCGTTCGATCACAGATCGATTCCCATCATGAATGCCACACCCACCATCGATGATGATCGATTCACCTCGTGAGTGCATCGCTTCTACAAGGCTAGGCAGATGTTTTTCACCCATCATCGCCATTTGTGAATCAAAGTTGGCTTTGGCTGGCAAAACGGACAGATTTGGCGACACACGATCTATATTATTGGCCAGCTGCCCCCCCACGTTCATGGGAATCCCTTCGGCAAGAGAGTTCATTCCATGGGTCACTTTTTGGTTTAAATACATACCAACGTGCCCCTGAACCATATCTAGATCAACCAGCAGGGTTTGCTCTGTAATTGCATGGGCGAAGGCTGTATTTATCGCCGTTGTCGTGGTACCACACCCGCCGCAAGCACCAATGAAAACGGTCATCTGACTGCGAGCAAAGGGAGACATCGTCATGACGGTGGCTGACCCGCCGGCCGGTTTTGCAGGGCTCTCTTTCTTGGTCTGATTCGATAAAATCGCGCTCACTCGCCGATTTAGCTCCTCAGCATTTGTAGGTTTAATCAGGTAATCTGTTGCGCCAGCTTCAAACCCCTCCCATTTTTCATCTGGTTGAGACTTAGCCGTCAATAAAATGATCGGGGTATCGCTGATCACCTCGGTTTGGCGCACAGTGCGGCATACTGTAAACCCATCCATGTCAGGCATCATGACATCGAGCAATATCAAATCTGGGATAAATTCATTCGCGATTGCGAGCCCTTCTTGGCCCGAATGCGCGTTCTTGACCCGAAACCCCTGCTTTTGAAGCACAAGGGTGATGAGCTCTAACGTCTCTTTATGATCATCTATGACAAGAATTTTAGAGGACATAGAATTACCTAACTGGAGTTATGCGCTTCTTTTGGATACAGCTTAAAAGACTTTATCGCGTAACCGGAGTTCCCTAATAAAAAGTATTAATCGAGAAAAATATTTCTCTCAGAATTTGATTGTACCATCCCAATCACTCCCTCCCAAAACTAATCGGGTAAAGCATGGGTAAAATCAGATGAGGAATTTGTCCTTAGGAACAGGTTTAAATCAATGTTCCCGCAAATCCAAGAGTCCTGCACAACTGTCCCTAACGCAGAAAAACGCAAGCCACATAACTTGCGTTTCCTGCTCCGGTACAGTCTCTTAGGAGGTCGTTGCTATTAGTCTCTACATCCTTGGTGTGAAGCTTAGATGTCAGGTAATGTGTAAACAAGTTAACACCTCTATCTTACGGAAATTCTCGCGAAAACTGAACCTACTCGGGTAAATGTGCAAAACAGGACCGATTAACTGGTAGTACTTTTTTAATCGTTAAGTTCTGCTATCGGAAGCCAATTAACCGGCCGATACCGCGTCCTACCCAGACCTCTTCACCAAAGGTTGGGTTACTTGCCGATGCCACAAAGAAGGTAACTCCTTCGATCATCGGCCGGTTTTGGAGTTTGTTCCAAAACTCTAAATATTGTTTTGCCTTTTCGCTGGCTTTTAAGCCCGCTTTGTTATGACTCGCCTCGGTGATCCACATCGGCCGATTACGGAATCGAATCTGATAATCGTCCAGCACCTCAAGTGCGCTAGCCATCGGATACACGTTTGACCAGTATAGATGAACGCCCAAGCCATCAGCCGCTTCAACAGCATCCCGGCTCGCTTCGATAAATTGGATATGATCCGCCTTTTCGCCCGTAACTGCGTGCCCGGGGGACAGGCCGGGGTAAATAAATTTTGCCGCTGGCAATTCTCTGCGATAGAGAGACAACAGCTCAAGCCACCATTTGTTAAATTCAGTGCCATTGCGCCAGCTACGCCCCAGTCCTTCGGTGCTAAGATTTGGCTCATTATGTAGCTCCACAACCACATCACGGCCGCGAAGCTGATTTAAACCACGCCGCACATCGGGCAAAGTATCGCTCAAGAACTGTTCAGGCGTAATACGCCGATCCCCAAAATCAAGGAACGCCCGCATCACAAAGGTCGCTTTGGGGTGCTCCCGAGCCAATCGGGCGATATCGGCCGCTGAGTGAAACGACAGAACCTTGATCATGCCCGGACGCATTAGCTTAAACTCACGATGCTCTTCTTCTGTAATATGCGGGTCAGCAGAGGCATGTAAACCGATACGAGCCCGGCTCACAACCGGCGGATCGGGGCTGATCATCTCAACCTCACCTAAATTTTGAATCGGCGGTTGCATCAACATCGCTTCTAAGCGTACGGGCGAAAACTCCCCTTGCCCCTTGTCGGTCACCAGCATCGGTGTTTTTGGTGGGATAAAGCCCACAATCTCCCCATCTCGGCGGGGGTCAGTTCGTAGATTTAGCCCATTATGGTCTGCGTAGGCCATGTTCCCGTTAATATGGACCTCGCTGGTAAGCACCCAGCCCGACCGAGATTGATCAAACGGCCGGTCAAGCACCAGCTCTTCATCGGCCGATTCATAATTTTCGTGGACCTCTTCCGGAGAAAAGGGCATAGGGCTTTTGGCAACAGGGGCAGGTTCAGCTCGTCGCAGGAACGAATCAGTATTCACTAAGACGGGTGTAAATCCAGCGTCTTCTATCCCGGCCAAGGCCACTGTTGTGTCGCCACGCACTGTACCGATATATTTGCCGGCCGGTCCTGGCGAGCTGCGTAGGGTCACGCTCCGGTGAGGTAAGCGCGCATGAGTCCCGTTTTTCCGCAAAAACTGGGTGATAATCCAACCTAAATAAACCCCTTCAGGCAACTGTTTCGCAGGCTCGGCCGGTTGTGGTGTCTCTGGTGCAGATGGGGTGCCGGGCAAATTGACCGGTCCCACAAAATCAGCCCGGCGCACTTGCACGCGCAAATACCCCTCAGATTTTTCACCTAAAACCTGAACCGTACTGCCTCGACGCAAAACGCCTAAATTTTTGCTCATCCGGTTCGGTTTTTCACGCAGGTGAATCCCATAAGGGGTGTTTACAATTCCTTGATCCCCTTTAAAGTTTAAATTCAAATAGCTGGCCCACGCCCAGCCATAAACGGTTGCTACCGTTGCACTGGGGGGAGGAGCTGGCTCGCTAGGTAAATCTGTTTTGTTGATCCCAATCGAAGCTTCTGCCACTTTAACCAAATGGTATTCGTTGGAAAACTTGCCGCTCATGATCACGATTGTCCCTTCAGGAACAGCGATCTGACGGTTCCGGCCGATGTGCAGGAGCGCATCATCCCGGCCAACTTGACCCAAGCGGCCGACAATGCGCAACGAGTTCCCATTCATCCACCCTTCGACATACGGCCCAATTGGTGGGGCCCAGCTGAGTAGGGGGAGCAGGTAGGGTGTTGGATCAATAAAGTTATGTGGCCAGTTTTTATACCGGTATCCCTTCTTTTTGAGGCTTAAGTGCAAATGAGAACCAAAGCTATTGCCAGTGTTGTCTGCCAGTCCCAAAACCGCCCCGGCGGCAACAGTTTCACCTTGGTTAACAAAAATCTCTTCTAAATGTCCGTAAATTGTCTGGAAGCCGTCTTGATGCTGCACACGTACATGAATGCCATAGTTATGACCCGTAGGGCTACGGTGTACGTTGTAGACTCGGCCGGGTGCAACGCAAAAAATCTTACTCCCACTTGGTGCGCGAATATCGATGCCTTCATGTCCCGGCAAACCAAATTGGCTGTAATAACGAGGGTTTGAGCCAAAATGTTGTGTAATGACACGATGTTCAGTTGGCCAATTTTCAAACCTAAAACTGCTGGTCATTCTAAAAATAAATTGGAAATAGCCTTTTTCCCATCCTGCTTCCTAACAATATTCCCATCTATGAAATTGCCTTCCTGATTACTCAGAGCTGAGGCAACGTGTGCTTACGAACTAACTGGCTTGTGAAAGTTACGTAAACAGATTATACCCATGCCCATTACAAAGGTACAAGGTACTACGGTGTGATAGACATAATGGAAATGGTTTTTGAAAACCATTGTGCATTCTGATTTTGCAAAGATATAGTTGAAGTTACGTAGAGGCTTTTGACAGCAAAGGAGATTATTTTGTTCGGACCAAAAAAAACAAAACTGCAAAAAGACCTAGATATTCTCGAAGAAATGGCGGATGAGATGTCCAGCTACCTGAAGTCCAAGTCTCTGTTTGGCCCTATGGGACCCAATCGGCCGAAAATGACCTTGGGCGGCTACCTCATGCGGGAACATCGATTGCTTGCCCTGCAAAGTAACCTGTCACAAGATGAACAAAACAGGCTTTTAAAAGCACGCCAGACATTTGAAAACACAGTCATGGCGTGGGTGGTCGCTACAGAATCAAAAGCGGCTCAAGAAATTGAAGCACGTATTCGTCAGTGGCAAGAATCAATTCGGGACTTGCGGGAAAATGCAGCCAAACATTGGCCATATTTCAAAACCGCCGTTGAGGCGCGCGTCATGTTACACGTCTTGATCACAATGTTGTCGAACCCACCATTCAAAATTAATAGCGAGCTTGTCGGCCGTGTTGCTGCATTGGACCAAGCCTTTTTTGCAAGCTGGAGCAGTGACGCCAGCCGATTTGTGTGGGATGAAGATTGGGCCGCTGCTTATCCTGCCGCAGAATTTGAATTTTTGTATGGCAAACCTCGTAGCTCAGCAATTAAGTAAACCCTATGACCGTTGACACACTCATTATCGGGGCCGGCATATCTGGTTTACTAGCGGCTTCTGTTCTACAAAACGCAGGGCAAACAGTCTTGGTATTAGACAAAGGGAGACAAGTGGGCGGCCGCATGGCTACTCGCAGGCTAACTAAAGACAACAAAGCCCGTGCTGACCACGGTGCCCAGTTCTTTACAGTGCGTGAACCAGAATTTCAAAAATGGGTAGATGGTTGGCTGGAAGAAAAAAGCGCGGCCGAATGGTGCAAAGGTTTCTCCGGCCGAGACGGCTACCCGCGCTATCGAGGTATGCAGGGGATGACAACAATGGCAAAACAGATGGCTCAGTCACTCCCGGTCCAAACCCAAACAAAAGTAACCAATATTGATCAAGATGGTCAAACATGGCAGATCACTACAGAATCTGGCGATGAATTTACAGCCAATCAGCTCTTGCTGACCCCTCCCGTTCCACAATCTTTAACCTTGCTCGACAGCGGTAACGTAACACTGCCTAGTGCAGAGCGCCAAGCCCTTGAAGCGGTTCAGTATGACCCCTGTTTTGCTGTGATGCTGGTTCTCAACAGTCCCAGTTCAATCCCCGTACCCGGCGGGGTTCAGGTGCGGGGGGAAGTCATTGATTGGATTGGAGACAATCAGCAAAAGGGGATCTCAGAACAACCCTCTGTCACGATACATGGCTCCCCGGCTTTTACCCGCCAGCATTTGAATGATGATCGTACAGAGGTTGGCAATCGTTTGGTCGATGCGGCACAGGCGGCCGGTTATCTCAATCGTGACGATATCGAATCAATGCAAGTTCACCGCTGGATGTATGCCCAGCCGATTGAGTGTTATCCAGATCGTTATCTAAAAACGGCCGTTAACGGCTTGCCGATTGCATTTGCCGGTGATGGCTTTAGGCATGCCCGTGTAGAGGGGGCCGCCTTATCTGGCCTAGCCGCCGCAGAAAGTCTTAAATTCTGATTCCCGAGAAAGACTTCAGAAGTTTTTAACCAGCTAACCTGATTTTCACTCGGAAATTGAAACTTCCGAAGTCTATTGGTGCGTAACATGAGTTAATCAGGCTTATTGGCCCCTTCAAACTCATGGACTTGAATGAGGTTAGTATGTCCGGTTCGGCCGAAGGGAACCCCACCCGTTAGCACAATCAAATCACCTGGCTTTAAGTTGAGCATTGTGTCTTCAGATTCAATCGCGGAGATTGATTCTGCGATCATTTCATCAGTGCTTTCAATCTGCCCCATCCGAATACATTCTACTCCCCACAGCAACGCCAAACGGCGACGGGTTTTGGTCAGCGGAGTCACTGCATAAATCGGTGTCACCGGCCGATGGCGCGAAATATGGCGAGCCGTATACCCCGACATTGTTGAGGTCACAATCATTTTGGCATTAATTTGCTCAGCCAAATTACAGGAAGATGTGCTAATTGCGTCAGAAATACTGCCCAACTTAGCAATCGATTTTCTCTTTGACCGCCAAGCTTTGTATGGAAAATTCTTTTCGGTATTCTGAGCAATTTCTCCCATCGTTCTTACAGCTAAGGCTGGATGGCGACCCACAGCCGTTTCGTTTGAAAGCATCACAGCATCTGTTCCATCTAAAATCGCATTTGCAATATCACTGGCCTCAGCCCGTGTCGGCCGTGGGCTTGTCTCCATCGATGCCAACATCTGTGTTGCTGTAATAACCGGAATTCCGTACCGATTCCCAATCGAAATAATCTCTTTTTGCAACATCGGGAGCTGTTCGGTTGGCATATCGAGTCCCAAGTCACCACGAGCTACCATCATCCCATTCGCTGCTTTCGCAATCCCTTTTAAGTTTTGCATCGCTTCAAATTTTTCAATTTTGGCAATAATCGGAATCGACTTTCCTTGCGCTTCCATTAGGCTACGTAATTCATCGATGTCCTCGGCCGAGCGAACAAACGAAAGGGCCACAAAATCTAGCTCAAATTGGCAGATAAAGGCTAAGTCTTCCCTATCCTTTTTAGTAATGGCAGGAATAGAGTGTTTTGTTCCGGGGGTATTGATTCCTTTCCGCTGTTTAAGTTCACCTTCGTAGATCGATTTGCAGACCAAAACGGTTCCGTCGTTGCTAATAACCTCAAGATCCATCTCGCCGTCACCAATGATCATTTTGGCGCCAGCTTTTAACGCATCAAAAAGCTCTTTGTGGGGTAGCCCCAAGGTGCCTTCAACCGATCCATCTAGCGAAAAGCGAACCTCATCATCCGCATTTAAATAAATCGTCTCAAACTCACCCAATCGAATTTTAGGCCCTTGCAGGTCTCCAAGCAGAGCCAAAACCACATTCTCTTCATCTGCAATCCGGCGCAGACGGGCAATGGTCTCCATATGGTCTTCTGCTTTGCCATGAGAAAAGTTGATGCGGGCCACATTCATACCCGCCTTCATCATCTCACGAATCACCTCTGGATCACGAGAAGCGGGTCCTATGGTGGCAACGATTTTTGTCCTTTTAATTGAATTGATCACGATTTAATACCTTTATGAATATCACAGCTCAGCCTTTTTCGGTTTTAAGACAAGTTGGTCTTAAAACCAAAATCCTCGTTTAAAACGAGTGATTAAGGGTAGATGATATTGAAATGGCTGGCGATGCAATCGGTTTAATTGTGGGATTCGATTACACGGCCAAGCAAGTTTATTTAAGATTAGGGAGATGTGGGTTTAAGGTTGTTGGGCCGTTTTCCGGCCGAGGGAGATTACCCTGTTGACGATTGTACCGTCACACTAAGATAAACACTGTAGACCCCATTCAGTTTCGCGCAGTTTGATGCAGGGGCCGAATAATCGGTTCCTGCATCAAACTGTTGCAAATGTGTATGGTACTTATTCGCCTGCAGGGCTTAGAACAACTTCAATTTTGTCGTCTGGGGTACGCAACGCATTCACAGTGATATGTGAATTTGCGCTAAACGTAGCGGCCAGCCACGCGTGAGCAGGTTCACCTAAAACCAAGCGGGCTTGATCATCTGGCTGTAATCGCCAAACGGCGCTTGTATCATCAGATTTTCCGGCAAAGCTGATCGTAATCGGCCGGGTTTCCATCCGCTTCCCTTCTGCAAAGAATGGCCAATGGCCCGGGGTGAGGTTCACAAATCCTTTCCGAATATGCAATCCTTTTAACTCAGTTGTGTATGAAAATGTTTGTGGTTGTGGAATTTCTGGCTCCTTAGGCAAACGGCCGGTCCGTTTTTTGCGCGTGGTTGTTGTTTTCTTTTTCGATGTAGTTGTTTTACCACCTGTTGCGCGAGAGAACAAATCGACAATATCAAATACTTTGTCGAGCTGCACAACCATGTACTTAACCAAATCACGTCCCATGCCGGCCGCTTGATCCGCCGTCATCACCCGCGAAACAAATACAGGCGTTGACCATTTTTCTTCAGTGATCAAAAATGCCGCGCGTGAAGTCGCTTTTTTCAGATCGGCCGCGCTTATATTTGGAATGTTTTCTTTTAACAGGTCACCATAATGTGAGTGGGTAACCGCATCTTCCTCTTTTAAACGTTGCTCAATCTGAAGTTGCCACCCCATCCCCAAAGAAGAAATCATTTTATGCCAGGCTTCTGGGTTCTTCTCGGCCGCACGCAGTCCGCGATTTAAAGCGGCCGGATCTGTAATCGAGATCCGCATTTCAAACGCACGAGGTTTGGCGACGAAAGCGATATATGGCTCTACTTCTGGGTCGCGATTAACGGCTAACCAAGGGATTCGTGCATCCTCATCCACCCCATGAAAAGGAAAGCGAAACTTCGCTTTATCAGACATCGATTCAACAAGCGTGTCTAAGAAAAGTCGGAGTTTCGACAGAGAAAATTGAATTGCGGCTTCCTCACCCGCCCATCCAAATGCGGTAAAAACAGGCATAGGTAGCCCGTTAAATTGATCATCAACTTGTTCGATCTGTTCTTGCTGTTCTTGTTCTTGTACTGACATATGACTTTACCAACGTAAAAGTGGCAGGAATAATGGCTCTAGTAATAAATAAAAGACAAAATCTTCTAACTTGTTTGCTTGATTGATGGCTACAATCACTCCACCCGAATAGTTACTGATTGTAGTCGTTTGGATTATCGTTATTTCGGTGCGAAATAGCTTTCTTCGTCAACAAAAGAGTTTGGAAGAATGAGAGGGCAACCTTTTATAATTCTCTGCAAATATAGCTTTTCTAACTGCTGAGGGTGATCTAATTTTGACCGAGCCTCACCCCTTTGTCAAGAAGATTTTCAAACTAACTATGATTCGTCTGCGAACATACAAATTTGTGATCTTTTGCGGCTAATGTGTTGCAAAACTTTCGACCTTGCTCGATCAACAAGCAAGATAATCTGGCACTATAGATTTCTCTAAGCCTAGTGAATGTATAAATGTTGATCCAATTGTGTTGCTGTGCATAGTGGGTGAGGATATAAACGACTATCATCCACCCCCGTTATCCCTATTAAGCACTAAAAAGCTTTCTAAATCTCTGACCAAATTAAGAATTTACCGTGAAAAATATGTTACATCTAGCGAAAACTATTAAATGGGTTGTTGTGCTTTGCCTTCCTTTTCTACTCGGATTTAGTGTTGTGCGCACAGTGATCGCATCAAATTATCCCGCTTTTGAATACCCTAGAATCGCCTCAGACTTGTTTGGCTGGTCAGATGAGGTCCGTTTGGAGCTTGGCACAGCGACTTTAGATTACATTCAACGGCCGGAACCGGCTGAAGAAGTGATCCACTTGATTGCTGATTTACGGCTACCAGAAGACCCCAGTCAGCCTTTATACAATGACCGGGAAATTGGTCACATGTTGGATGTAAAAAACCTTTTCGACGCAATTAAACGGATTTTACGCGTCCTGCTCGTCGTCGTTCCGGCCGGGCTCATCGCCTTGTATTTCATCGATCAGTTTCAACTTTATGACACCATCTATAAAGGGGGATGGGCCACGATTATTCTGCTGGCTTCAATCGCCATCTTTATTTTGGTCGGATGGTCCCTCTTCTTTACCACCTTCCATGAACTGCTCTTCCCACCGGGCACGTGGACCTTTTACTACACCGATTCACTCATTCGCCTTTTCCCAGAAAAGTTCTGGTTCGACGTAGGGGTGATCATCAGCATGAGCAGCTT
>JAHDGV010000790.1 GCA_020631655.1 Chloroflexota bacterium | reverse complement strand
GGCAAAATCTGCCCTTGGACAATGGCCCTCTTGATCTCTAATCCTTTGGTCGCCACATCGCTAGAGGTGATGCCCCCTTTGGCGATTAAATAGCGTGGTTGAACTTGCAACGCTTTTATCAATTGCACCAAACTATCAGATACGGTGTTGCCTATTGCCAAGCTTTTAGCTTTGTTCTCGGCCGCAATTAATTTCCGGCTGGTGTACACAACCACATCCTGCCCATTTTTCAGATGGCCATTAATACGTTCGGCCGCGTCGGCAATCACACTATTGCGCTCATGCTCATCCAACAACATTTCCACATCTAATTCTATCCCCATTGCCACATCGGCTTCGAGCAAAACTTGGAGCTGAGCGGTCGTTTTGGGGACGTACGATCCCACAATGGTAAGCCCGCCGTGCTGAGCCACATCACCACTCGGCAACATGTCTGCGGCCGTCAGCAACGGCCGTCCAGCCAGCCCAACTCGCGGCCGCACAAATGAGGCGGCGGTGCGGTACATAAAGGTTTTTCCGGCCGCCTCCGCTTGGAGCAATCCGCTGACAAACACTTCCTGATCCCGATAGCTGGCCGAATTCACCACACAAACGGATCCGGCCGGTAAAAGCTGGAGCTTCTTTGCTACAGCATCTGGGCCGCCACGCCGGATATCATCTAAAGTAATTGACTGTACCGAGTCCGCCTTAATCCGGCCGAGGCTTTTCTCTTCCACCCATTGTTTAAGATGGGACGTTTTGTAACCAAACGCTTTGTCTTGGGCAAACGGGGTCTGTCCGGCCGGGATCAGAGAATCTCCCTCAGCCACATAGTGCACATCGTTGATTGTGTAGCGCCCACCCTCGAGAAAAAATGGGACCAACAGCCACACGTCAGCCGGTTTTTCGAGCGTTTCTGTTAGTGCATCCAGCTCTAGCGGGAAATGGCCGCGCAAGGTTGAGTCGCTCCGACTAATCAGCCCATAATCGATCCCAGCATGTTTACTCGCCATCCTTAAATTCATGCCAATTTCGTAGTTCAAAATATAGGCCTCTTCGGCCGTCAGGCTACGAGAATTGGTCAGCAGGTAGAATCCCGGCTCTGGTTGCTGCAGCTCAAGCACCAGCCGCTCAATCGTCCAGTTGGTCAAAACTGGCAGATCATACACCGTCTGTGTTCCGGTTGGATCATCATCCAAAATGACAATTTTCCGGCCGCTATTGGCCAGCTGATCCTGAATCGTCGGCAGGATATCTTCAGCCCACTCGCCAGGCAGTGCAGACAAGGTTTTTTGTTTATTTAATACCGGTTCGTTCATTTACCCGTTACCTCTACAACAATATTTTGTGTCTGGTCGGCCGCAAAAAACAGCGCCCGCTTTCCGTTAGTCCCTTCATGTGGGATGGGGTTTGCCGGGGCAACCGGACCGCCGTTTAGGGCATCATCCACGTTATCCACCTTGAGGCAAAAATGATGCAGACCGTCTCCGTGTTCGGCCAGCCAAGTCTGCAACGGATGATCGGCCGTTAGCGGTTCAACCAGTTGCAGATGGGTATTGCCCAAATCAAGATGGGTCAGCTTCACACTGTTGTTGTTGACGATCTCGCTACACACGACCGGAAAGCCGAAGGTGTCACGCCACAGCTTGAGCGCTTTTTCAGTATCTGCAACGGCAATGGCGAGATGATCTAGTCCTTGAAATTTCATGAGTTGATGGCTGTTAGCTTTTGGCTTTTAGCCGTTAGCCTTTGGAAATGACTCCCCAGCCCCGGGAGAGAAGAATTAGAGGTTCGTCACGGCGAAATTAGCTCCCTCTCCCAAAATTGGGAGAGGGATGGGGTGAGGGTTTTAAAACTATGCAATAGCTAGAACAGTGAACGGT
>JAHDGV010000789.1 GCA_020631655.1 Chloroflexota bacterium | reverse complement strand
ACCCACCTTTTCGATGAGCGGAAAGCCGATGTTGCCACCTTTCCAAGTTTTAAAGTTCGAGCGTTCACCAATTGCCGCCACCAGCGAGGTGGTTGTGGTTTTACCGGCCGATCCGGTAATTCCGATCAGCTTGTCGGTCGGGCATCGCTTGAAAAATTCAATCGAGTCGGCCGTAAGCGGAATGCCCCGCCGCCGGGCTTCGAGCACAAACGGTGCATCGAGCGGAACGCCGCCAGACACTGCAACTAGGTCGCAGTTGTCGAGCAAAGTTAGGGGATGGTGCCCCAAAACAGTTTCAATTTTTAAATCTTCAATCTCCGCTAATTCGGAACGGAGCGATTGCGCGTCACCCAAATCACTGATGGTGACCGTTGCGCCTGCTTCGGCCGCGAATCGGGCCAGTGCCTTGCCCTGCCGGGCTAATCCAAGGATTAAAAGGTTTTTGCCGCTTAGTTGATCCATTTTTTATCAGCATTTCAGCTAATCAGCTCGTTCGCTTCGCTCACTGTCAGCATTTCAGCTAGTTGATTAAAACTGCAACTCGTTCAGCTTGGCCGTAACAGCTGATTAGCTGACAAACGAGCGAAGCGAGTGTGCTGACTGGCTGATCAGCTTAAATCAGTGCCAACGCAATCCCGGCCATCGCGGCCAAAATGCTAATCAACCACCAGCGTTGCACAATCTGGGTCTCGCTCCAGCCAATCGCCTCAAAATGGTGATGGATGGGAGCGATCCGAAAGAACCGTTTGCCGCCCGTGGCTTTAAAGTAACCCACTTGGATCATCACTGAAATCGTGGTGACGAGCGGGATAATGGCGATGATGGGCAGAATGGCCCACTGGTTTGTGAGCAATGCAACCACGGCCAACATGCCGCCCAATGGCTGTGACCCGACATCGCCCATAAACATCTGGGCCGGTTTGGCGTTGAACCACAAAAAGGCCAATATCGCACCAACCGTGGTGAAGCAAAATACAACGATAAACTGCTGATCTTGCAAAAAAGCGATAATGCCGTACGCGATAAACGCGCTCGATGTGGTCATACCTGATAATCCGTCTAAGCCATCGACCAAGTTAACGGCGTTTGAAAGGCCGGTAATCACAAACGTGGCGATGGGGATGTAAAAGAGCCCAAGGTTTAACAAAACCGGCACAGTCGGGATCGCTACAAATCCTGCGCCGTCGTTGGAGCCGTAGTAGATAAGCACGGCCGCGATCAGCGCGATGCCACCTTGGATCCAGATTTTGTAGCGGGCCATCATGCCCTCACCCGGCCGGCTGGTGAACCCCATGTAATCGTCGATTCCACCCAGCACCGAGTACGCCACCATCACGCCCAATAGGATGATGACACTTTCTGCAATGTCTAAATTTGTAACGAGCCGGACAATGTTCACAACGATTGTCGTGATCAAAACCCATCCGATAATTAAAACGCCACCCATTGCGGGTGTTCCCATTTTTGACATATGGGATTTGGGGCCATCGATACGGATGTTTTTCCCCAAATTAAGTCTGCGCATCAGTTCGATCAGGGGCGCGCCCCAGATAACTGCGAGTAAAAATGTGATTGAACCGACTGAGAGTGCAAATGCCATCTTTTAGCTTTTGGCTGTTAGCCGTTGGCCGTTAGCTATCAGCTTTTGCCTAGAAAATCCTAGCCAAGAGCCAAAAGCTTATAGCCAATAGCTAGTCGCTTTTCCTTCTTGATAAATTTGCCACAATGCGGTCCATGCGCGCGCCTAAAGAACCTTTGACCAAAACAATATCTTCTTTCTCGATAATGGTTTGCAACAGCTCGGTGGCAGCGTCGTTATCTTCTAAGATGTGGAGTTGCTTGTTTGGCATCTCCGCCATGCCCG
>JAHDGV010000158.1:4243-11764 GCA_020631655.1 Chloroflexota bacterium | reverse complement strand
ATTCGATGACGCAGAACAATCGGGATGTTGATTTCAACTATGTGATTTCGGCCGGTAACGAAACCTGCCTGACGGCGGCCGACTACCTGAACTATGTACTTGATGACCCATCAACCAAAGCTGTGGCGATGTATTTGGAGACAGTGCGAGATCCTGAGCTATTTCTGGCTGCGCTCCAAAAATCGGTCAAGAAAAAGATTCCCATCATTGTCCTAAAAACCGGCCTGAGCGAGCGAGGTCAGTTAATGGCGCAGGCCCATACCGGCGCAATGGCAGGCGGGGCTGAGGCGTACGGGGCACTCTTTGAAAAGTACGGGGTTCGCCAATGTTTTACGCTTGATGAGATGATGGACACGGTAGAACTGTTCAGCATGATCCAACGTTTGCCAACCCCCAACGTGACCGCCTTAATGGAGTCAGGGGGTGAACGGTCGATGCTGGTGGATATCGCAACCAACGTGGGTGTTGGTCTGGCTGAACTCAATACAGACACCAATCAAAAATTGCTTGGCATCTTAGAAGATGGGGTAGAGCCGGATAACCCGCTCGATGCATTTGGCTCCGGCCACAATGTGCAAGACACCTATCGGGACTGCTTGCTGGCGATGGACGCTGATCCAGAGACGGGCCTTTTGTGCTTGGCCGTAGACTTGGCCCGTGACAGCTATTTGTCCCACGATTACGTGAATGGGGCGATGGAGGCGTTGCCCCAGCTCACGAAGCCGTTTGCCGGTTTGGTCAACCTAACGGCCGGGGCGCACGACGGGCTGATGGCCCAGCTTCGGGCCAACGGTGTTCCCGTTTTAATGGGAACTGAAACCGGTATGAAAGCGATTCGCCATTTGGCTGAATTTACAGCATTTGCTCAGGCTGAACATAGTTTTGTCCCAGCTGATACGGGGGATAAGACAGTCGTTCAGCTAGGCGAAAAACCGCTGGGCGAATTTGCCGCCAAACAGCTTTTGGCCGGATACGGCTTGCCGGTGCCAACAGAGAAAGTTGTGAATTCGGCCGAAGACGTTGTGGCGTTTGCCAATCAAATCGGCTATCCGGTAGTGATGAAAACGGCCGCTGACGGCTTGCTCCACAAATCGGAAGCAGATGGGATTCGGCTCAATCTGAAAGATGAAGCGGCTGTGCTATCAGCCTATGCTGATCTAAGTGAAAGGCTCGGCTCGGCCGTTTTAATCACCCCCATGGCTGATCTAAGCAGTGGTGTTGAGATGCTTTTGGGCATGAACAACGATCCGCAGTTTGGTCCGATGTTGGTGATGGGTCTTGGTGGGATCTTTGTTGAGATCTTCAAAGATGCGGTGACTGTGATGCCACCGCTGACACGCGACAAAGCGGCCGATGCGTTGCAAAAGCTTAAAGGCTTCCCGCTTTTAGATGGTGCTCGCGGCCGAGAAAAAATGGACGTTGAAGGGCTGATCGATACGATTCTGGCCTTTGATGCTTTTGTGGCCGATTATGGCCATCAGTTAGCTGAAATAGATATTAATCCGCTATTGGTTACGGCCGATGGCTGTACGGTGCTTGATGCACTGCTTGTTCCAAAATAATTTTAAGTTGGTTAGCGCTTCAGTTTTTCAGTAAATCAGTAGGGTAGCGAGCCTAAACTGACCAGCTGAAAAACTGAAAAACCGACTAACTGTTCCCCAAAGGAGAAACTCTCATGCTGTATGAAGTATTTATTACCGCCGCGATAACCGGCGCGGGTGCAACCCAAGACAAGCACCCTGATCTACCCATCACCCCAGAACAAATCGCAAATTCAGCCATTGATGCAGCGAAAGCTGGCGCGGCAATTTGCCATTTCCACGTGCGCGACCCAGAAACAGGTGTTGGCTCACGCGATGTAGCGTTGTACAAAGAGGTCTTTGAACGTTGTCGTGCGGCCGATGTTGATATGGTTATCAACTTTACGGCCGGGATGGGGGGCGATCTTGTGTTTGGCTCTGGCAACACGCCACTGCCGTTGAATGCAGATGGGACCGACATCGCTCCTCCGCTTGAGCGTTTGGCCCACGTGGAAGAGTTATTGCCGGAAATTTGCACCCTCGACTGCGGCACAATGAACTTTGCGGCCGGTGGTGATTACGTGATGGCTAACACCCCGGGTCAGCTTGAAATTATGGCTAAAAAAGTTCAAGAGCTAGGCGTAAAACCTGAGCTTGAGGTGTTTGATTATGGTCATTTGGTTTACGTAAAAGAGCTGATTCGCTTGGGCTTGCTCGACGATCCGATTTTGATCCAGCTGTGTATGGGGATTCCATACGGTATGCCGAACGATGCGTTGACTTTGGCAACCATTGCCAGCCAAGTCCCTGATGGCTCGATCTACTCAGCCTTCTCAATCGGCCGGATGCAGTTACCCTATGTGGCGATGGCCGCTTCTGTTGGCGCCAATATCCGCGTTGGTTTGGAAGATAACCTTTACTTGGATCGTGGGGTATTTGCGACCAATGCTCAGCTTGTTGAGCGCGCGGTTAACATCCTGACCAACATGAACGTGAAGGTGATGGGGCCAGAAGCGGTTCGTGAGAAATTAGGCTTGAAGAAAAACTAGGCTCGAACAAGTTGAACAGAAAAGCCCTTGTTGTGGATAACGACAGGGGCTTTTTTTAAACCCGCTTGACCCAATACACACCCTCAGCCGTAGAGCCATCCCGAAAAGTGCGCAGGTCAGGCTGACAGGCAAACCCCAGTTTTAACTTGATGCTGTAGTTTTCAACTTTGCTCATCTCACTTCGTGACCGCACCTGAAATACTCCGAGCTCGGCCGCCTTTTCAAGCGTCAGCTTCTGAAGTCGAGTCCCAATCCCCCGATTGCGCCACGCTTTCAACACATGTAGCCCCCTAATTTTTGCTTCTTGCAGACTGTTCCCGTCACGGTCTTTAATTTCTGTAATACCGATTTCTGGCCCAATTGGTTGGATCAAAAAAACATGATACCCAACGATCTCATTCGTTGGGCTGAGGGCCACGGCCGCATAGAAATCTAGTGGATCATCATCAACAAACACGTAGGGAGAGTCTCCTAAAAATTTTGATAGCGCCTTTAGCTCTTCCCAGCGAGGGTGGGATTCGTCCCAAAATTCAAGGACCACGGCCGGATCAAACAATTGGCTTCTCCTCCATCAAACCAACTAGGTTGCCGTCTGGATCGCGTAAAAACGCCAGCCACAGCTCATGATCCGGCATTTTGGCCGCTATTTCCGGCCCTCGTTCGGCCGTGCCGCCCCGCTCAACCATGCGGTCATACTCGCTTTCAATGTCACCGACTTTGAAATAGAAGATCGAGTTTTTCCCCGGCTCTGTTGTTGAGCCCAAAGCCGTACTCAGCATGATGCGGGATTCGCCCGCCTGCAAAAAGGCGAGATTGGGGCCAGCATCAAATAAGAACTCAAGTTGCAAAACATCTTTGTAAAATGGCAAAACGTGGGCCACATCACTAACCGTGATGCCGATTTGCCCGATGTAAGGTTGATTGTTGAGGGTCATGGTAATAGTTCAATGGCTTTTTTAACGCCATCCTCTTGCTGAATTTTTTGGCCGATTGCGGCCGCTTGTTGCTGAATTGTGCGGTTTGTAACCAGTTCGTGCAAACCGGCCGATAAGGTTTCAAGCGTTAACTTTTTACGGCGCACCGGTTTTGGCCCCGCTCCCAGCACATGGACCCGGCTGGCCCAGAAGTGTTGGTCAGCAAAGTAGGGGACCACAAATCCCGGTTTGCCCGCACGCAACCCGGCCGAGGTTGTCCCCGCACCTCCGTGATGCACCACGCCCGCCACCTGTTTAAACAGCCAACTGTGCGGAATATCCCCTGATTGTAAATAGATCGAGTCTGGCAAATCTTTGGCCTGCAAGTTGGCCCATCCGGCCGAAAGGACACAGCGCACGCCTGATTGTTTCACTGCGCTCACGATCATATCTGCTAACTTTTTCGGCTCGGCATCTACCATCGATCCAAAGCCGATGTAAACGGTGGAAGCAGGATCAACGGCTAAGAACTGCTCAAATTCGGCCGCCGGTTGCCAGCCATCATCTGCATCTAAAAACCAATAGCCGGTTGCTGTGTGGCCGGACGGCCAATCGGCCGGTTGTGGCACAACGGTTGGGCTGTAAGCGTGCAGGGTCAGGATTTGGTCTAATTTTTGGTATGGTCCCCAAAACCGTTCTTTGGGCAATCCCAAATGCTGGGTGCGCCATTTTTGGGTGATGGAGCGGAACGGTTGCCACATGACTTGCTCAACAAATTTGTACGAAAATCGGTTGTATCCTCGCGTAAAAGCAGGGATTCCCAAATTGAATACAGGAGAACCAGCGGCCGGAAAATCGGCCGTTTGCCCCATTATCGGTTGCAAGTGGACCATGATGGCCGGGATACCCCACTTTTCTGCCAAATGAAATGACAGAGAGCCAAACAGGCTGTACAGAATCAAGCTACTGCCTTCTAGGGCAACCTCGATTTCTGACAACATTTGCTCAAACGTGGGCTTGCCCAATTTAATCAGATTGGTGATTAAAGCTAGCGGATTTTGGTCCGATTGGAGCCAAGCCTGTCCGTCTTGACTTTGAAGTAGGGCCAACGGATCGGTGCTTAGCCCCACAAAATCGACTCCAATCTGCTCTGCATAGGGGCGAAAACGCTCGGCCGTGACCAGCCGCACCGGCCGGCCGGAATCCTTGAGCCCCTTGGCAAGCGCTAAAAAAGGTTGTAAGTCTCCTCTTGATCCGATTGTGAGTAAAGAAATCATAAAAATAGCGTGTGAAAATGATGTTTAAAAGCGAGCATATACCAAATGGCTAATTATTTGTTCCCCTTAATTTTGTAGAATGATCGAATGGCAAAAAATGGCGTAAGCGGGGAAAGAGCGAACGACAATCGATTAGAAAACAATATCGAGCTGATTTCTCGGGTCACGATGCCTCTTTTAGCAATGGTTTCAGTGTTAGGGATTATCTATTTCTTTTGGAATGTAACGACCCTAACCAACCGCTATTCTCAAGAAATTGCGCTTAGGGACGCCATTCGTTTTCACACAGCCATCAATACGTTTCGAAATTACTACAGCACACAAATTGTGGGGTCACTGAGGGGTGGAGAGATTGATTTCACCCATGACTACCATGATAAAGAAAATGCACTCCCTTTACCCGCAACGCTAACGCGAGAATTAGGCAACGATCTTTCATCTGCCTCAGCATCATCGATGAACTTTTACAGTGATGATCCTTTTCCGTGGCGCGAGGCAATAAGCGCAGAGGATGATCCGTTTTTGGCAGAAGCACTGATTTACCTAAGAGAAAACCCAACAGAGGTTTACTATCAAACCGAAACAAATTTGGAGACTGGAGATAGGTTTATTCGGTACGCGACGCCAAGTGTCATGGGGCAAACGTGTGTAGACTGCCATAATAATCATCCAGATTCACCTCGAAAAGATTGGGAAGTGGGGGATGTGCGCGGCATTTTAGAAGTCTCTGTCCCTGTTTCAACGTTATCTCTTAGAGGTGGAAATGAGGCTGGGAATCAGTTGGTAATTTCCAGCATACTTTTACTTTTGTCATCGTTTGGACTAATCGGCAGTGGTTTCTACTTCCGCAATTTATCGCTCAAGGCGATTGAACAGAAATCACAGTTTTTAGAGGCCGAGGTGGCTGAGCGTATTATGGCCGAGGCCAGACTGGTGTCCGCCAAAGAAGAAGCTCAACGAGCAAACTTAGCCAAGAGTCGTTTCTTGGCGACGATGAGTCATGAATTGCGAACCCCGCTTAACGCGATTATCGGGTATAGCGAGATGTTAGAAGAGGAAGCTGAAGAAGACGACGACGTAGATCTCCAAGATAGTTTGGGCAGAATCACGAGGTCCGGCCGTCATTTGCTGACGATCATCAACGATATTTTGGACTTGTCGAAAATCGAGATCGGCCGGTTGGATGTGGCCCCTGGCCAAATTGAGCTAGAGGGTGTTATGCAGTACATCGATGATCTGATGGCCGTGCTCATTTCAAATGATGCGATTCAATTTAAGATGATTTCGGATGGGGAAGTTGATACGTTTAATGCGGATGAAACTCGCTTGAGGCAAATACTGTTTAATTTGCTCAGCAATGCGGCTAAGTTCACTAGCAAAGGAACGATTACTCTGTATATCAACAAAGTCCGTTTTGAAGGGCGCACGTCTGTGCAGTTTACCGTCGAAGACACCGGAATTGGAATGTCTGACGATAATATGAAAGATATTTTCAACCCGTTTGTGCAGTTAGAATCAGGGACCGATCGAAAATATCAAGGATCTGGCCTTGGTCTGGCGATCACAAAAAACCTTTGCGAATTAATGAATGGGGAAATTTGGGTTGAAAGTGAATTGGGTGTTGGAACAGTCTTCACCGTTGTGCTACCCATAGAACAAGAAGAGGAAAAAGGAGCTTACACAAGACCTGAGAAAGAGCCCGTTTGATCCCATAGTTGTTCAACGCCGGACGAGGTAGAATTCCGAAAATTTGTTTTTGGAGTTGGTAGATTATGCCGAAAATCACCCCGATGGCGGAGAAAAAAGTGAGCGCCGGAGCCTTTGATATCTGGTACAAGGCTGAACAGCTTGTTGCGCAAGGGAAAGATATTATTCGTTTGGAGATCGGTGAGCCCGATGTGCCTACTCCCCCACATATTGTTGACGCGGCTGAAAAAGCGATGAAGGCGGGCCGGACCGGCTACGTTGGCTCGGCCGGAACCCCCGGCTTGCGCCAAGCAATTGCCGATTATTTGACCCGTACTCGAAATGTAGAGGCCAAATCAGATAATGTTGTCGTTTCACCCGGAGTGAAGGGGGCACTGTATGCGGCCGTGATGACAACGGTTCCGGCCGGTGGCGAGATTCTCGTGCCAGACCCCGGCTATCCGATGTACCAAACCATCATGGCGTATGCAGATGGAACGGCGGTGCCTTATCCGCTCCAGCCCGAAAATCGGTTTCAGCCAGATCCGGCCGAGCTTGAAAAACTTATCACCACCAAAACGGCTGCAATTTTGATCAACAGCCCCGGGAACCCAACCGGAACACTAATTGAACCGGATGTGATGCAAGCTATCGCTGAAATTGCGGTGAAGCATGATTTGTGGGTGATTTCTGACGAAGTGTACGCTCAGATTTATTTTGGGGATCAGTTCCCTGTAAGCCCGGTGGCTTATCCCGGCATGGCCCAGCGAACGATTGTGTTGGATGGCTGTTCAAAAGCCTATAACATGACCGGCTGGCGAGTTGGATTTGGTCTTTATCCAGATGCGTTGGTAGAACCCGTGATTCAGCTGGCCGTTCACACACATTCGTGCCTGCCTCCGTTTATTATGGATGCGGCCGAGGTTGCGTTTAATGGCCCACAGGACTGTGTTGAGCAGATGCGACAGCTATACAAAGAACGGGCGGCCGTTGTGTGCGACAAGCTCGCTACCGTGCCCAAGATCAGCGCTATTCGGCCGGATGGGGCGTTTTACGTGATGGTTGATGTGTCTGA
>JAHDGV010000158.1:0-4143 GCA_020631655.1 Chloroflexota bacterium | reverse complement strand
CCGACGTGATTAACCAGGCCGTTGATCGGATGATTGCCAGTTTAGTGGCAAATAGCTAGTGGGGTAAAAAAAGTGATTGCAGGCGAAGCATTAATAAAATTACTCGAAAAATATGATGTAGACACGATATTCGGCATTCCCGGTGTGCATACGCTGGATGCCTATCGTGCATTTCCAACCAGTTCCATCAAACATATCTCTGTTCGGCATGAACAGGGGGCCGGTTTTGCGGCCGATGGCTACGCACGGGCCACGGGCAAGCCAGGCGTGTGCCTCATCATTTCAGGGCCAGGGGTGACAAATATTACAACTCCGTTGGGGCAGGCGTGGGCCGATTCGATCCCGATGCTGGTGATCTCAAGTGACAATCCACTGAGCACACAGGGCAAAGGATACGGGCTACTGCACGAGGTGACTGATTTAGCCGCCATTACTGCTCCGCTGACCGCATTTTCAGCCACCGCCACTACGGCCGCTGAGATTCCTGAGTTAATCGCTAAGGCGTATCAATCGTTTGCAATAGGCCGTCCTCGGCCCGTTCACATCGTGATTCCCACGGATGTTTTGGCCGAGGAAGTTGAAGGGGAGTGGGAGGCTATTACACCGGCAACCAGACCGGCTCCCGAGGCTAAGCAGGTTGAGCAAGCGGCCGATTTACTGATCGGTGCAACCAATCCCTTAATTATTTTGGGTGGCGGGGCCTTGGATGCAGGTGAGAGCGTTCAGGCGCTGGCTGAATGGTTGCCAGCAAAAATCATCAGCACCAACAATGCCAAAGGAGTTGTGCCAGACGGCCATCCTTTAAATTTGGGGGCCATCGTCAGCCGACCGGCCGGGCATGATGCGGTTGCGGCGGCCGATGTGATTTTGGCCATCGGGACGGAGCTGGCCGAAACCGATAGTTACATCGACCATTATGATATTCAGGGGAAAATTATTCGGGTCGATATCGATCCAGAGCAATTTAAGCGAGAATACCTGACTGAAATTGGGATTTTGGCCGATGGGGCCAAAACGGCCGGGGCGATATTAAGCGCTGTAACTGCGCGTAGTCAAAAGGGTGATTTTGAAACTCAAGCGGAAGAAGTTGATGGCTTAAAAAAGCGTGCCCACAGCGAGCTAGGTAACGGTGAAAAGGTCCATCAAAAATTGTTAACTGCAATCCAAAAAGGAATGCCGGAAGAGGGGATTGGGATCGCAGATATGTGCGGGATCGGCTACACCGGGACCGCGCTGTGGCAAGCGGCCGGACAGCGCCAATGGCAATATCCCGGCGGATTTTGTACGCTCGGATGTGCCATGCCGATGGGGATCGGTGCGAAGCTGGGCAAACCGGATTCGGCCGTGCTGGTGATGGCTGGTGACGCTGGGTATCAGTTCACGGGGACCGAGCTGGCAACGGCGTATGAACAGCGCTTGGCCTTGCCCATCATCATTTGGAACAACGATGGATTGGGTGCGATTGAGGGCCATATGAACGACAGGAACGTGCCGCTTTCGGCCGTTGATTACGGCGGGAGCAATCCAGATTTTGTAGCTCTGGCTAAAGCTTACCACTGCCACGGTGTGCGGCCGGAATCGCTTGAGGAGTTAACCCAAGCGGTAAAACAGGCGCTAAGAGCGGATCGGCCAACGATTATTGAGGTTTGGGACGGGTTTGATTGGTAACCTGAGGTCTGTGTTTCAACATAGGGCCGGACTCCCTGTCATTTGGCCTAACGGGCTGATGCCTTGCTAAGATTAACAGGCCAATGACTGGGAGTTTCGCGCAAAACTCCCAGTCACAGACCGATTTTTCCCGATCACAAGCTGTACCCATCGGTCATGTGACAGGGAGATTCCCTGCAATCATCCAATTCCGAACTCAGGATGGTAGGTAGATATTTGTGGTGAGTTTTTTAGCGAAATTATCAAAATTCTCTCATTTGTGTCATGTCGGTTTTTAAAATGCGAAAAGTTGGCTAAAATCGGCCGTAAGAACAAAAAGATACGCGTATCCGTGCCAATAACCAACTAACAAAAGCTAACTATGACCACACAAGAGAACCCTGTTGCGAATATGGACCTGCTCCCCTCATGGATAACTTCCTCGGAATTTTTAGCAGATAAAGAGACGATCGAGCTGGAAATCGACGAATATTTATTTGAGCAAGGTGAGCAATCAAACGATTTTTTCTTGGTGCTGGCCGGGGGGTTAGTGGTAAGCCGAATTGATGAAAACGGAACCTCGATAGACATTGATAAGCTGTTTTCTGGAGATATTGTTGGGGAGATCGGGCTACTAAGTGACCAGGTAAGATCAGCAAGCGTAAAAGCGATTGTTCCAACGCGTGTCTTAAAGATCACGGCCGCGCAATATGCCAAACTGCAAGAGGAACAGCCGGAAGTTACCGATCATCTGCTTGAGAACAACTTTGAGCGCTGGCAACGGCTTCAACTGTCCGAATGCTTGTCGAACCTGTTTGGGGACATAAGCGCCGAGATGGTTCACGAACTGCAGGAAAAACTGAGTTGGAACAATTTGGCGGCCGGAGATATTTTGTGTCGGCAAAATGAGTCGGCCCAAAGCATGTACCTGATCATAAACGGCCGGATTCGGATCGATGTGACCGATCCCGATGGGAATGTTAGAACGGTTGGGGATGCAGGTGTGGGGGAAACGATCGGGGAGTATGGGCTAATTACTGATCAAACCCGCTCGGCCACCTTGGTCGCTGCGCGTGAAACAGTTGTTGCTGAAATGACCCGGGAGCTGTTTAACACATTTTCTCAGGATCATCCCCAAATTATTTCAGCGATCACTCGGATTATCGTTGAACGGCAACAGCGGGCAATCGGACACATCGCATCGAATGAGCAAAACTCAAAACTAATCGTTAGTTTGATCCCTGTGTCTCCCAGCTTGGATATTAGTTCGTTCATCAGCCAACTAAGTGAGCAAATGGCTAATTTCGGCTCATCTTTGTTCATCGATTCGGCTTTGGTCGATGATGCCCTCCGCTATGAAGGGATCGCACAGAGCAAAACAAATTCAGCCTATGGGCCGCTGGTTAGCCAATGGATGACGAAGCAGGAGGCGGCCCATGATTACTTGGTGTTGCAAACTGATTCAGATTGGAGCGAGTGGACGCAACGCTGTGTCCGTATGTCTGATCGACTGATTTTTGTAGGGCGACAAGAGTCTGATCCAACTGGGCAAGTCTCTGTTCTGGAAAAAAATATTAACGCCCTTGATCTACCCATCCGAAAAGATTTGGTTTTTTGGCATCCGGCCGACACTGATGTTCCTGAAGGGAGTAGTGAGTGGCTCGATAACCGGCCGAATGTGGGGCAACATCACCACGTGCGGGATCAAGATGCCGGCCATTTTTCCCGAATTGCGCGGTCATTAACGGGTAAAAGCATTGGGGTTGTGTTTAGTGGTGGTGGCGCCCGTGGCTATGTTCAGCTAGGCGTTTTGAGGGCGATGAACGAGTTGGGAATTCCCATCGATTACATTGGGGGGACGAGCTTTGGTGGGATTATGGCTTCAATCCCCGCCCGTGAAAAAGACCATATTTGGATTGCCCCTTACTGCGATAAATTTAGTAATCCAAAATTTACTCAAGATCGCACCATCCCGATGGTGGCGATCAATAAATCGGCCGGATTGGTTGAGATCTTAAAATCGCTGTGTGGTGATTTGCGTATCGAAGATTCTTGGATACCGTTTTTCACAACCGCATCGAACATCTCTACGGCCGAGTCCGTTGTGCTTGACTCCGGGCCGATGTGGCTGGCCTTGCGTAAAACAATCGCAATTCCCGGTATTTATTCTCCTATCGTAGAAGATGGACACGTTTTTGTTGATGGTGGGGTGATGAATAACTTCCCGCTTGATGTGATGTCTGAGCGGCTTCAATCATCTCGCATAATCGGTGTCAGCATCTCTCCACTAGAAGGCAAGAAACGGAGCTACGATTTGGGGCACAGCGCATCAGGCTGGGGGTTGCTTTGGAACCGGATCAATCCATTTTCTAAAACAAAACGAGTTCCTAGCCTCGGGTATACGTTATTAAGAACGATGGAAGTAAACAGCCTGCAGTTGAGCCGCAAAAACCTTGATTTAGTTGATTTGTTTTTGGGCATTAACCCTAAAATGTA
>JAHDGV010000157.1 GCA_020631655.1 Chloroflexota bacterium | reverse complement strand
TGGCCTTGTACGGCAAAAACGGCCGCTGGTGGCGCGGAGCGCTCCGGCCGGTGGGCGGGGCGTGAGAAGACTGAATGCGGAATTCACACAACAAAAACTTCGGATGTTTTTAAAACATCCGAAGTTTAAAACTAGAAACATGAAACCATATCCAATTTTTTTAGTGGGATTAGATAAAAAACACTGTATTGTGATCGGGGGTAGCCATGAGGCTGAATTTAAAGTCAAAGGGTTGCTCGAAGTTGGGGCAAATTTGACCGTGATTGCCCCCCATCTAACAGATGAATTGCAAGACCTGGCAGACGCAGGTGAGTTTGTTTGGCTAGAGAGAGAGTATCGGCCGGGAGACCTGAAAGGTGCCTTTTTCGTTCTGGCTGAACGCTTCACCCCGATTGAAGATTGCCGCATCTGGGCTGAAGGTCTCCATGAAAACTGCCTCGTTAACGTGATGGACGATATTCCACGCTGTAACTACGTGGCGGGCTCCGTCATTCGCCAAGGGCCACTCACAATCTCGATCTCAACCAGTGGGGCGGCTCCAGCATTTTCGGTGCGGCTGCGCCAAAAAATGGAGGCGGAGTTTGGACCAGAGTACAAAACCTATTTGGACTGGTTGCAAAGCATCCGGCCGGGGATGAAGCAGACGCACAAACATTTTCCAGAACGGAAAAAACGCTGGTATGAAGTTGTAGATTCTGAAATTTTAGAGTTAATTCGGGGTGATAGGCTTGAAGAGGCTCGTGACTTGCTTCAGGAGATTACAGAGATTGAGGAACTACCGGCCGAAGTTGAAAATAGTCTTCGTCAATTTGCTTAAGCAATCAATTGACCTTTTCATTGTTCGGTTTTCGGTAGGCTGGCATCCGGTCCATCCTCCACCAATCTTTGATTGGGTTGGAAGCGAATCGACACTGACCTACGAATCTCCTGATCCGCTGTTAAATCTGGAAGCCCTGTTTGTAGCGCACCACTTTGTAGCGGAATTCCGTTACAAATTTCAACAGCTGTGTGTTGAGCGCATGCCAAGTTTCGTTGTCAACAAGATCTTCCATGGTTGAAACATCTTGCGCTACAAAAACCAGCATCCGATCTGGTCCGTTGCCATATGCTGTATGCCAAGCCTCTGCCATTTCAAGCCCTAACGTTTGCATAATTGGCACATAGCGCCCCAATACAAACTGATAGTATTCTTGACCGGCTTCTGGCTTCATATCGTAGCTCAGCAATAATTTTCTGGCGTCGGTTACTTCGTTCATAATACCTCTTCGTGGCGACAGATTGTTTTATAAAAACAGTCTGGCACAGTCTTCCCCATATTAGTTATGGTTTATCTCATCACGTTTGCCTGTGGCAAAAAGACGATAGCACGTGTCCCCTGATCCGGTTTGCTTTCCAAAACAAGTCGGCCGCGCATGCGTCGCACAAGCATGTCTGCTACAGATAGCCCCAAGCCCCAACCGGCCTGTTCGCGCACCTCAGGATTTTCTGAGCGGAAAAACATTTCCAATGCACGGGCTAATTCAGTTTCATTCATTCCTAATCCGTTGTCGATAACTTCAACCCGCAAATACTCCTCGTTTTCAACACCCGATGTGAGCTTGATCGTAACCTGCCCACCTTCAGGTGTGTAGCGGTATGCATTGCTGACCAAATTGCCTAAAACCTGAGTTGTTTTAGCATAGTCGGCCCGTGCATGTACGGGAGTCGCCGGTAGTTCTACAGACAATGTTTGCTGTTTGGCTTCAATGTCTGTTCTAAAGCGATTGACAACTTCGTCGATGGCCGTTGACATGTCAAAGTTATAAATGTCGAGTGCCATTCGGTTCGCTTCCATTCGATTAATATCTGAAAGGTCGCTAATTAAGCCGCTCATCCGAGAAATATTGCGGCGAATAATTTCAATAAAATTTGATTGCTGATCGGTTAGTGGACCAACCAATTGGCGGGCCAAAAGATCTGCATAGCCTCGGATTGAGGTAAGAGGGATGCGCAATTCATGGGTCATCAACGAGATGAACGTATTGCGTGCCTCAATCGCTTTTTGCAAACGCAAGTACAAGCGAGAGTTCCCCACGGCTACGGCCGCACGGTCTGACAGACGATTGGCAAAGTCGATGTCACCATCTGCAAAGCGGGTTGAGTAATTACTTTCGAGAATAATGATCCCGATTACTTTGCCGTCTAAGCGGATGGGTACGGCCAACTGAGCAAATCCGGCGTTGTCGCCCAAAGATTCGGCCGGTGACGTTTGGCGGATATGGACCGTGTCTTCCGTTTGTAGAACACTAGAAACGGTCGGATGATCGAGAGGAATCTTGTTGCCCTGAAGAGAATTTTCTTCATCACCTTCATAAGAGAAAACAAGCAAAATCCGTTCGGCCGAAATTCTGGCCTCATTTTTTTCGATTAGACCAACCGCACCCCATTCCGCATCAGTTAAACGCACGGCCCAATTTAGTACCAAGTCAAGCGTTTGTTGCATGTCGAGCGACTTATGCAATTCACGGTCGATGCTTTGGAACAGCGTCAGCTCTTCAACACGTCGGTTGAGCTCTTGATCTGTTTGTTGGAAAAGTTGAGCATTGTCGATCGCCATCGCCGCTTGATTGGCAAAGGTGACCAACAGATCCAAGTCGTCATCGTTGAACACACCGCTCATTAAACGGTTGTCTACAAAAACTGCGCCAGATACTTTGCCACGCGCTTTTAGCGGGGCACACATGATCGAGCGGAACTGGTAACCGATAACGCTGGCACGGTCTCCAAAACGAGGATCGTCTTGTGCGTTACTGGTTACAACGGATTCTCCTGTCGAAACAACCCGCTGTACGATGGTGCGACTGACAGGGATCTCGTTGTCAGTGATTTCTGTGTCATCCAGAAAACGGGCCGCCATCGTTTGCAAAGAACCCCATTCGTCGATAAGAACGATGAATCCTCGCTCGGCGCCGGTCAGCTGGATAACAGAATCGATTACAAGATTTAGTAGTTCTTGTAAATCAAGCGTACTCCCCAGACGCGAGCTGATTTGATAGAGTGCCTCAAGCCGTTCGGCTTGGGATTTGCCTTCGAGATCGTCTTGGTCCATAAGAAAGTGTGAATTGAGAAAGCTTACTGTGGTACTAGAATTACGCATATTATACACCGAGATGTTTGAATATGGATAACTCTGGGAATATTCACAAAATGTTTATTTGCTCGAGTACTAGTACTACGTCAAGAATGAGTTGATGCTAATAGTGGGCAATAAACTTTAGCTTTCCACCGCTTTATTCACTCAGCCCAGTGTAGGCTGGCTATATTACGTTTTTTCTTTTGATTTGGAATGATAACCAAAGTTTAACCAACCGCTAGTTAGGTTAATGCAATGTGGATTAAATCGGCCGATTTTGTGGATTTAAGCCGCCTTTTCAGGCAATAGAGTTTCGACATCGCGAATTGTTGAGACGAAGAAGGCGGTCAAACCAACGGCCGCGGCTCCGAAACTGGCAAATACCCAGATCAACGACATCCCGGCCCCCGGCCCATCGCCAACCAGCCAGCCGAATGATGGAACCAGCGTTCCGCCGGGCATTAAGGCCGGCTCGAACCAGCGGTCGGCCATGACTCCGGCCAACAGTGCTGCGATGGGATTGACCATCCAAGCGATCATGCGCCGAATCGAAAAGACGCGCCCCTGCACATCGGCCGGTACTTTGCGCTGCCAAATCGCCTGATTTGATCCGTTCAGGACGGGAACCACCATCGCCCCTAGAAATGCAAAAACCGACCACATCACTACTGTGCGCGACAGCCCCAAGGGCAAAGAAAATAGACCGCTTAAGACCCATCCCCCCAAAACGCCATACACTAACTTTTTGGGGCCACCCCACCAGCTCATGATCAGTGCGCCGATAACCCCGCCAATCGCTCCCATCGACTGAACTGTGCCCAAAGCGATTTCGTTGTTGGCCGTGCGGGCCAAGATCAGCGGTGCCATGAGCGTAAATGCGATGGTAGAGAAAAAATTGCCGATCATGAAGACGAGTTGCAAATAGAGCAAAGAGGGGCGAGCCACGATGAAGCGAAATCCATAGCCTGATTCTTCCCAGAAACTGCCTTGGCTATCTTTCCCCTCGGCCGAAATTTCTGGTTGTGGGATGACGACCAGAATCAAGGCCAATATCGCAAATGAGAAGGTAAAGATGTCAATCCAGAGGATAAAGCCCAAGCCGAGAAACCCGTAGGCGGCCGCGGCTAAAATCGGGCCAAAGATTTGCGAGCCACCGTCGGCCAATGAGATAAGGCCGTGCGCACGGCCGAACTGCTCTTTGGGCAACATGGTTGAAATGGCAGACGATAGGGCTGGCCACTGGAATGTTTGAGCTGACCCAACCAGCAGGGCCGAGACATACAGATGCCAGACTTCTAGTTGCCCCAGCGAAAACAGTGTCAGAACAATGATTGTGGCGATCCCGGCCCCCGCGTCGCTGATAATCATCATCAGTTTGCGGTTCGAGCGGTCTACAATTACCCCTGCAAACGGACTAAGGAGCAGGAGCGGCACCATGTAGAAAACGGAAACTAGGGCCAACGCCGTGGCGAGGCCGGTTTCTTCATAGGCCCAAATTGTCAGGCCAAAATTGACCATTGATGTAGAGATTAAGGAGACGAGCTGTCCTATCCAGACAACCCAAAAAGCTTTCATCCCGTTGAGGCTCTTAATCATATTGTGTTTTAGGGTTTACCCAGCTATTGATTGATACAGTCTCTCGTATTGCGATGCAGATTGGCTCCAAGAAAAATCTTGCTTCATCCCGTTGGTTTGGACTGTTTTCCACTGTTTTTTGTCTGTATTATAGATGTATGTTGCTTTTTGAACAGTCAGCCAAAATGAGTTTGTGCTGTACTCGTCAAAGACAAAACCGGTTTCGTTTTCTATGACGGTGTCGGCCAGCCCACCGGTGGCACGCACGATGGGGATGCTACCGTAGCGCATGGCGATTAGTTGACCCAAACCACACGGTTCAAACAAGGATGGCATCAAAAACATGTCGCTTCCGCCGTAGATGAGCGGAGCCAAGTCGGCCCGGTAGGCGAATTCGGCCGAAATTTTGTCAGGATAGCGGCGGGCAAACTGACGAAACATCATTTCATATTCTGGCTGGCCGCTCCCGAGCAGGGCGATTTGCACCGGGCCGCATTCCCCTTCGAGCAAGCGGTAGACCACTTCACCCATCAGGTCCAATCCCTTTTGATAATCGAGCCGTGAGATCATAGCCAACAGGGGCACATCTGGGTTTACGGCCAGCCCAAGTTTAGCTTGCAGGTGAGCCTTATTTTTTTTGCGCGGGGCTAATTTTTTAACCGAGTAGCGAGCTTTTAAATTTTTATCAGTGCTGGGGTCCCAAACTTCTGTGTCTAGTCCATTCAAAATGCCGGACACATCGGCCCCTTTGTAGCGCAGAAGGCCATCAAGCCCGGTGCCACCCGTTTGGGTCATAATTTCGCGGGCGTAAGTTGGACTAACGGTGTTGACCTTGTTGGCGTGGTAGATTCCGCGCGCCATGAAGTTAACTTCGTCATAGGCTTCTTCTTCTAGCGAATGGGTGTGTAGCTGAAGATAGTTGAAGATGTGCCAGTTGGCTTTACCGTGGTGCGCTAGGTTATGAATGGTAAATAAGGTTTTGATGTTGGCGTATTTAGGGTCGGTTTTTCCGGCCGTGGCCAGCCATGTTACGGCCGGGGCGGTATGCCAATCGTGGGCATGAACGATATCGGGTGTCCAATCTAGAGTTTCTACCATGAGGTGTAGGCTTGCTTTGCTGAAAAACGAAAAGCGATAGACATCATCGGGATAGCCGTAAATCTCCGGCCGGCCTAATAGCATTTGATTGGCAACAAAATAGATCGGAATGTCAGTCCCCGGAAGTGTGCCTGAAAACCCACCTGTCTCAGTCTGAATTCCATCAACCTGTACATCAAACGTAACCGGCAGTGGATCGATGTCTATCGAGCCATCAGCGTACCCTTGCTCTATTTGGTTGTACGCAGGCATAACAACCCGCACATCGTGCCCTAATTTCGCTAGATCTTTAGGAAGCGATCCAACCACATCGGCGAGGCCACCACGTTTTGCAAAGGGAAAAACTTCTGCTGAGATAAATAGAATTTTCATGTTTTAGTTTGTGAGTTTGTTCGTTGGTTCGGTTCTTGGCTGATGTTTGAACAAATCTATCAAACCATCCAACTAACCAACTAGCTTATTTTTGAGCGACGTATACGATCCACTCTTTGGAATCATACAGCGGGACGGTGTCCCAGTCAGGGTAGATTTGTACTTGGGTGAACCCGGCCGTATGCATCATCTGGGTCATTTCCTCTGTGGAGTAGGTTTGGTCATTCAAAACAACCTCATCTAGCTGACCCGTTTCCAAGTGAACGGTAAAGTATCGCTCCATTGAAAGTTTTTCGGCCGCGTACCATTTGCGTTCACCCAGCAACATAAAGGGGGCATCACCCCACAGCCGCTTTTCATCCGTGTACCACCAGGTGCTGTCTTTGGTATCGACTCGTTCTTGGTTAAGTAGTTCAACAACCAGTTTTGAGCCCGGTTTTAACGATTGACAGATGCCGGTCAATACCGTTTGGGCTTCGTCCTTACTCATCACGGCCAATTGACCGTATATGAGCAGAGCGGCGTCGTATGTTGCGGCCGGATAGTCCCAAGTGCGGACGTCAGTCTCTAGTATTGTAACCATGTCGGTTACGTTTTGATTTTTTGCTAGCTCTCGAGCGTATTCTACTGCAGCCGGACCAAAATCGGTGCCGGTCACCCGCACACCCCGTTGGGCCAGTTGAACGCTGTACAAACCGGGGCCGCAGGTAACATCGAGCAAGTGATTGCCCGGTTGTAAGCCCAATTTGTCCCAAAACCAGTTGATTTGTTGCTCAATCTCTTCTGTTTTGCGTGATGCCGCGCCGTGTTCTTGTGTTAAATGCTCTCGCAACATTCGTTTTGAAAACTCAGCATCATCCCACGGTAGATTGCCCCCGTAGGCAAATGGCAACGGCCGATCCGGCCGATTGTAAATGCGCCACAACGCCTGCGATAACGATGCCGTTTGCTGAGACATGCATGCATTTTAGATCGGGTTGATCTGGCGACCAAGGATAGTTACATAGGCTTGAGCTTAGACTAGGAGCGAATCGGGATTTTTAATGTGAAACAGCTACCCTGATTAACGGCCGAGGTGACAGTGATATCGCCTCCCAAAAGATTGGCAAAGCTTTTAGAGATCGCAAGCCCCAGCCCACTCCCTTCGTATTGTTTGGCTGTCGAATTGTCCCCTTGATCAAACGGCTCAAACAAATTGTGCATAAACTGGGGTGGAATGCCTACCCCAGTGTCTTCAATTTTGAACTCGATTGTATCTCCCTGTGCGGTGGTGGTTGACCGGTTGAGCGATAGATTGATCGAACCGTTATCTGTAAATTTAAAAGCGTTACTCAGCAGATTGATCAAAATTTGTTTGACCTTTTGAGGGTCTGTTCTGAGCTCTAAATTTGGGGTGTTGTTCGTAATCTCAAATGTATTTGATGAGGCGGCAATGATCGGGTTGATTGTGATTAACACTTCTTTTATTAGATCTTCTACATTGATCGTGAAAAGGCTCAGCTCCATCTTTTCAGCCTCGATTTTAGAGATGTCAAGAATGTTGTTGATCAAACCCAATAGGTGGCGGCCGGAAAATTCAATCTTTGATACATCTTTGATCAGCGGCTCCCCTTCAGAGATGATCTCGAGCTCTTCTTCAAGTAATTCGCTGTAACCAATGATGGCGTTGAGTGGGGTGCGAAGCTCGTGGCTCATGTTGGCCAAGAACTCAGATTTAGCCTTGCTGGCTTGTTCTGCCTTGTCTCTTTCAGCATTTAGCTTTTTTGTGCGGTCATCCACTAAATCTTCTAATCGATCTTTATACAGCTCAAGCTCCGTATTTAACTTCTGAAGTTTATTGGTGTTGTCAAAAATTTCTCGTACCGAGATAAGTAAAACGGTGGTGGTCACAAGAACGGCCGTGTAGTTGAGCAACAGTCGATCAATGCCGGGAGGGGGGATAATTGTGTAAAACCAGCCGTTGTGGTGCCCAAGATAATATAGAAACAGCATGACGATGTAGGTACCGCATAAAACTTTGACGTCAAATGGGCCAAGAAACATAGCTGCAAAGACCAGACAAAGGTAAATAAAATTAAAAATGGGGTCGAAAAACCCTGCGTCCGCAAACAGGGGTGTAGGGTAAGTCAAACATGTAACAACAAAGAGGAACAGTCGGGTGGATGACTTGGAGTTGCCTTGGATGAGCATGTACAAGGCGAGACCAATCCCCGCAAGCATTATGCTGGCGGCCGTAATCGGATACCAGACAAACTCAATCGCAAATGAATAAATTGCACCACTACCATCATATGTAGCCAGCCCCACGATGTAGATTGCAATGATGAACAAGGCTCCAACTGATCCCACTAAGTAGGAATAGTAGAGCATTAAAATTGAATAGCGTTTGTCGCGAACAAATTCTTGATGAAAGTTTAGGATTTTCTGAAGCATAGCCAACTATTCTGGTTTCAACCTTGATTGAGTCTAAGGTTTTTAAGGGGGCATCGCAATAGTTTATGGGTATGGGATAAGCTTACTGAAAGCGAATGGTTGAGTAAAGGCTGTAATTGTGTAGTTCGTATCTGTTAGCTCTTAAATTGGTACATTAAAATCCCGGCCGCAATTGCCACATTCAGGCTACTGGCTTGCCCGTGCATCGGGATTGATACCATGATGTCAGTCAACTGAGTCAGCTCGGCCGAAAGCCCCTCACGCTCGTTGCCTAGCAAAATCGAAAGTGTTCCCTCCACGCTTGCATTCGCGTAGTCAAAATCCGCCTTGGCTGAGGTCCCAACAAAATTGACCGAGCCTTTTTCTTTCCACTGCTTAAGCTCTTCAATCGTTGGTTGGCAAATCGGCAGGGTGAAGGCGGTCCCTAAGCTGGCTTTTAAGGCAGATGGATGTAGCACGTCCACACCGGTTCCCACAAGCAAAACGGCCGAAAACCCGGCCGCATCCGCCGTGCGGATCATCGTCCCCAAGTTCCCGGGGTCCCCAATCCGATCAAGAATTAAGTAGCGGCTCTGCGCAGTAGGGGGAGCGAGATCAGACAGATCAACCAGAGGGGAGCGGACAATGGCTCCCAATCCGGCCGGGTTGTCACGGTCTGACAGCGCACGAAACAAATCGGCCGAGAATTCAACCCGCTGTTCAGGTTGAACTAGCTCTGCCAAGCGTGACTCAGCCCGATCTCCGGTTAATAGATCAGGCGCTACAATTACTTTTTCTAAAAGATGCGGGGCTTCTTCGGCCACAGTCAGCACCGGACGCAGGCCGTCGATAAAGCCGGCACTCTCTTTTTTGCGAAACTTTTTTTGTTCTAGCTTCCGAATCCGCTTAAAAAGCGAGTTAGACGTTGACGTGATGAGAGTCATAAAACTGATCCCGATCAGCTTTTAAACACGTTGCTTAGCACCTGATCAACCCGATCCACTTTGATAAAGTTGAGGTCTTGGCGCAGGTGAGACGGGATGCTCTCGATGTCAGTTTCGTTGCGGGTGGGCAGGATAAAGTCCCGAATCCCTAAACGACGGGCGGCCAACGCTTTTTCGCGAATGCCGCCTACGGGCAACACACGGCCGCGCAACGTGATCTCACCCGTCATGCCGATGTCACGGCGGAGGGGTTTGCCGGTAAAGGCAGAGATCAAGGCCGAGGCCAAAGCCACACCGGCCGATGGGCCGTCTTTGGGCACAGCCCCATCTGGTACATGAATGTGGATGTCGGTTTTATCAAACACCTCAGAATCTAATCCCAAATGATCCGCCATCGAGCGGGTGTAGGTCAGGGCGGCTCGGGCCGATTCTTGCATGACATCGCCCAACTGTCCTGTTAGGGTCAGCGACCCTTTGCCCGGCATCAAATTCACTTCGATGTACATCACATCGCCACCGTTCGATGTCCACGCCATTCCATTGGCAACCCCAATTTCATCTTCGTCCCGAATTTTGCGCTCGCTGAGCGGGGGGGAGCCCAGCAAATCTATGATCTGTGCTTCGGTTAATTTTTTAGGATGACGTCGTTTTTCAGCCACGCGTCGAGCAATTTTTCGGCAAACGTTTGCCACTTCTCGCTCTAAACTGCGCACCCCAGCTTCCCACGTGTAGCGGCGGATCAGCAGTTTAAGAGCCTCATCTGTAAAGCGGAGTTTGGCGTTGGTCAACCCGTGTAGTTCTAATTGGCGCGGAATCAAGAAGTTGCGGCAAATCTCGATTTTTTCTTCTTCCAGATAGCTCCGGTAGTCGATTACTTCCATCCGGTCTAAAAGCGGGCCGGGGATGGTGTCGAGCGAGTTGGCCGTGGTGATGAACATGACGTTTGATAAATCAAAGTCTAAGTCAAGATAGTGATCCGCAAAGGTGTTATTTTGTTCAGGGTCGAGCACTTCGAGCAGGGCAGAGGCGGGGTCGCCACGAAAATCACTGCTTAGTTTGTCGATCTCGTCGAGCATGAAAAGCGGATTGTTTGTTCCGGCTTTGCGCATCGCCTGAATAATCCGGCCGGGTAGCGCGCCGATGTAGGTGCGCCGATGGCCGCGAATTTCAGCCTCGTCACGCACACCGCCCAAGCTAATGCGAGCAAACTCACGATTTAATGCTCGGGCAATCGATTTACCCATAGACGTTTTGCCCGTTCCCGGAGGGCCAACAAAACACAAAATCGGGGCGCGGCTACGATCTGGCGCCAGCTGTAGCGTGGCGATATGCTCAAGAATGCGGTCCTTCACTTTTTCGAGGCCGTAGTGATCCTCATCCAAAATTTTTGCGGCGGCCGAGACATCTAAAGTCTCTTTGTTTGAATTATTCCAAGGTAAATCTAGAACCCAATCAAGATAGGTCCGAATCACCCCAACCTCTGGAGCCATTGACGGCATACTGTTCAGACGAGAAAGCTCTTTGGTTGCTTTTTTGTAGACAACTTCCGGCAGATTTTTAGTTTCGAGCAGTTCGCGCAACTCTTCCGTCTCTTGAGAGAAAACGTCGATTTCACCCAGCTCACCTTGGATCGCTCGCATTTGCTCACGCAAATAATGTTCCCGCTGCGACTTATCAACTTCATCCTGAACTTTGGATTGGATGTGTTCTTCCAGCTCTAGAACATCGAGCTCACGAGCCAATAGCACACTCACCCGATGCAAACGCTCGCTCTGGTTCAGGTTTTCTAAAATCGACTGGCGCATTTTTACGTCAGTGTCTAATGTTGAAGCAATGAAATCGGCCAACCAGCCCGGCTCATCAATGTTAATGGCAAAGGCAAAAGCATCGTCAGGGATTTTGCGATTGAGGGCGACAACTTTCTCGAAGAAATCAACCGTGGTGCGCATCAGGGCTTCCATTTCGCGATCCCACGAATCATCTTCGGCTAAAACTTGGGCTTTGACTCGCACGTAAGGCTCTAGCTGTACAAACTCTAAAATTTTGATCCGACGGCGACCCTGTACCAACACGCTGTTCGATTGGTCGGGCATTTTCAAAAATTTGCTAATGGTTACTTCTGTGCCGATTTCGTACACATCATCGGCCGCAGGTTCATGAACCTCAGGATCTTTTTGTGCCGAGACAATTAGGCGTTCCCCATTGGCGTCGGCCGCGTAAACGGCCGCGAGCGATTTATCCCGGCCGATAAACAACGGCATCACCATTTGAGGATACA
>JAHDGV010000788.1 GCA_020631655.1 Chloroflexota bacterium | reverse complement strand
TCAGGGTCGGCCGACAGTAGTCGCGAAATCAAGTACAAGCCGTACGCAACGTGGCGTGACTCATCTTGTTTTAAAAGTTGAATACCTCTTTTTACACCGGGCAAAATTCCCTTTTGATCGACAACGGTAAAAAAGGTGTGGTAGCCCGTTTCCGCCAGCGTCCCTTCAACAATCATGTTGTAGGTCATCGACGCATGGATTTGAGCGTGAGCTGAGCTATCTTGCCTGAGAGCGTTAAGCGCTTCTGGCAGTGCTTCATAAAACAGCGTTTTGTATGCGGGCAGATGATAGCGATCGAGCGCTTCAGTCTGCTCGCCGCACACTTCACCCATCACGCGAGTGAAGAAGTCAACGTGCTTCGCCTCTTCAAACAAAAAAGTCGTCAGGAACATTTCTTCTTCCAAACGACCTTCGTTGGCAATCACACTGATTAGGGGCAACAGGTCAAGCGTGACCGCTTCTTCCCCACCCACAAACATCGCCATCAGACGCATGAGCATGTCCTGCTCATCGGCCGCCAAATTTTGCCAGTCCTGCACGTCTTGGCTCAAGTCGATGTCTGACGGATTCCAGACGCCGAACTTTTTCGCTTTTTCAAACAGCCGCATCGGCGGCGATTGACGGTCAAGGCCGGTGGTTGTGGTTACAAATTTTGAGTGGGTCATATCAACTTATTCCTTCTTTTGGCGGACCTACTTTTTTAGCTTGAGTAGTAACTCGCACCTCAATATCTTGTTCACCAAATCTTTGTTCTATCGTCTGCAAAATCTCAGCAAAAGCCCGATGATCGATCCAAGAGGTACTGCAGATGCCGTGTGCTACTTTTTCGGCCGGATATCGAATCTCGTACGAATCTTCAAAAATGTCTTCTCGTGGATAATCAAAGCCGCGGTATGAATCTTCGATTTTGTGCCGATCGACCAGCTCACGGAAGAACTCTGGCTGATTTAGGATTTTCACCTGGGTTGAAATATCCAAAACCGGTTTTTTAGCTCGAGTATAAAATTTTTGGTATTGATCAGAGTCGTAAATCCAGTGAGTAGCTTGAAAACAAATTAGATAGTCAAAATTGAGATTCAGCCCGTCAATTTCTTGAATAGGCACCGAGTGGAGTTCAACATTCTTTGCATTAAACACATCGATATCTGTTGCTGACAAATCGGCCACCGGTTCGATAGCGATCACTTTGTTGAAATGTGCGGCTAAAAACTTGGTTCCCCGGCCGTTCCCCGCCCCAATCTCTAAACACGTTTTGCTTGCATCAAAATTCTCCGCCAGAAACGAGGCAACAGAAGGCGCATGATCTGCCCGGCCTAAGTGATAATGCGTTTCTTTGTCAAAGAATTTTGATTGCATGATTTTAATTAGTCGTAGAGGCTACCTCATTCGCATGAAAACATCAGCATCAGCCAACATCTACCTGCGAATGAGTCGCCGCTGGCTTTAGATCCAAATACAGCCTCAGCATATCTTTATGCTGGATGCCGTTTTCATAAATCGGTTCAGAATAATTGTCTAAAAAGTGATTCTGAATCACCTCACCAACCCGAAAACCAAGTCGGTGGTAATAGGTGAGCTGATACCCAAATGCACCTGTGCCTAGCTCAACTCGTTGAACGCTTTTGCGTTCTAGTTCGTTGAGAACAAACCTGAGTAGCTTTGTGCCAACTCCTTTGCCCTGTGTGCTTGGCAGAACTGCCACATTAAAAATCTCAGCACAGCCTTCGCGAATCGTCTTTGCGACACACGCCCCTAGAATTTGATCACCTTGTTGAGCCACAAAACACCAAGAACCGGCCAAATAAGAGTTGATGCTTGATTCGCTGGGGTCAGCCTCAAGCAACAGAGCTAACGGAACAACGTCTGGGC
>JAHDGV010000787.1 GCA_020631655.1 Chloroflexota bacterium | reverse complement strand
TTTGGGACAAACTCGCCGCCAGCTACGGGGCCAACGCTGAAAGCCTCATCGTCAAACGGATCGCCAGCGAATGTGACAGCCGGGGTTTGCTCGACGTCATCCGCAACGGGGTGTCAGATCGGGGGCAACGGCTGAAGCTCGCTTATTTCCGGCCGCCGACCCAGCTTAATCCAGAGACAGAAACCCTCTACCAGCAAAACCGGTTGACCGTCATGCGCCAAATCTACTACGACACCAGCAACCGGAAAAGCATCGACATGCTGTTGTCGCTCAACGGCCTGCCGATCGCCACTATCGAGCTAAAAAACGCCTTCACCGGTCAAAAGACGATCAACGCCATTATCCAATATTTGAAGGACCGTGCGCCATCTAAAACAACGCCGCTGATCCAGTTCAAAAAACGGGCCTTGGTTCATTTCGCCGTTGATACAGACGAAGCGTGGATGACGACGAAGCTCATGGGGCCAAAAACCTACTTTTTGCCCTTTAACGTGGGGAACGACGGGGGGAAAGGAAACCCGGCCGAACACAGCTATGTCACCGGCTACAAAACCGGCTATTTGTGGGAAGAGGTTTGGCAACGTGACAGTTGGCTCGACATTATCCACCGCTTTATCCATCTGGAAATCAAGAAAGAAAAAGATGAAGCGACCGGCAAAGAAAAAACCAAAGAGACGCTGATCTTCCCCCGCTATCATCAGCTACGGGCGACGCGCAAACTGCTCAACGCCACGCTACAAAACGGGGTAGGGGACAACTACTTGGTCCAGCACAGCGCTGGGTCGGGCAAAACCAACACGATTTCTTGGACCGCCCATCAGCTTGCCAGCCTGCACGGGGCGGACAATCGGCCGATTTTTAATACCGTTGTCGTCATCTCTGACCGGCGCAATCTTGACAAGCAGTTGCAAGACAACATCTACCAAATCGAACACAAGCAGGGGGTTGTGGCTAAAATTGATGAGGACAAACATGCCTCAGATTTAGCTAAAGAACTAAATGCAGGCACGAAGATTGTGATCACCACGTTGCAAAAGTTTTCGTTTTTGATGGGGCAGGTCAAAGATTTGTCAGACCGGACTTTTGCAGTGATCGCAGACGAAGCGCACGGGAGCCAGAGCGGGAAAAGCGCCGGTAATCTGCGTGAGGTGCTGGGGAGTGTCCCGGCCAAGTCGGGCGTAACACCAGAAGATCAGTTGGCATCGGCCGAAGCGGAGGCACAACCGGCCGGAGAAGAGGAAACACTAGAGGATTGGGTCGTAGCAGAAGCGAAGAGCCGCGGCCGACAGCCGAACATCAGCTTTTACGCCTTTACCGCCACCCCCAAGCACAAAACGCTCGAAATGTTCGGGGTGATGGGGGACGACGGCAAGCCCCATCCGTTTGATCTCTACTCGATGCGCCAAGCGATAGAAGAGAAATTTATCCTCGATGTACTCAAACATTACACCACCTACAAAACCTACTACAAGCTCTCAAAAGCGATTGAAGATGATCCTGAAGTGGACGAGAAAAAGGCTAAAAAAGCGATTGCCCGCTTTATGTCGCTCCATCCGCACAACATTTCTCAAAAGATTGAAATCATCGTCGAGCACTATCGTAGTTTCACCCGCCAAAAAATCGGTGGGAAAGGGAAAGCGATGGTCGTCACCCGCTCTCGTTTACACGTGGTGCGCTACAAGCAGGCGTTTGATGAGTATGTTAAATCCAAAGGGTACACCGATGTCAAAGCGTTGGTCGCTTTTTCAGGCACCGTGGTTGACCCAGACGTGGCTGACCTCAGCTACACCGAAGCGAGCATGAACGGTATCAGCGAAAAAGAGTTGCCGCGTAAATTTGGCACCCCTGACTATCAGCTTTTAATCGTGGC
>JAHDGV010000156.1 GCA_020631655.1 Chloroflexota bacterium | reverse complement strand
TCAAGGTTGTCCCCAAAAAATCGGCCGAAGATCGCTGGCCAGTCTGACACATGATCAGAAACGTGCGGGGTGATGTAAACGTTGTCCATTTCCCAGAGGGGGCTGTCTGAAGTGAGCGGCTCTTCATCAAATACATCTAGGTAGGCTGAGCCGATTTGACCTGAGTTCAGCCCATCAATCAAGGCAGGTGTGTCAATAACTGGTCCGCGAGCGGTGTTGATGAGCATGGCTCCCGGCCGCATGGCTGAAATAACTTCAGCATCTATCATTCCGATCGTTTGAGGGGTTTGACGGACATGCAGGCTTATGACATCGGCCCGGCCGACTAGCTCTTTTAAATCAGCTGGTTTGTGCATTTCATCCACATGCGGATGGGGTGTGTCGCTGTTGCGAATGGCGAGTACGTTCATACCAAGCGCTTTTGCATTATGAGCCACCCATCCACCGATATGACCTAAACCGACAATAAGCAGTGTTTGACCGACTAGCGGCCGGAAAGTGGCTGTTTGCCACACCTTGGCACGCTGTTGATCACGAAAGGTAAACGTATTGTTGTTCAGGCTAATCATCGCTCCGATAACCGTTTCGGCTAGGTAGCGAGCTAGCACACCTGCACAGTTAGTCACCTGTATTTTGTTTGGATCCCAACTGCCGATGTGCTCGTACCCTGAGCCACCAACTTGTACCCAACGGACAGATGGACAACTCATGATGGGGGGGTGATAGTGAGGTGGGAAGCTTTTTTGCTTGATCGAAAAAACCGCCTCTGGCTGATGGCGGGCTAAATCTTCGATTAATTCTTCAGGCCGATCGGTAAAATGGAACTGATCTTGGGGGAATCGGGCGAGCAAATCCTCGCGAAAATCTTCAGGAGAGGTGTGTGCGATTAATACTTTCATTATTCTGTAAATTTTTTGCTACCTAATGATGTAAGACCTGCGGCCGAAGAATCAAAAGTATACGGCCAACTATTTTTAAACTTGTTCGGCAATTTGCATTGAAATGGAATGCTAAAGTGGTTCTGAATAAAATGCTACTTTATAGATCGCAAGATTTCACGCTAAGAATGACATAATCTGCCATTGTGCAAAGTGCCTAATTTGCGATGTTTTCACTATATCAATTGTAGTGTATTTTGTCGGATTCATACATAGAAGAGGGGTGTAGCGAATGTTACACTTCTGCGAACTTCAAATTAAAAAAAGGGTTGGTAGCCGCCAATGTCCCAAAATTCAGAAAACGGAACAAACAGCAAAGACCAAAAAGTTATATTTATGCCGTCCGGCCGCCGCGAAGAAATTAGCGCCGGGACCTCTTTATTAGATGCCGCTCGTAACATGGGTGTCGAAATTGAAAGCATTTGCGGAGGCAAGCTGACCTGTGGCAAATGCATGGTACGGATCGAAGATGGGGTGTTTCAAAAGCACGGCATCACATCTAGCCTAAATAATGTGACACCACCCAGCGAAAAAGAGCAAAAATTGCTCGAACGGATGGGGAACACAGATTATCGTCTCAGTTGCCAGTGTTTTGTGCAAGGGGATGTACTAGCGTTTGTGCCTGAAGAAGCTCGGGCGCAAAAACAGATCATTCGCAAAGCGGCATCTGATAAACAAATTGAGATTAAAGCGGCCGTTAGGAAAGTTTATGTTGAAGTGGACACGGCCGAACTCGGGGAGCATAGGGGAGACTGGGGACGACTACAAGATGCGCTGGCCCAACAGTGGGAACTTGAAAATTTAGACATCGATTGGCTGGTACTCCGTCGCTTGCAATCAGTTTTGCGGGCCGACGATTGGAAAGTCACCGTGACGATCTGGCAAGATCGGGAAGTGATCGAAGTAGAACCAGGCTACGTTGAAGGGACCTATGGCTTGGCCGTTGATATCGGCTCAACCACCATTGCCGGATACCTGTGTAATTTGCGGACGGGTGAAGTCGTTGCTACCGAATCGCAGATGAACCCGCAAATCACTTATGGCGAAGACCTGATGAGCCGGGTCAGCTTTGCCATGACCGACAAAGAAGGGACCGATAAGATGCATAAGGCGGTCATCAAAGCCTTAAACAGCATTGCGGCCAAAATCACTGCGCAAGTTGATCTAAAAGCCAGAGACATTCAGGATGCAGTATTTGTGGGTAACACAACAATGACTCACCTGTTGCTTGGTATCAATCCAATTGAGTTGGGTGGCGCTCCGTTTGCTTTAGCCACACGGGATTCAATGGATGTACGTGCTCGTGAATTGGGTGTTCGTTTGCACCAAGGTGCCAGAATCCATGTGTTGCCATCTGAGGCGGGACATGTGGGTGGCGACAATGTATCGGCCCTTATTTCTGAAGAGCCGTATCTGCAGACTGAAGAACAAATTTTGATGGTTGATATCGGGACCAATGCGGAAATTACGCTAGGCAACGAATCGATTATGTACAGCGCGTCGAGCCCAACCGGCCCAGCGTTTGAGGGTGCCCAGATCGCTTATGGGATGCGTGCCGCGCCCGGTGCGATTGAGCGAGTGCGTATTGACCCTGAAACAAAAGTCGGCCGCTTCCGCGTGATAGGGGAAGAAAATTGGTCAACCGATTGGCAATTGGGTGAAGATGTGCCGGAATTTGAAAGGCCGGGTCAATTGGCCGCAGGCATCTGTGGATCAGGGATTATTGAAGTAATTGCTGAAATGTTTTTGGCCGGCATCATTTTGCCCGATGGCAAATTTAACACCGCGTTGGATGGGCATGAGCGGGTTGTGTTTGAAGACCGTAGTGGCAAATATATGTTGGCCACGGCCGCAGAGAGCCGTACCGGAGAGCCGATCTATGTGACTCAGGATGACGTACGGGCTATTCAGCTAGCCAAGGCGGCTCTGTATGCTGGGTGTAAATTGTTGATGAACCGGGCTGGCGTTGCGGCCGTTGACCGCATTGTTCTGGCTGGTGCGTTTGGTAGTTTCATCGACACAAAATATGCGATGTTGCTGGGGCTGATTCCAGATTGTGAGCTACCAAAAGTAACTGCGGCCGGTAACGCCGCTGGTGATGGGGCACGTTTCGCCCTTCTTAATAAAGATAAGCGGACTGAGGCGCAACGCATTGCAGAATGGGTAACGTACGTCGAAACGGCCGTTGACCCTTCATTCCAAGATGAATTTGTGGGTGCAATTGCCATCCCACATGCGTCAGATCCGTTCCCACATTTGTCAGACGTGTTAGCCACGGCGGTGCAAACGGCTCCAGCCGGAGCTTCGGCCGATGACGGTGGCGGACGACGCAGACGACGCAGAAGAAAATAGAAACGCAGAAAATAAAAATTTTAAAACTCTAGAAATGCTGAATTCGATTGGCAGTTCGAACCCAATCGAAACCAGCAATCAAAAACACAAGTAAATTGAGGTAAAACATTATGTCAGATGAAGAACTTGAAGACGACGAAATTGTCCTTTCTGAAATGGATGATCAAGAGATCATTGAGCTCATGTTTGAGGATCTCTATGATGGCTACGCAGATGAAATTGTAGAAGAAACCGAAGAGTTGCTTGGCCGTGGCTGGACTCCATATGACACGTTGACCAAAGGCCTTGTGGCTGGTATGGAAATTGTCGGCCGGGACTTCCGTGATGGGATTCTGTTTGTACCTGAGGTTTTGATGGCGGCGAAAGCGATGAAAGCCGGAATGGCGATTCTTCGTCCGTTGTTGGCAGAAACCGGCGCGGCCAAAGTTGGCACGATGGTGATTGGTACCGTAAAAGGTGACATCCATGACATCGGTAAAAACTTGGTTTCTATGATGATGGAAGGTGCTGGATTCGAAGTTATCGACTTGGGTATCAACAATTCGGCCGAAGAATATTTGGCCGCCATCGAAGAACATCAACCTGAAATCTTAGGGATGTCGGCCCTACTTACCACCACAATGCCATACATGCGCGTTGTTATCGATTCTCTAAAAGCTAAAGGAATTCGTGACGACATGATTGTTTTGGTAGGTGGAGCACCGCTCAATGAAGCATTTGCAGAAGATATTGAAGCAGATGCTTATTGTCGTGATGCGGCTGTAGCGGTTGAAACTGCTAAAAAATGGATGTCAATTAAGCATCCCCAGTAATTAATTGGAAGTTTTCAGTCGCTAGCGGTCAGTTTAACCCGACTAACTAGTATCTGAGGACTAAAGCGAACCACCATCTATCGCATAGTCGTTAGTTTGGAATAGATGTTTTTAATTAACTATCAACAACTAACGATTGTCCGAAAAAAAGCATCTAAACCGAAGATTGTTAATCATTCGAGATAGTTTTTGATGATAAACTGCTAGTGCGTAACCAACTTCACGGGTGTTTCGTCACTTGAACAAGACGAAACGCCCGGAAGTTATCTAATACTCAACCGCAAGGAAAGCAAAGGATATGAAATTACAATTATCTGACTTACTAGCGGGGGGCGGAACCGTACTAGCAGATGGTGCTACTGGGACTCAAATGTTCAAACTGGGTCTTGGTGATGGTGCTCCTCCAGAAACATGGAATGACACGCTACCGGGAAATGTAACGCTGGTTCACCAGCAATATATTGACGCAGGTGCTCAGATCATTCTGACCAATACATTTGGTGGTACGACCTTCCGTCTTAAACTGCATGATTTGCAGGATCGTTCGGCCGAGCTGAACGAAAAAGGGGCGGCTATTGCCAAAAAAGCGGCCGATGCTGCTGACCATCCGGTCTTCGTTGCAGGCTCAATTGGACCCACCGGTGAAATCTTGAAACCGATGGGAGACATGAGCTACGAAGAAGCGGTTGAATCATTTGCGATTCAGGCCAAAGGATTACATGACGGTGGTGCAGACCTATTCTGGATCGAAACAATGAGCGATTTAGATGAAGTCAAAGCGGCCGTTGAAGGAATCCGACAGGTGTCTGATCGGCCGATTTGTGCCACGATGTCATTTGACACCAACGGGCGCACAATGATGGGAGTAACCCCTCAAAATGCGGCGCGGACCATGCACGAATGGGACATATTCGCATTCGGCGCTAACTGCGGCAATGGATTTGAAGAAATTGAAATGGTTGTTCAACTCATGCACCAAGCGGTGCCAGAGGCCAATATCATCGTCAAATCAAATGCAGGCATGCCACAGTGGATCGACAACGAACTGAAATATGATGGAACCCCACAAGCGATGGCGGATTACGCACAGCGTGTTCGTGCTTTAGGTGCATCGATTATCGGTGGATGTTGTGGTAGTGCCCCAGAACACATCCTTGAAATGAGAAAAGCGCTCGATGCTGATTCTAGTGATCTTGTTGTAGAGGCACGCGGAATCAAAGTTGAAGATGGCCCTGCTGCAGTTGCAGCCGCCGGTGGCCGTCGTAGACGCAGAAGAGCTAGATAGCATTTTAGCTATTAGCTACTAGCCGTTGGCTTTTAGCATCTAACCAAACTGACGCTAAGAGCCAAAGGCCGAGAGCTAATGGCAAAATAAAACTGAATATTATGAGTATTGGAAGTTGGTTACGCGACCATCCACGAATGCTTGAGCGGGCCTATGGCTCAACAAAATCTCTGTTCCAAAAACTCGATCCTGTAATCAAACGCATCGGCTACGAACGTGTAGATCGGTGGATTTCTGGTCCCGAGGATTGGAGCAAAAAAATAATTTTTAACTGCAAAATGTGCGGTCAGTGCGTTCTACACTCGACCGGCATGACCTGTTCTATGTCTTGCCCCAAAAATTTACGTAATGGGGCTTGTGGTGGTGTGCGGGCAAATGGCCACTGCGAAGTAAAGCCTGAAATGCGTTGCGTTTGGGTTGAGGCGTACGAACGATCTGAGCAGATGGGGACTTGGGGCCATGAAATCACTCATATCCAACCACCTGTTAATCGCCAATTAGAAGGTAGTTCTGCGTGGGTCAATATGTTGACCGGTGTAGATCAAGAAGTGCCAAAAGGTTGGGTTGGGATTAACACGATTCCGGTTCTAGAAAAGAACGGGAGCGGCTCATGAGTGGTGAAATGAAAGCAGGAACCAATCTTGAGCGTGTTTTGCGTGCGGGACACTTCGCGGTCACGGCCGAATTAGGCCCACCAGACAGCAGTAATCCTGATGATGTAATTCACGAAATCGGGGTGATGGAGGGTGCTGTGGATGCGTACAACGCCACTGATGCATCTGGCGCTCACTGCCACATGTCATCTGTTGCGGTGTCTGCTTTAACAGCTCAACAAGGATTAGACCCGATTCTGCAAATCTCTTGCCGCGATAAAAATCGTATTGCGATTCAAGGTGATGTGTTGGGTGCGGCCGCATTAGGTGTAGGCAACGTGCTGTGCCTGACCGGTGATGATGTAACGGCCGGAGACCAACCTGAAGCAAAACGGGTATTTGACTTCGACTGTATGCATCTGCTACGCACACTGCGCATTATGCGTGACAAAAGCATGTTTTTAAGTGGCCGGCCACTAACAACGGCCCCTAAACTGTTTTTGGGTGCGGCATCAAATCCATTTGCCATGCCGTACGATTTCCGGCCGATTCGCATGGCGAAAAAGATCGAAGCCGGAGCAGACTTTATTCAAACCCAGTATTGCTTTGATATTCCACGGTTTAAAGAATTCATGAAGCGAGCGGTTGATCTAGGTCTGCACGAAAAAGCTTTTATTATGGTTGGCGTTGGCCCGATGAAGGGTGGGCGCTCAGCTGAATTTATACGTAAAAACGTTCCCGGTGTCCGAATTCCCGATGCGATTATTGATCGGTTAAACGGCGCACCCAAAGGGAAGAAAGCGGAAGAAGGAAAGAAGATCTGCATTGAATTGATCCAGCAGGCGATGGAGATTGAAGGGGTATCTGGTGCGCACATTATGGCGTATAAGCTTGAGCACCAAGTACCTGATATTGTAAAAGGAGCTGGATTATGGCCCCGGCCGGTGATGGAAGCGGTACAAGAACCGATGCCTGAACCCGTTCCGGGAGACTAAATAGGCTAAAAGCTAACCGCTAATAGCCAAAAGCTAACTATGAGTTTTGAAACAATCGTTGAATCGAAAACAAAGGTCGTAAAAATCGGCCCTGATCACCCATTTTGTGTCATTGGTGAACGGATTAACCCGACTGGCCGTAAGTTGCTAGCTCGTGAAATGGCGGCCGGTGACTACAGCCGCGTCGAACGAGATGCTTTGCAACAAGTTGCCAAAGGGGCACATATTCTGGACGTTAATGCTGGTATCCCGCTAGCAGATGAGCCCCAGATTTTGGCAGATACCATTAAGTTGGTACAGTCACTGGTCGATGTGCCAATCTGCATTGACTCTTCAATTGTTGAAGCTCTTGAAAAAGGGTTAGAGGTTTGCGAAGGTCGGCCGATTTTGAACTCGGTAACGGGTGAAGATGAGCAAATGGAGCGGGTTCTACCTCTCGTTAAAAAATACGATTGTGCCGTGATCGGAATTTCAAACGACGAAACCGGTATCTCTGAAGACCCAGACGTGCGGTATGCGGTCGCTAAGAAAATTGTTGAGCGTGCGGCCGATTATGGAATTCCGAAAGAAAGCATCTTAATCGACCCGTTGGTGATGCCAATTGGTGCGATGCGCTATGCTGGACGCCAAGTTTTTGCGCTTGTTCGCCGGTTGACCAATGAGCTAAAGGTGAATACCAGCTGTGGTGCATCTAATATTTCGTTTGGTTTGCCACAGCGGAACCCTTTAAACGCCCATGCACTTACCATGTTTATGGCGGCCGGAATGACTTCGGCTATTACCAATCCAAACCACCATGAAATTATGGACGGCATTTTGGCCGGTGACGTGATGATGGGGAACGATGAAAACTGCCTGACATGGATTAAAGAGATGGCTCCGCGTGACGCTGCGATTAAAGCGGCGAAGGCGGCCGCACGGGCTGAGGCTCGGGGTGAAGCACCGCCAGAACCGGCTGCGCCCGTACGTGAACGGAAACGTCGTCGTAGAAAGTAATTATCAACCCTCACCCTAGCCCTCTCCCATCTTGGGAGAGGGGAACGCTTCTCCCTTGGGGGAGAAGATGCCCAAAGGGCAGATGAGGGGGAAAGAAAATGATTTATTGGAATGAGGGAGTCGAGGAAAAGAAAATGGATTTAGAGGCACAAATTTCGGAAATGCAGGCGAGTCAGGACCGAATTTGTGCGCTGTTCTTCTCCGTAGCCAACCACCAAGACTGGCAACCAGAACTAAACGAATGGTCATTCCGTTTTATTGCGGCCCACATGGCCCAAGTTGAACTGGATTGCCATCTCAATCGTGTTCAGGTGATTTCAACCGGAGAGAAACCCCATTACACCTATTACATCAACACCGGCTGGGATTTCAGCGCATACGACATTCAAGATTCAATCAGCCTCTGGCGCGAACGGCGCAACGAGGTTGTGATGATGTTGCGGCGACTAGATGAAGACCAGCTACAAATGACCGGTACGCACGACCATTTTGGCGAGTTCAGAACGATCGACATTATTAAGATGGCAATTGACCATGACAAAGAGCATGAAGATCATCTGAATGAAATTATGGTCGATTTTAAAGCTGGGAAAGGGCGCTACGCCTATCCCGGTACGGCTATAGCATCCAAAGAGAGTGATGATTCTCAGCTATCAGCTTAATCAACTCCTAAAAGGGCATGACAGCATTTGTGCAATGCTGTACGACGTCGCTATGTATCAAGATTGGCGGCCGGCACCTGACGAATGGTCGTTCCGGCTGATTGCGGCTCATCTTGCCAAAATTGAGCGCGAGGCGTACTTGGTTTGGCTAGATGGGATGCTTACGAGCAAAACTCAGACTTACACCGCTTATTGGAACACTGAAGCGGGATTAGGCCGGCCGGAATTAACAGACTCGATTATTCGATGGAAAGAGAGCCGCCGAAGATTGGTTGAACGGATCAAAATGTTGCCCGCCAATCAACTGAGTATGTCTGTAACCCACGACATTTATGGCGAACTGACGGCCGAGCGTTTGGTCGAAGTCGCTATGAATCATGACAGTGATCATCTGTCACATTTAACAAAAATCTTTAAACAGTTCGAATCTGAAGATTAGTAGGGGTCGACGGGGTCGGGTTCAACTTGGCTCCGAAGAAAATAAATTGTTCCGACCCCGTCGACCCCTACACCGGGGTTCGTAAAAGAAAAAATCGCGTTTCCAGAAGGAGGCCAAAAATGGCACATAAACTCGAAAACATGTTGGAAGATGTCCCTAGCGACATCGACATCGCCCAAGCCGCAACCCCACTACCGATCCTCGAGATCGCGCGTGAAGCTGGCATCAAGGACGAAGAACTTGAAATGTACGGTTGGACCAAAGCGAAAGTCAGTCTTGACGTTCGTGAGCGTCTTGCTGATCAGAAAAATGGGAACTACATTGTGGTTACCGCTATCACCCCAACCCCGTTGGGTGAGGGTAAAACAACCACAACTGTTGGTTTGAGCCAAGCGCTTGGTGCCCATTTAGATAAAAAAGTGATGACCTGCATTCGCCAGCCGTCTATGGGTCCAACCTTTTCGATCAAAGGTGGCGCGGCCGGTGGTGGCTACAGCCAGGTTATTCCGATGGAAGAGTTCAATCTCCATGGAACCGGCGACATCCACGCGATTTCAATTGCGAACAACGTGTTGGCGGCCGCCATCGATACCCGTTTGTTCCATGAAGCTAGCCAAAGTGACGAGGCTCTTTATCGCCGGTTGACTCCAGCCAAAAAAGGGGTGCGTTCATTCTCTCCTTCAATGTTGCGTCGCCTCAAAAAATTGGGCATCGACAAAACCAATCCTGAAGATTTGACGGCCGAAGAAGCGGCCCGTTTCGCTCGTTTGGACATCGATCCTGACACCATCACCTGGCGTCGCGTGGTTGACTGTAACGACCGGATGATGCGCGGAATCACGATCGGGACTGGACCAAAAGAGAAAGGTCGCACCCGTGAAACCGGCTTCGACATTACCGTTGCTTCTGAAATCATGGCTATTTTGGCGCTGGCGACCAGCTTGCCAGACATGCGCGAACGATTGGGTCGTATGGTAATCGGTATGAGCCGGAGCGGTGTACCTGTAACGGCCGAAGATATCGGTTGTGCAGGTGCGTTGACCGTGTTGATGAAAGACGCGCTTAAACCGACGATGATGCAGACGCTAGAAGGAACTCCTGCGATGATCCACGCTGGACCTTTCGCCAACATCGCACACGGCAACAGCTCAATTGTAGCTGACCAAATCGCCCTCAAATTAGTGGGTGAGGATGGTTACGTTGTGACTGAGGCTGGCTTTGGTGCTGACATCGGTATGGAGAAGTTCTTCAACATTAAATGTCGCTATTCTGGTCTTGTACCAAACGCTGTTGTGCTTGTCGCTACGGTGCGTGCGCTTAAAACCCACGGTGGTGGTCCAAAAGTGACCCCGGGTAAACCGCTGGATCGGGCGTACACCGAAGAAAATCTTGAGCTATTAGAAGAAGGGTTGAGCAACCTGCGCGCACACATCAAAAATGCACGTATGTTTGGCGTTCCAGTTGTGGTGGCGATTAACAAGTTCCACACAGATACCGATAACGAAGTGGCGATGATCAAAAAAGCGGCCGTTGAAGCGGGTGCGGTTGACGCGGTAATGTCTAATCACTGGGCACGCGGTGGCGATGGTGCGGCCGACTTGGCTCGTGCAGTTGTCAAAGCGTGTGAGATGGAGAGCGACTTCAAATTCCTCTACGACCTTGATCTGCCGATTAAAGAGAAAATCGAGATCATCTGCAAAGAGATGTACAACGCTGATGGTGTTGAGTACTCTGAAAAAGCGGAAGAGCAAATTGCCAGCTACGAGGCGAACGGCTTTGGTGGCTTGCCGATGTGTATGGCAAAAACCCATCTTTCTATCAGCCATGACCCTGAGTTGAAAGGATGGCCCACCGGCTTTACGGTCCCCATCCGTGAGATTCGTGCGTCTGTTGGCTCAGGCTTCCTCTATCCACTGCTGGGTACGATGAGTACGATGCCTGGGTATCCAACCCGGCCGGCATACTACGACATCGACATCGATCCAGAAACGGGTCAGATTGTTGGGATGTTCTAGATTGGCTCTTAGCTATTGGCCGTTAGCCGTTGGCTAGGTGGCTGATAATTGAAGCCCTGATGTTTAGTTTTAGAAAGGTCTGTACCGTTGGTGCAGGCCTTTTTTTTAACGATGGAATTGATCAATTATTATGTATATAGACTGGGGATTATTTTACGTAGTGTCTGTGATAGCAATATCACCAACAATTTTAATTTGGGCTTTTTATTTTAAGCATGAGCCACTTAATGAATCAACATTTGAATATCAAAGGCCTCCAGTTTTAGGATGGAAGGGTTTTCTAATCACTGGTCTGATTGTTGTTGCCCCATTGTGGATATATGCCATTTTACATAATAGATGGGATTTGGAGATATATACATTTCTATATCAATCTCTGCTTTCTCTATTTCCTAATAACCTTTTCTTTGTCCCATTTGATATTGGGTACCATTTACTTTGGATCTTAATCTTGGTCCTTTATTTTTTTTCTTTGAGCCGATTATTTCCACGAACGTACTTCCATTCTTTGGAATCCTGATTGTTTTGATGCTGAATGTCTTCCACTTAGTACCCTCTACTTAAATTCAATCCTTGATCCAGAAATAGATCAGATCGCTGAAATGTCGTAGCAGGCTGCTGCCATTAGATGATCCAATGGTGCATTTCACCATGGGAATAGTATTGTAGAGACGTGCCGTTGGCGCGTCTCCCGACTATAATTCCGGCATGAAAATCG
>JAHDGV010000786.1 GCA_020631655.1 Chloroflexota bacterium | reverse complement strand
CTTTGTTCAAGAAGATGAAAAGTTCTTCATCGAATACGACATGATTGTGTTTGATCATCTGCAAAACACCATTTGGTCAGGCGGTGGTGGGAGCTGGCCTTTACGCATGATCAAGTACGGCACTACCGGCACCCACTGCGGCATCTGTTTTGAAGATGATCCCCGGAAAGAAAATCTTGATCCATGTGAAGTCGCGAAGTGGTTTGTGCAAGATCCCCCGCCGCCGTTGATTAAATATCAGTTTGCTGATGAATAGATTTGGGCTCATAGCCTTCTGCCTATTTTCTATCTTTGTCATCGCCTATTTAGCCGGGCAGGCGCATGTTTTTGCACAGCAAAATCCAGAACCTACATCACACCAAGCCGTTTATGCGATCGAGCTAGACAAAGTTTTACTTAAGGTTGGTGAGACAACTAATGCCCGGGTTAGCCTGCTTACGGCCGAGGGTTGCACTTTTGGTTCAGCACATTTTGTGATGGAAGTGATTGATGAAAATATTGAAGAATCGGACGCATTACAAATAATAGCGGGCGGTAGTCGCCCCTTGCCAAATTCAGCTTCAAGTTCAATTTGGCAAGCGCAAACATTGGGTAGCTTCAAGTTATACGCTTACTCGTTTGGCGAAGGAGCCTGCCAGCCTGATCCAGCCACACCTGCACCGTTTTTTCATGCAAGTGCAAGTGGCGTATCTCAAGGGATTTTGATTGTTGATCATATCTATGAATCATTTCTTCCCATAGCTCATTTTGGCCCATAAATTAGAAGTTAGAAAAATCAAATATTTACGTCCTCGAGCATAAAATGCGGCCGATATGGTTACCCAAACAAAGCTCAATAACGGAATCGAAATTTTCCACTTCCAGACCGGCACTGTCGCCGTCCGGCCGCCCCACCGTGAATTTACCGGTCTCATCCCCCCACTGCGCTTACCCCGCATTCTCGCCTCAAACCGCTGGACCGATGATATGCCGATCACCGTTTGGCTGATCAAATCCCCGGAAGGGAATTTCCTCGTTGACACGGGTGAAAATATCAACGTTTTTGACGAAGATTATTTTGGGGATGCGAAGCCAGATGCGTTTATCAATCGGCGTATTCTGAAGCTAAAACTCACTGAGGAACTGCAGATCAACAATCAGCTGGCAGAAATTGGGGTTGAACCGGCTGATATTGACGCGGTGGTCTTGACCCACTTGCATCTTGATCACACCGATGGGCTCAAGTTTTTCCCAAACCGAGACGTACTGGTTTCCAAAACAGAATGGACACGGCCGTTTGGGGCCGCTACAACAACTTTTCCCAGAGGGTTTACGCCGAAACAAATCACATATGAACCAACCGACACACCGTTTGGGAGCGGCTACAAGCTCACCAAAACTATAACCGTTGTGCCCACACCCGGACATACCCACGGCCACCAGTCGGTGCTGGTGCATGATGACGAGGCTGATTACATGCTGGCGGGGGATGTGTCGTTTACGGACACACAGTTACTGCAAAACAAACGGCCGGGGATCATTGTCGACTGGCCGGGTGGGCTAAAGACCTATGAGAAGGTGCGCCGATATGCGGCTGAGCGGCCGTTGGTTTATTTACCCTCGCATGATCACGAAACGCCCAATCGCTTGGTGAACCAAATCACACTTTGAACTAAGATCCCGCAGTTACCTTCAATGGCGATCTCAGCTTCGACAAGCTCAGCTTACCCTATCTTTTAATATTTGTGCGCAAAATGAGTTAACAAATATTCCATAAAAGGGTAGCCTGAGCTTGTCGAAGGCGAGCTCGCACTTGAAAACGACTTTGTTTGGAGTTAACGGTTCTACGAAGCTAACTACCGCGCCTCAATCGCCTGCCGCAAAACTTCCATTCCC
>JAHDGV010000155.1:5632-11853 GCA_020631655.1 Chloroflexota bacterium | reverse complement strand
CAAAACTGAACCCAACCCAACTACGCAACGAATTTGATTCTCCTGAACTCAAATTCAAAACATCTGACGACTTGGACCCATGCAACACAATTATCGGCCAGCCCCGTGGGGTGATGGCGATTGAATTTGGCATGGAGATGCGCAGTCCCGGATACAACATTTTTGTGTTGGGCGAGTCAGGCACCGGCCGAACCACCACCATCCAAAAATATATTGAGGGTCGGATTCATGATCAAGAAACCCCGAACGATTGGGTCTATGTCAACAATTTTCAGGCACCCCATTCACCCATAGCGTTTGAGCTACAGGCCGGTGTTGGCAGTCGCCTGCGGGATACGATGGACGAAACTGTTGGCCGTTTGCGCAGTGAGCTGGCCCGTGCCTTTGACAACGAACAGTTCCGTAACGAAGCATTGGCCATGCGGCAACAGCTTGAAGCGGAACGTACTCAGCTATTTACCGTGTTCCAGCGGCAGGCCAACTCGCAAGGTGCGGCCGTGATGCAAACGCCGGAAGGGTTCCGCATTGTGCCAACCAAAGACGGCCAACCGATTGATGCAGAGGCGTTTAGCGCACTGTCTCAAGAAGAGCAAGATACCTGGCGGGAGCTACAAAACAAACTGGAAAAAGAGCTGGCCGACGTGATGTATGCGGCGCGAGAGATTCAAAACTCAGCCCAAGATCGGATGGAGGAGCTGGTTCAGCGAGTCGGTGCTTCTGTGGTAGATGTGGCGATTGATGAGCTTAAAAAACAGTTTAAAGATATTGAAGTTTTGGCCGACTATTTTTCAAATGTGCGTGAAGACATTTTGAAAAACATCGGGGTGTTTCAGCAGGCGGCCGCGGCCGAGGGACAGCCACCCCAAAATCAGGTGCCGGAAGAATGGTTCCGCCGCTACAAAATTAATGTGATTATCGATCACAAGCTGAGCAAGCAGGCTCCGGTCATCGTTGAATACGACCCATCTTTGCCAAGGCTGATGGGGCGTGTGGAACATGAAGGTCGGCCGGGCGGTGCGGTTGTGACCGACTTTACCCTGTTGCGGCCGGGTGCTCTGCACAAAGCCAATGGCGGTTATTTGGTGCTACGTGCGCGCGATCTGTTTGCCACACCGATGTCGTACGAAGCCCTAAAACGAGCCTTGCTTGGCAACGCGGTCCGGCCGGATGATCCAGCGATTCGTGGCGGTGCAGCGACACGCACGCTCGACCCTCAACCGATCCCGCTAGATGTGAAAGTGATTTTGATCGGGCCACCGTCGCTTTATTATCAACTGGCCGGTCTGGATGAAGACTTTGACTCTATTTTTAAAGTGATGGCGGATTTTGATCAGACGATTGAACGCACGACTGAAAATGAGATGGAGTACGCCACGTTTATTGCGGCCCGCATCCAAGAAAAAGAGCTACGGCCGTTTGACCGGAGTGCCATCGGCAAACTGATCGAGTATGGATCACGCTTGGCCGGAACCCAAAAACGACTAAGTACTAAGTTTGGCGATATTACTGATTTGATGACCGAGGCTAATTATTGGGCCGGAAAATCAAAGCCCAAGCAGGTCACGGCGGCCGATGTGAGCAAAGCGATTGAGACCCGCAACTACATGCGTAATCGTATCGAAAACCGGATGCGCGAGGGTGTTCTTGATAAAAAACAACTGTTGCAGGTTAAAGGGGATAAAGTAGGCCAAATCAACGGGTTGGCCGTATCCCAGATCGGTGATTATGCCTTTGGCCACCCGTCACGCTTAACCGTGCGCACCTATGTGGGCAAAAAAGGGGTGGTGGCGATTGATCGAGAGGTCAACATGGCGGGTGCCATCCACAACAAAGGGGTGCTGATTTTGACCGGCTACTTGGGTGGTCAATATGCAACCGATCATCCGCTTTCGCTCAGCGCCCAAATCACATTTGAGCAAAACTACGGTGGGGTTGACGGGGACAGTGCCTCTTCAACCGAGCTGTATGCGCTACTTTCAAGCCTGACGGGAATTCCCATCAAACAAAATATTGCGGTTACTGGATCGGTGAACCAGTATGGTGAGGTTCAGGCGATTGGTGGTGCGACAGAGAAGGTTGAAGGGTGGTACGAAGTTTGTCTCGATCAAGGGCTAACGGGTGATCAGGGGGCGATGATCCCGGCCTCAAATGTGGCGGACTTGATGTTGCGAGACGAAGTGGTTGAGGCGGTCAAGGCTGGCAAGTTCCATCTGTGGTCGGTTGAGACGATTGATGAGGGGATCGAAATCATGATGGGGGAGAAGGCTGAGGTTGTGCACGAAAAGGCTCGGGCTAAGCTGAAAGAGTTAGCTGATAAGCTGGCCGCTTATGAGGGGTAAGAGTAGGACTAGGCTTGGCTAAACCGAAGCTCGGCCGATTGACTGATGAAGCCGGAAATGCGTTCTGCTAAGGCGGTGTTACTTTTGTTTAAGCCCCGGATTTCGACTTTGGTTGCATCAGTGGCAACGATATGGCTGTCGATTGGTAGATTAAGTGGATAAGATTCGATTACGAGCGTTAGCCCTTCATCTGGTATGACAAAGTGGGTTTCATTGCGAACAAAGCGGCGGCTAAAGCGAATGTAGTTCTTTGTTAGAGATCGCTGTACAACTCCCCTAACCGCATCCTCTTCGTGGGTGAATACCCGCACAAGCTTTTCGGCCAATCGGTAGTTTAGGTAATATCCCGACGGGATAACGATGACCCAAGTCGCAATGCTGAACGCTATTTTTTGAAATGGAGTGAGATCAACAGAAAGCCAAAACAGGGGTAAGCCCCACACCAGCCCCAGTGCTACATGTTGAATAATCGGTTGTTTGCGTTGCCACCGCTTGCTGACCATCTTGCGTTCCTTTTTGCTCGTGAAACATGATGGCTGATGCAGGCCAAAAATTCAACCGGTTTAAGCAGATGCCTATGTAAAACCGAGGAAATTAACGTCCTTCGTGATCATGCCCAGTCGCAGACGCGGCCGGAGGTGTCAAACTAGCGACTGCCTCGTACAACTCAGGAGTCATGTCAACCTTAAGCGATGCAAGGGAGCCCTGCAATTGCTCCACATTTCGCGCCCCCAGAATGGGTGAGGTGACGGCCGGATGGGCACTTACCCACGCGACTGCCAAGGCCACCGGGTCATGTCCCCATTTTTGGGCTAGATCAACAAACTGTTCTGCAATTTCGAGCATGTCTAGATTGCCGTATCGCTTGTTGTACATGGCGCTGTCGTTGAGACGGCCGGTGATTGTTTCGTCTTTTTTGCGGCCGTACTTGCCCGTCAGCATGCCCCCTGCCAGCGGATTGTAGGGGATCACCGCTACGTTTTCAGATTGCGCCATCGGCAACAATTCTGTCTCAATATTTTTCTTGATCAGGTTGTACATCGGCTGGATACATTCGAAGCGGGCCCACCCTTTAGCGGCCGAGATGCCTAGCGCTTTAGCCACTTGCCACGCCGCATAGTTACTGGCACCAATGTGCAAAATTTTGCCTTGTTTGACCATATCGTCTAAGGCCCGCAACGTCTCTTCAAGCGGCACATTGGGGTCAAAACGATGCATAAAATAGAGATCGATGTAATCGGTTTTTAAACGGCGCAGGCTGTCCTCAAGTGAAAGGGTGATATTGCGTCGGGAGCCACCGCGCGCGTTGGGATCATCGCTCATTGGGAAAAAGAATTTCGTAGTCAGCACAACTTCGTCCCGATGGCCCGCCATCAGGTTGCCTAAAATTTCTTCAGACCGACCTTTGACATAGATGTTGGCGCAGTCAAAAAAGTTGATCCCTGCATCTCGACAAGCTGTGTAAAGCTTTGCAGATTCGATTTCATCGGCCGCATCGCCAAACGTCATCGTGCCAAAACATAGCTCTGAAACCTGAATTCCCGAATTTCCCAAATACTTCATATCCATACTGATGATTTTAGCCCGATTTTGAGAGGATGCCGAGACGAGGTTGCAGGTAAACTAAATGGGTCTGTTTGATTGGGGCAACGGTCAAAATCTAGAAGGGTAAAGCGGGATTACGCAGTTGTTTAAACCTTTAGATTCCAGACTTTTCAGTTCTACCAGAGAGGGTGAAACTTCCGGCCAAAATCTGCGTAATATGTGTAAATATCATTTGTTGAAAACAAAAAATGATGCCTTTGCCTGGCCACTAAGCCGATTCATCCATCCCCCAATCAGGCCTTATAAACCCCGGCTGGGACGTCTATACATCCAGCCCTATTACTCGTCACAAATAGTCAAAGGAGAGCAAGATGACATCGAATAATCCTATTCCCCCTACCCAAAATCAGGGAGGACCTACCATGGAAGAAAAGGCCCGGGAAACGGCCAATCGCTCCCGTGCCGCCATCTCAGAGGCAGCTGATAGCATTCATGCACTACATGTTGAAGCAGATAACGCTCGAGGCGTACTTGGCATCGGCCGCCGCATTTTAGTCCCGGCCGATGAGATCCACGTTGTTGTCGGTAACGGCGTACACACCACCCGCTCTGCTAAACAGAGTCAGGTATTTGGCCAGGCGGCCGGGCAACCGTCCCAGTATTGGCTCAACCGCTTAACCCAGGTTATTAAGCTTAAAACGATTAGTTTTACCGTCCCGTTGTTGGGCCCCACGGGTGGCGGGATCGAAGCGTTGGACAGCAATAAAGTAAGCTTCCAGTTGTGGGCACATGCGGTTGCACAGCTCAATCCACAAAAAGCGGAAACGGCCGCACGCCGCATTGGGCAAGATGCTAAAGGATTGGTACGTACCATCACCCAAGTGGCGATGTCAGAGCTAATCGAAGCGGCCGCTCAAATGGAGCTGACTGACATTATCGCCAATCGTCAGTCGCTGGCCCGCAACGCGTTTGACAAAGTTAATCAAGCGCTCGATGAGTTAGGGTACGATCTATCGGTTCTGACCGTTACCCAGCTGTCTGGTGATGCGTACACCAAATTGGTGCGCCAAGCGGAGTCGGTTGTTTCTAAAGAGACAACGATTGCGATTAACCGTGAGCAGTTGCTCGAGCGGGCCGACATTGATGAGCGCATCCGTCGTGAAGCGGGGATCGAGGCGGAAACAACTCAGGAGAAAGCGGCCGTTGAAGCGACCACAACTGAAAAGCTGGTAGCCACTGAACGAGCGAAACAAAAAGCGATGCTTGAGAAGGTAGGGCTTGATCGTGAGCTTGAGCAGGCAGAGGCTGAGAAAGCGGCCGGTCTTGATCGTAAAAAGGCTGAATACGCAGCCGAGATTCGAGCGCTTGAGCAAACCAAAGCCAATGAGCTGGCCATTGCGGCAACGCAGGCGGAAGCGGCCCAGATGGCATTGGCCCAAGAGAGAAAAATTGAGCGTGATGCTGAGCTAACCAAAGCGGACGCAGAACGACTCCGTCAGTCGGAATTGGCAACGGCCGAGCGGTCAAAAGAAGTTGCTTTGATGAAGGAAAGTGAGTCGGCCGAAGCGATTCGCTTGCAAGCGGAAGCTGAGGCACGGGCGCTTGCCATCAAAGTAGAGGCTGAGACAAATGCAGACTTAGCTAAAGCTGAAGTTGAGGCGAAATCGACTGAGCAGCGGGCACATGCTGCCAAAATTCGTGCCGAGGCGACCCGCGCAGAAACGGCCGCGGCCGGTTTGGCAGAGGTAGAAGTTGAAGAGGCTCGTGTAACAGTTGCTGAACGGCAGGTCGAGGTTAAGCGGGCCGAAGGTTTAGCCAGTGCTGAAATCGCCAAAGTCGATGCCGAGGTAGAAGTTGAGCGTGAGCGGAATTTGCGCCAAGTTGATATTGATGCGCAAAAAGAGCTGGCTGATCTGTATGCGGCTTCCCCCGCTTTGATCGAGCTTGAAAAAGCTAAAATGCAGTATGAGCATGAAGCAAAAATAGCTGAAATTAAAGCCAGTGCATCACTCAGTGCGTTCGAGGCGATCGCTCCGGGGATCAAAATCAACTTGATCGGCAGTGGTGGCCAGATGGGTGAAATTATGAGCGGGATTATGTCGCTCTCGCACGGGCTGGTTGCTATTGGGGATGAGGTTCCGGCCGTAGGCAATTTGCTCAACGGCACAGGGCCATCTTTGAACGGTAGCAGTCACTTGTTACCCCATTTGCAAAAGCTGACCCCATCGGTTCAAACGCTGATGAAAGAAGTTAACCCACGGATCTTTTCGGGCCTAACACTGGCAGACGTTGTGGAGCGACTCGGGCCGGTTGTTGATGGTCAAGAGGATCTTGTGA
>JAHDGV010000155.1:1388-5532 GCA_020631655.1 Chloroflexota bacterium | reverse complement strand
GACAATTAGAATCTGTAAATCGCCCAATTGCATCAAACGGAGCAACAATTAGGTGACGGCCGTAGAGAAATCTGCGGCCGTCTTTTTGTTTCTTCGTACTTTTAGAATGAGACCAACACGGCGCATTGAGACAAGCTTTGGTTGTTTTCCCCTAGAAATAATTCAAGCGGACATTCTTTCAAGATTATCCTGACATTTCCTTCAGGTTCTATTGGTAAAATGCATTTGGCTAAATTTAAAACTGGTGCTTGCAGATTGTTTCACTCGACATTCAAGGGAAAAAGATAATGAAAGACATTGTCAGCAAAATAGGCTTTACGATTGTGGTTATATTGGCCTTGGTAGGTATCTATGGTGTGGTCAACCGCTTTATCAGTACGCTAGATATTTTGTTTGATTCCTCGTTTTCTGAAAACGATCCCACCTCCTTCGAGGGACGTTATAGCGTCAATCCCTATGCAACTTTATTTCACATTATCCCCGGCTTTCTATTCATGGTTTTGGGACCACTCCAATTTATCGAAAGCATTCGCACCCGTTGGATTCAATTTCATCGTTGGGCGGGGCGGGTTTATGTTGTTTCGGCTTTGCTAACGGCCGTCGGAGCGATCATCCTTACCTATCGATTGCCCGTCTTTGGGACCTTTACCGCCATAGTTGCGACGCTGTTTTTCGTTGCCCTTTTCATGTTTGCTTTGGTAAAAGGGTATCTTCATGCTCGCAGATGGGAAATTGTCCAGCATCGGGAATGGATGATCCGGGCCTTTGCGCTTGGATTGGCTGTTTCTACACTGCGTGTGCAACTTGAATTATTGCGGTGGCTTTTTGACCTCAGCTTTGTTGAAGCTTGGGATACAGCGATCTGGCTTAGTTTTGTTGTCACACTTCTAATTGCTGAAACTTGGATCAATATCACCCGGCCGGATCAACTTTCCAGGTCCTAACGCCCAATGAGGGATTCTATTGTTTTGTGGGGAGGCTATACCTGTTGTCCCTCCTCAATTTTTTCTACAAGAATCATCATTTTCTGGGCGGTTTCAGCCCCAGAATTTTGATTTTGCCCTGTGACAAGCCGGCCGTCCACGACCGTAATGTCTGCGAAAAAGTCATTAAAGGCGGTATTGCTGTTGAACTTGGCACCCGCTTTGCGCAGTTCCGTCTCGGGGTGCATCGGCGTGATATCAATGCCAAGCTCCTTGATCTGTTTATCCGTTACACCGGTCGCATTTCGACCTTTTAGAATTGGATTGCCGTTTTCATCTTTAACATGGAGGAAGCCCAATGCCCCATGACATACTGATCCCAACACGGCGCCGTTGAGATAGGCTTCAGTTGTTTTCTCCCCCAGCAGTTCTGAATAGCCCAGATCGTAGGATGCACCCCATCCCCCGGCCATAAAGACTGCGTCATACTCTTTGAAATCGAGATCGTCGATCTTGAGTGAATTTTTGATCTTATTCATAGCGGTTTGATCCTTCAGGAAGCGCTTGTCACCGGGGGTCGCAATGAATCTACTAACCGATTGTGGATCAATCGGGATGTTGCCACCGTTGACGCTACCAAGATCAACTTCCATACCAGCAGCTAAAAACTGATAGTAAGGGACAGATAGCTCAGATAGAGCAACTCCAGTTTTCTGGCCGGTATCACCCAAGGTGTCATGGTTAGTGCCGATGATTAAGGCCTTTTTAGTCGGTAGATTAAACTCCCGGCCGTGGTAGTGTGGATGTACCCCGAATAAATAAAGAATTTTTGGTAGTAGCAAATAGAACAACACCCCATATACGACCAACGCGATGATCGCTCCGGTAAGACCGGCAGCGAAAAACATGCCGCCAACAATACATAAACCTAACAGTATTAGTGAGCCGATCACTTCTCTCATAATTTTTTTACTCCTTTTTTGATTTTCGAATTTTTTTCATGCTCTGGCTGACGTCTCGCCGTGCCAGTCGCTACAGAGGGTTGACTGGGAACACTAGGCTTGAGCCACTTGTTCCAGTTCCTGCAGCTTTTAACTATTCAATTTTTTTTGGATAAGTCTGTTTTAATCCGTTGCTGTGATGCGCTGCTTCACCTGCTGCGCCAAGGCCTGGGCCATCCCGTCATAAAGTGGCGGCATCTGCTTATCAAGCCGTCTGCCTAAAAGCGGCAATAGCGGGCCAGAGAAGCTCTCTTGTATCAGGACACGGGTTCGATTTTCACCCAGTGACAGTAGGCGCACGCTGAATATGGGGGCGAGCAATTTCAGCGGAACATGATCTTCCCATTCGAAGATTTTTGGTTCTTCGGCCGCAAGCACCGTCGCATTCAGCGCCATCGGGACAAACGTCGTTTGTACGCGCAGGTCTCCACCAACAACAAGGTCACCTTGAACATCAGACAGTAATGGATTCCATGTTTTGTAGGACGCAAAGTCTGACACCACACGCCATACCTCATCGGCCGAGGCATCAATGTCAACCATTGATTTATAGACACGCTTTGCAGAGTCTGCGCCACTCAAAATCTCTTGAACTTTGGTGCCTAAGCTTCGGATTTGACCGATCATAATGCCGACAACTAGAGCAGCAGATGCCGCTCTCGCCGTATCTGCTTGCACAATCCGCTGCAATACCGGTGAATCTCCGATAATAACAAAGACAATATACACAAGCAGAATCACAAAACCGGCAACATCCATCGACGGAACGACCATACCCCGTTCCTCGTCCCATGAAATTTTGGTCATCCGGCTGAAGAAAATAATCCCTAAAATGATCCCGACAACAAACGCCCCAACTGTTCCTAGCAGTGAGGCTTCTTCAAAGAAGAGTTGGTATAAAGCTCCGACCGCTGCTACTGCCATAATGACCGAATAAATGCGCTGCCGCCGCTTGATCCCACCATCAACCGGATCGTGGAAGACATCACTCGGGGCAGCGTACGTTTTCTCAAAAGCGTCGGCCGTCGGGAAGAGCACTTCATGCGGTGTAGTGCCGTTAATCTCCATCACCTCGATTAACCGGTTGTGCAACCTGCGCCGCTCGGCAATGATTGAGGCCGGTTGAGAGTTGTCTGGATGGGCCAGATTGATCGATTCATGCGGATCGTTTTTCAGATCGTACATTTCATACTCGACCGGCTGACCCTTGAACGGATCATAATAAACGGCGTACTTCCAATCTTTTTCCACCAAAGCTCGGATGCAGTTCGCACCCGTCACCCCAAACTGATCATCTTCGTAGGTAAAGTGGTGATAGTCTTGCACCTCTTCGGTCGCATCATTCAAAACCTGCGTTAAGTCTTTGCCTCTAAATTGGAATCGCTCTCGATTTGGCACGCCAGCGATTGAGGCCAACGTGGGCAAAATATCGATTAGCCCCGCAAATGCATCGGTAGCCTGCGGTTCCGGGAACATTTTTGGATTAGAGAAAATGAGCGGAACACTCAACGTCTCGCGATAGGCGTTATAGAACTTCTCGCGAGAGTTACCGTGCGCCATCCCTAGCTCACCGTGGTCACTTGTGCGGACGATCAACGTATCTTCCGTTAATCCATTTGCATCCAACGCATCCAGCACTTTGCCAACCTGCTTGTCTACTTCACTACACAGGTAGGCGTAAAATCGGGCGTAAAGCGTTTGCTTTGCACGGGTGTTGACATTGCCAGCACCGATTCCGACCAAACGCCGGAACGAGGCATGTACTGTAGGTTTGGTTGATAAATCTTCATCAACCGTGGGCGGGAGCCCTATTGGCAGATTCTCAAAATCTTCTAGTTTGTACCCACCTTTCTCGTAGGATGGCGGACCAACCGGGTTGTTGACACCCCGGCCGGGATATGCCTGCACATCGTGTGGATTCACAAGCCCCACAATTAGGCAAAACGGTTTGTCCCCGTCGTAATTATTTAAAAAGTGAACAGCGCTTTGCTGAAATTGCTCATCCTCATCCATCGGCTGACCGGCCGCCGTCCCTGTGCCATCAACAAACCGGCCGTCGTTGTTGGTGCTGCCACCGCCGTAGTCGCTCATCCCGATCGGGTCACCCATGTCGGGCGGATTCCATCCGTGGAAACCGTACCGTTCCGCAATGACTTCTTTGTCGGCCTCCGACCAATAGTGGCGCTTGCGCTCACCGTCGTAACGAACCGGCCGCATCAG
>JAHDGV010000155.1:0-1288 GCA_020631655.1 Chloroflexota bacterium | reverse complement strand
ATCATCTTTTATGGGCGACCGGTTGGGCAGCTTCGGATTAAATTGTCAAAGTCGCTGGCTTCTTCCTCACAGGAAAATTCGAGTACAAATCCATTTTTGAGCGTTAGGTCAATTTCACCTTCGTTTGGGTCGATGTTTGTTGGCTCTCGCCGTGTCACGTTGTAAGTCACTGTCCCATCTTCATGAAACAGTGGTGTTCGTAGATTGCCCGACCACGCTCCGGTCCCGCTGTCGATAATGCCGCCAATCTCTATCGTCAATCCATCATCCAGCAACACACCATCTACCCAAATACAATCGTCATAATTTTCTTGCGGCCGCATTTCGCAGTTGTCGTAGCCTTCCCCGTCGATAATCCAAGCGTGTTTTACCCACCATTCCCCTGTACCATCAGCTTCCATCAGCTCTTCGCCACTACCATTTAGATAAACTGCGTTAGGGTGGAAACAAACCGTTTCCCCGTTTCTATCTTCTGTGCATTCGCCGGGGCCAACCTGTGGCGGCGACATGACTTGTCCGAGTATTTTGCTCTGCGCATACACTTTGGCTTCGTTTGTCGTTGCGTCAATGTGCAGGTCGTTGATAACCGTCATCGGAGCAGGCCCGCCTGTGTCAACCAGTGTTACCCAATACCCATCGTGGTAATCCAATTGGCTTGTTGGTTCAAAAGGAACAACCGACTGACTTGAGCAACCGGTAGCCAAGACCAAAACGGCTGTCAAAGCTAAGGCATAAAAAATAGCTTTCATTTGTTTTCTCATAATTTACTCGTAAGATTTTCACTTGGTGCTTTTGAACCGTTGACCTTCAAGATCCTTGGGCTTACAAGCCTAAACTGTAAAAACCTTTCCTTTTTTGCTTTATTTCGGTACAATTGACCCGAATTAGAGGCAATGCTAAACAGACTTGAAGACGGTTGCAACTGTTTTCAGAGAAGTGGAACAAAGACAGCAATAATGTACCGAATCACAAACGATCAACGCACAATACGCTCAGGTCAACTTATTTATGACGCTTTGGCTGAGCTCATTTATGAAAAACCATTCAACAAAATTAGCGTCTCCAATATCGTTGAAAAAGCGCAAGTCGGCCGCACAACGTTCTATCGCTGCTTTGACGGCATCGAAGACATTTTGCGTATGCGCTGCGATCAGGTGTTTGATGAGCTATTGGCCTATATTTTGAATTATCGCCGTCAAGCAGGTAAGTCGGTTGACGTTGGCCCCCATCTCAAGCCGCTGCTGCGCTACTTCTATTTAAACTCTGACATCATAGAGCTCTTGCTACG
>JAHDGV010000154.1 GCA_020631655.1 Chloroflexota bacterium | reverse complement strand
GGTTGTACTGCAGCGCGATGATGCGGTCAGGGTTATTTGTTTTTGGGTTTAGGAGTACCAATCCGCCTTTGAGCAGGCGGGGCGCGTTTGGAAATGTTGTCATACTTTAGATCTCGACATTAAACCTATCTTTCACGTGAAGCTCGCAGACGCATCAGGGCATGGTAGTGATCACCCTGTTGAATTTCTTCAGGAAGCCATCGTTTAGGATTAGCAGAACCACCCTGCATCACAAGTTCTGTAAATACAATTCGCTGAGTCATCATTTGTTGCCCGTATAAATTTGCAAGTCGGACCCTCTCTCTGCGGATATTTCTCCTTAGCTTTCTCCCTGATGCTCCATTGGAATCTCTGTCAAGAAGTTCGTAGTTTGACATAGAATCTCCCCAAAATTCATCGGCTGTACCAAGAACTTGCCATTCAACGCGGTGATCAACTTCCATCTTGACTTGATCCTCATATTGGGTCCAATTCGGCCTCAAACGGCGTATATCTCGGATACCTAAATCATCGAAACGTCTCCAAACCACTTCATTCATACTCATTTGGCCTTTAGGAGGTCTCAGCTCACTATCCCACTTTGTTCTTTGGGCAGTTCTCCTAGGTTTACTTGGAATATGTTGAAGTCGTCTCCCACGGATAAGTGCAGCATATAAAGGTGCGTGAGCAGATTTCTCAGGGGGCAATACTAATCGAATTTGCATTGGTTGGTTGCCATTAGCGTTTGATGTCTGCTGATTTACAGCTGCTATTGCAACAGCCCCTGGCTGATTGCTTGGTTGTGACCCGACAGATGAAGCTCGAGCCGAAGGTCTATCTTGAATAGCGGGTGCTGGTTCAACAAGTCGAAGTGGTTGCTGTCTCGGCGTCTGAATTGGTTCCGGTGCTATAGCAAGAGCGGTGTTCCCATTGGTAACCGGTCCAGTCTCGCGGCTTCCTGTTTGTAGGGGGTCTGCACGCCTTGATCTGGCTTGATTAATATCAATGATACCGCTAGGTCGAGTAGACGGAGAAACCGGCCGAGCACTTGGAGATGACTCTTGCGTTGGTCTTACGAGATGTAGCTCGGGCTGATTTTGGCCCCTTCTAGGCTGGCGACGACCTTGATTTCGGCGACCCCTCCGACCTGAGCGTCGGGAAGCATTTGTTCGTTGACGAGCTGCAACTCTTGTTGCTGCTCCACCGGCCGCTGAACCAACTAAGTCTAAAAAGACGGCCTTTAATGTAAGTTGCTCCGCTAGACGATCAATAAATCCGTCTACACTTAGCTCTATCTCCCCTCGCGCTGCATCGTATAGTTCACGGGCGACTGTATGAGCCATTCCAGAAGCTCGCCCAACAATTAGATCCCGGACAACACTAACCGACACACCGCTTCCAAGTTTACCGGCAACTGTTCTTCCAAGCCTTCCGCCAAAACGCCCCACGACAAGCGAAAACAAAGTGTCGAACGCAATTCCAGTCCAATCTATGCTGTCTTGAAGTCCTAAATGAACCCTTGTTGCTTCCCCAGCTAATTGCTGAGTGCCGCCTAAAGCAGCACCAGCAACCAACCCCGCAGTTCCACCGGTTCCAACTGTCACAATAACTGTTGAAGCAACTTGAACACCCTCTAATCCTGTTATAGCTCTATCTGCACCACTTATCGTACCTTCACGATAATTATAAACTCTTCGTTCAGCTCGGCGGATTGCATAAGCTGCTCTTTGGAGCGTTCGACCCGCAGAAGCAATTTCTCCCCGCTCAGCATCTGCACGGCCTTGTCGCAACTGCCTTCGAGGTGAAGACCAAATAGACAAAGGGGGTATAGAAATCCCACCGGCTAAGAGATCAGAAAAAGCCCCAACTATAAACTGGTCGTCTCTGGTTCTCTTTAATGATTGGTGACCCTCATATCCACCAACGAGATGTGCTTCAATCCGATTAGAAAAGCGATGTAGTTGTCTTTGTGCCTGCGCCAAAGTCAAATCATTATGTCTTTGTGCATCATTAGGAGGATAAAGCAAATTAAGACTGTATCTTTCATCTCCTTCTTGGCGCATGATAATTGACGATGGTAGTTGCCCAAGCGCAGGTATCTCGCCACCGCTTTCTATTGCGTGGGCAGCTTTTCTAGCAGAGCTTTCAAACCTATTGCTATTTTGGTCGTTATCAAAGACAGTTGGTGTTGAGTACAAACCTTTCTGTTGGATTGAATGAGCCAGCTCATGTGCAATTAGCGATTTCCCCTGCTCTGTTGCTGGCTGATAGCGGCCGGAATTAAATACCAAATTTTGCCCACTAGTATAAGCATGTGCATTAATTGACTGAGCAGAAGCTCTTGCTTTACCATCGGTATGCACCCGCACATGACTAAAATCTTGCCCAAATCGTGGCTCCATAAACGCCCTTGTCTCAGCGTCCAACGGCCGGCCCGGCTGCCGTAACACCTCATGCACAATCGGCGGCACCACTTCCGACTCACGCTGATTCGTCGCTTTCCGCTGAATCAGCCCCTTCTTCTTATTACAAGCCGAACATTCCCCATTGGAGACTATCGGCCCGCCACAGCTACACTTCCGCTGAATCATCCCCGTCGGCCGACTATTTATCTTTTTCTGCTGTGCCTCCGCCATCTGATCAGCCATCACCGTTCCCCTCCATAAATTTGCTGCGCAATCTGCTGTCCCAATCCCTGCGAATTGGGCTGATGTGGCAAATTAAAATTTCCGGCCTGCACGGCACCCATCAAGCCAGCAGACTGCCATCCAGCTGGCAAACCACCATTCGCCAACATCTGCGTCAGTTCGGCCGACACTGCTGCTTGCAGCACAGCCCCATCCAAATGAGCAAACTCAGCCCCATCTAAAACCAAATGGTCAATGTGCAAAGAGATATTCGTTGGTTTACTCATCCGCGTTCTCCTTAGTGATCTCTTTTGATTTCGCTTCAGTTTTTTCTGCAACCTTCGGTTCCCAATGGAACAGCCGATCATCGATCTGCTGACCCCCTTTTTGCATCTCCGTGCGGGCCGCTTTCAACACATCTGTCATTTCAATATGGATTTTATCGGCCGCCAAAAAAGCCGCATTCAGGGCTACATTGCTGATTGAGCCACCTGTCAAATTCAATTTTGCCAAGTGGTCAAAATCAAGCTCACTGTTTTGCACCGCTTCGGCCGGAAAGACATTTTGCCAAATTTGGCTACGCATCTGCCGGTTCGGAGACTGGAATTCGATCATGAAACGCAAGCGGCGCATAAATGCCTGATCAAGCGCATTTTTCATATTCGTCGCCAAAATCGCCAATCCTTGAAATGCCTCCATCCGCTGGAGCAAATAGTTTGTTTCAATATTGGCATACCGGTCATGGCTGTCCTTGACCTGGCTCCGTTTGCCAAATAGCGCATCCGCTTCATCAAAAAAGAGGATCGCACCCCCATCTTCGGCTGCATCAAATAGCTTACGCAGATTTTTTTCTGTTTCACCGATGTATTTGCTGACCACGGCCGACAAATCGATGCGATACAAATTGAGGTTCAGCTCATTGGCAATTACCTCGGCCGCCATCGTTTTTCCTGTGCCACTCACACCCGAAAAGAGCACCGTAATACCCAATCCACGATTCATTTTGTCCCGGAACTTCCACTCGTCATACACTTTACTGCGCCGATCAACCTGTTTAATAATCTGATCAATCTTGTCGGCCGCATGCTCTTGTAAAACAATGTCTTGCCAAGTCGCTTTCACATCAATCCGCTGAGCCAGCAAATCCAATCGAGGACGGGTGCTGTCCCGACAGGTTTGCCACAACGCATCAACTTCTGCCGGACTATCGATTCCCAACTGATCACGAGTAATCTGATCAATTTGCATGATCGTCGGGAAGTTAAAGTTAAACTGGCCCGCCAGCTTAGCCGGACCTTGAACATCATCAGCACGCATAAATTGAGCCCATGCTTCCCGCTGTTCGCTGGGGGATGGTTTGTCAATCTCTACACTGTTTAGCCCGGCCCCTAAATCTTGGCGTAGCTCACGGGTGCTCAAAAAGAATATCCCTTTACTACGGGCTAAAAAACGCTCAAGCGGCGTTGCAATCCCCTTTTGCTGATCGGGATTTGCCTCTTGCACATCTAAAAACAGGGCGATTGTCATCAGAATGCTTTCACGTTCCCACAGGCGGGAAACCAATTCCAGCTCGGCCGTTTGTGTCGGCAGCAGCTCGATGGGGATGCGATAGAGCATCAGCTTTAATTTTTGAGCCACATATTGTGCCACCAACTGCTTGCTCAACGGATCAGCCCCGACCAGCTGAATGACCGGTGGTGAGCCAAACGGGGTTTTTTGATTCAAATAGTGAATCATCAAATCGGCCGATTCAACTTGCGAAGCGGGCAAATCGACCAAAGTTGCAAACGCTTCAAACGGAGCCATTAACGGTTCCAAGCGATCGTCTAAATAATTTAACCCTTTAACATAATTGACAATCCGCTCATCAGCTCGCAGCGGGCTGGTTGTCAGCGGTTGACCGGCCGGTTGCGTAATTTCTAGCAGATGCCAGTGGCGCAGCGGCCGTTCTGGTGACATCACGTCCCATGCGGGGTGTTCAAACAACGTCATAGCCAGCGAAAAGGTTGGATAAGGCCGATTGAGGTTCCCTTGCGCCCGGCCGCATAGTTCCGCGATGCTTGTGTCAAGCTCAATGCCCGCACACAAAAGCATCACCTGCTGTTCAAATTCCGACAGCCCAAACCGCTCAGATAAAATCACCAAAGCAGGCGGCAAGCCTGCTTCAACCGCCCCGTGCATGGCCGCTTCGGCTTGGTTTAGCTCATCTAACGACCCTGCTTCAAATAACTCTGGCGAAGGTTGTCTCGATGATGGCGGTGGCTCCGCTTTGACCGGCGCACTCAAAAACGAAAAGACACTTTTGCTTTTTTCCGGTCGCCCGGCCGTCACCACCGCCAAACCAGCCCCTTGATTTACAGCCTGCTGAACCTCCGCCTCTTTCGTTTCAGGCTCTGAGTTAGAGGCAGGTGGGCGCGGTCCGATCACCCCATCCCTTGCCAAAATCGTGAGTCGTAAGCGCAGCCAGTGCAGAGCGGCCGACAGATATTTTTCGTTGGCCGCTTGCCATTTTAGTAACTCATCATTCATGTTATTCATGAACAGTCACCTGTTGTCCTGTAAATTCCAGCGGCTGTGGTGTCGCCGCATAATCGATGATGTGGCTATCAACCCCATCGACCCGCAGACGAACTCGATAGAGACCGGCCGGTATTTTTTTCGCTAAAGCAAATTTCAAGCTTTTTGTCGCCCCATCTGAATCAGTATCTAAAATGCGATCAAAAGCATATTCATTTAAAAGTAGTGACACCTTTTGCTTCGGATAAATCTTCCTTTTTGATGTCAAAACCACCGTGTCATCCCGATTAATTTGGCCGTCGACGTCTCCATCAACCAGCTGCAAATCTCCATCGATTTCCGGGGCAACCACCAGGTTGATTTCATTTGAATTTAAAGATGATTCGGTTGCATTCGCCGGATTCCGCTTCCAAACACCTGAAACCGCTATCGATCCAACCGGCCAGCTTGCCGCGTCCGCATCGGCCGGCAATTGCACATTGATCACATCGTTTCCGCTGCGCCAAGCATGATCGACATCCAACAAAATCGGCTCTTCCAAGTTTGGGCTTGAAAAGCTCAGCCCGCTCAATTTGTCAAGATGGAACCCGTTTAACGCAACCGTCTGCCCCATCAGCACGCTCGGCTGTTTGCGTGGCAGTTGCCATCCCAACAAAGTCGGGTACGGCGGAATAAGCCCAGGTTGGGCTTTAACCCCTTCATCTTTTTCACCCCTACTCAGCACCGGAAGCGGCGTTGGCGCGCTGCGGGCACTTTCAACAAGCACCACTGACACTTCGTAAGCGACTGAAATACGATACTCCGCTTGAAAGCTGCTCCACAGTTTTGAAATCTCATCCAGTGAAAGCGGCTGGAGTGAGATTTTTACCGATTCTAAAGCATTAAAAGGATGGCTGTTTTTCTCCCGATCTGGCAATGATTTTTTGATTTCATCCACAGGCACAATGCCTAGATCATGGAAAATCCCCATCCCCCGTCCTAACAGATGATGGCTACCGCCGATAAGGTCGCCGTCGGTCCGCACCACACTATCCTGACTGTCGCCAAAATATGGGGTCATTAAATAGTATAAATTCAGAGCTAGCGGAGGGCGGCCAACTTCGCCGTTGGCCGTTTGCCACGGGACGCTCATATTGCGCCAGGCTACGTTCGGCGTAATGTGATATAAAAATAGGTTTAACCAGCTTGTGGCCGTGATCCCGCTGGCATCTTTGGCTTTATCGGGGGGCAAAGTCGTTATCAATACCGGCTCTTGCTCTTCATTGACACCTGCACCCACACCATCGCTTAATAAGCGTGCCAGCATAGAGGTTACGGCCGCAATCGCAATCGAATCGCTCATGATTGTCCCCCTTCTCGGCGGCTCAAATACTCATCCAGCGTCATCACTTTGGCCGTGTTGGTTGTTTGGGGCCGTTTATTGGCTGAATTAATTGCAGGGGCTGAGGCTTTAATCTCAACTCGCCCAATTGTTACGTTAATCGTCGGCAGCGGTTGGACAGGCGGGTTTTGCCACGGGTCTGCCCTTTTTTGTGGCAACGGCGTCATCGGCATTGGTTCTTTTTGGGCCGTTGGTGATGTTTGCGGCATATCAATAGCCCGTTCAGGATTACGGTCCAGCTTGTTATTAGACGCAAGTTTTAGCGAAGGTGGCTCTGGGTTTCGCACCTCTTCAGAGCGAGCTGTTTTCGGCCGAGTCGCTTCTTTCTTGCTCTTCTCAGCAGATTGAGCTGTGCTAGGAGGAGTCGCTTTTCGGTCGATGAGTTGCCCTATCGGCTCATCTGTTTGCGCAGGAGGCAGCGCCCGGTTAACTAAAATATGGGCCTGTTCAATATGCTGCACAAAGGGTTGAGTCAAGGCAGATGGCTCACTCTGACCTCGGGAAAACACCGTTTTAGCCCCATCTTCCCGATCCATCGGCATCTGCAAATGTTTTGTAGCGGCTGGTTTCACTTGAGGCGCACGGGGAGTCACCTGAGGCGATGGTTGATCAGAAACTTGGGCTGGCTCTTCATCAAAGTAGCTTGGCGGCCGAAAACGGTCACGCTTCAAATCAGAAAAATCTGAGTGATCTGGTGGAACGTTTACCAATGGCTCGCTCCCTGTGTTTTCTAACACAGGAGCAGCCTCCGGTTCAAATCTTGATGGCGGTCGTGGAGCTAGGGCCAAAGCCGGAGTCTGTATTCGATTGGTGAGGTTGCTTAAGTAATTTCCCATCTAAAAGTCATCTTCAAGAATGTCGAATTTGATCTAAATACAACTTTCGTCGCAGCGGCGTCATCTCTAAAATCGCCCTTTCAGGCCAACCATAAACGCTGGCTAACACATGCACTTCTTGAATCATGCGCTGCGCCCAAGCGGTAAGTTCTTGCCATAAAAAAGTCAAAATATCAAAAGGAGCCAACCAGTCGTTTTGGCACGCAGGACAGGTGAGAGCGATTTGAACTTCTGCCTGTGGGTCGATTTCGGCCATTTTGCTCATCACCGCTTCAGCCACCTCTTCTGGTAATTCGCTACTGGCTAATCGCTTTTTCCCTTTTGTCACCTTAACAATGCATTTTTCTAACAAAAACGCCTGCGCATCGGTTGGCCGGGAGGCTTCCAATGCTTCGAGGTCAACGCTATTTGGCAAACGAAATAAAACGTGATGCCGAGCGACTTCTAGTTTGAGTTCTGAATCTACCTGCTCAGCATAGTCGACTGAGGCGTGAATATCGCTTGTTCTAAAAGCGAGTTCAAGTCGTTCGCCACAACTTTCACACAGTGCCATGCTGATTAGGTCACGGCCGAAAAGTGCCTCCCTGACAGACAAGAGCTTGCTATCACGCTCTCCAATGGGCATCTGGGCTAAGGTCTCTACTTCATTTGGGAAAGCGGCCATCAACACCAACAAGGCTTTCCTTGTGTATGACTGAGATTGACCGATTTCCCAAATATGTAGTAGCTCTGCGGCTGAAAGTGGGTGCATTCAGAATCCTACCCAAAACGGTTAAGCCGGTTCGGTAAATGTTCCTTCAGATGGTTCACCCACCTCATAGTCCCGTTCCCAGCCCTCGTTTTCAATTTTTAAGGTCTGGATAGCCACCGCGTTGGCGCTTGCATCAAGTTCAGGCAATGCTTGATATTCAGACACCCAGCAGCGGTAAACTTTATAAGCAATGGCTAACTGCCCGGCTTCGTTATAAACCTCGATGATGATGTCTTTCCGAAAATCTTTGAGCGATACTTCAGAGCCTAACCCAGCCCCATAGTTCCAGACTTTGTTCGCCCATTGCTCAAACTCTTGGTCGTGGGTGACACCCCGTTCCAACATGATCGCCTCGTATTTGGTCTGCCCTGGCGATTTCCGTTCAGAGCTAGGGTCACCCCCTTCACGATGGCTAATTGGGTCGGTTGTCCGCTTTAACGCCCCCACTTTGCTAACACCCGCGACATACTTTCCATCCCATTTCACACGAAACTTAAAATTTTTGTACGGATCAAATCGTACAGGATTTACACTAAATTGAGCCATGTTCGCCTCCTTAAACGTCTAATCCGCCTGTAAGCTGCTGTAGTTTAATAATCACAAATTCGGCCGGTTTTAATGGCGCAAATCCAACGACAATGTTGACGATGCCTTTGTCAATATCGCTTTGGGTCGTCGTTTCTTTATCACATTTCACCAAATAAGCATCTTTTGGTGATGATCCTTGAAACGCCCCCTGCCGAAAAAGATCGTGCATAAAGGTGCCGACGTTTAGCCGAATTTGTGCCCACAGTGGCTCATCGTTCGGCTCAAATACGACCCATTGGGTGCTACGATATAGGGTTTCTTCAATAAACAGGGCCAATCGGCGGACAGGTACATATTTATACTCATCGCCTAAAACATCTGCCCCACGTAGGGTTCGTGCCCCCCATACCACCCGGCCGGTAACCGGAAACGAACGCAGACAGTTGATACCTAGGGGGTTTAAAGCCCCATTTTCCGGGTCGGTTAAATTGACGCTTAACCCTTGAATCCCATTGATAGATGCGTCTAACCCGGCCGGAGCTTTCCAAACACCACGGCTCACATCGGTGCGGGCCATAATTCCAGCAATTGCTCCAGACGGTGCAAATGTATCAATCTGCCCATCACGGTTCGGGTCCGCTTGTTTGATACGTGGGAAATAGAGGGCTGCATTACGTGCGGCGGGACCGGTCAATCCCAAATCGGACAACCCCTTTTTCGCATCTGCGGCAGCCTTCTCTTTAGTTGCCTCCCAAGCAGCGGGTGAATCCACAATTAGCATGGCACGCTTTTTAGCACAATAGCCCATCGCAGCTGAATAAACAGGGATTTTAGTGTCTCCAGACCGGGTGTCTGGCGGAATGCACAACAGATTAAACAAGGCAGCTTTTTCCAAAGCATACATCCCCGTTTTATCCGCTTCTTCCCCCTCGTAATTTTTAGCTGAAAGGGGCTTGCTATCTACGACGGCTGCCGCCTCTTTCAAAACCTTTAGTGCGTTTATTGCGGTTGTCTCAGCATCTACGGCATCACTCACGGCCATTTCAGCCGCAGTGATATCATCGGCCGATGCATCAGATGGCAAATCTGCAAAAGCGACTTTCGCCTCCTTAACATCCTTCACCTTCGCTTCAATCTCTTTTTCCTGAGCCGAAAGAGGGTCTTGAAGCGTAGTATCAGCAGAAGGGACCGCCCCCTCAATATCACCATCCACGGCTCCAACCCAGCGTACCAAAGACGAACCTTGAGCTAATACTAAATCAACCCGCCTCGGTGAATCTTTAAAGGTCAAGTTTGAATATGTTTCGGTTGCCCCAAGTTCTGGATGAGAAACTACCAAATTGAACAGGTCAGTTGTTTCGAGCCCCAAACTATTTGCAATTTCTTCGTTGATCTCCATCTCTTCTGGGTTAACTGTGGCACGTAACCCAACACCCCATTTACCCTCATAGGCAGCTTCAAGTTTCACAGCTCCTAAGGTCAGTGGCATTTTCTTAACTGCACCTTCTTCGGCCGCAAACAGCCGCACGATAATCGCTTCGCCGCCACCGTTGGCAAAGAAATCACGCACAGAATAGCTCAGGGGATAGCCTACCGTTAAGCCACCAAATGCCCGCTGATAATCGCCATAGCTATAAACGGTTGTCGGCTCATCCACAGGCCCTCGGGGAGCACGGCCGATAAAAGCCGTGATGGAGGTCGCCACACCGGTAATGGTGCGGACCCCGCTAGGTATTTCCTCAATGTAAACTCCTGGGTAGGTCGGAGTAACTGGCATTTGATGCCTCCTCTGTATTTTGCAAAACTCATCAAAACAAATGTCCGGCGTCTGCCAACCGATAAAAGGGGGCGAAGCTGAAACACTTTTTACAACTCAGTTTTTCGTAAAGACAATGCAGTGAAAGAACCGGTCGTATACAGGCATAGGCGAAAATTTATTCAATTGTTTTTCTTCTGGTTAAACTACTGCTTGGTGTCCATCATATGGTTGACAGGTAGGTTGATTGTAGTTTGTAGGGAAGCTTCTCTTGCTTTGTAGTGCTATCGAAATGGGCATTGTATTTAACCCAAGAGTTATATACCCGATTCCTGCTAAACTGTTGACTCAATTCCTTGGTTGTTATAGTCGTCAACTCTTAGCTATTTCGATAGTACTCAAGTCTTATAGGACTGTCAACCTCAATTTAATATTTGCCAAAGAATCACTATCTGGCTTCATCCAGCAATGTGCCAATCTGATCTAGAGAAACCGGCAATCCTCGATTGGTGGCTTCTGACAACAGCCAAGCTACAGCTAAATTCTGTTCAATATCTGCATCGCCAGCACCACCGGTAATCGATATTTTGTTTTCAGATTTGAGTCTTTCAACATGCTCAACCGCTGCCTTTGCCAATCGTTTAATCTGCTCTTGTACGGGTAAGGACTCCTGTAGAATGGGGGCTGAAGGGGCCGCCTGCATTCCCGTCGAAAACTGGTTTCCGGCCGCCATACCACTCATCTGATGCCCCAGAGGGGTGGTTGACAAGTGAGAGGAAAGCCGATCATGAACGCGCTCAAGCAATCGTGCCCGCACCCAAGTTGAGGCTTCCCCATGTGAAATGGTCGCACCTGATTTCGCCAATTCGGTGATCAACCAATCTGCTCCGATATTGACCATGTGTGAAACCTGGTCGGTGCCGGCCGGTGCATCAAACAGTTCAATCCCATCAACCTTTTGAATAATATTGACCGCTTTTTCTGCCAAATCACCAAGTGTTCCGGACATCTGGACGCCACCCAACCGCTTCTGAAATTCAGCCCCAATCCACTTTTTTGAATCGTCGGCCGAAACATCTATCCCCGCTTTTTTAAGCTCGTCTCCCATCCAACGGCTGGCAATATCAAGTTTATGACGTCCCTTAGATCCCCCATCCGGCACCTGTAAATCGTCTCGCTTATCAAGATTTTCGACATAATCGATAGCAATTCCGGCTAGTTTCGAGATGGTTCCTACCTTGCTGCCTTGCTCCCCCTTCAAAACAAAATTACGAAAATACCAAGCGAATGCGGTAAATACAATCGGGATCAATATGGCAACAACGCGCAATAATGTTTCTAAAAGTTGGTTCGCAAAAGAAAAGGTTTGATTCATGATTTTCCTCCATTTGTGCAGACGATACGGCCCATTTACAATGGGCAGATTTAATAAAACGATGTGATTTTAGGTAAGCGGTATGAATCGAATGTGCAGAAGTAGGTTAAGTGATTTCCCGCTTATTTTG
>JAHDGV010000785.1 GCA_020631655.1 Chloroflexota bacterium | reverse complement strand
GCTTGAACCGGGCCTTTTCAAACGGCCGAATCGCTCGCCTGTTATCTTGATGCCGGTATATTTGCTTAATCCGATCTGGCTACCCGCTTTTCAATCGCTTCCCAGAACGGATCTGTAAAATTAACCTGACTGTACTTACGTGCAGCCCGCAATCCTCCGGGACTGTAGGTGTTTACCTCACAAATTTGGTCACCGATAAAATCGAGCCCCACCAAAAACAACCCATCCCGCTGCAAAAAAGGGGCAACTTGAGAAATGACTTGGCGCATAGACTGTCTAATTTCGGCAGGAGCCGTTTTTCCACCCACATCGATATTGCTACGAAAATCGCTCCCCATCGGCCGACGGCGAAAGGCAGCCGGATGGCCCTCGACCTCAAACAGTGCTCCGTTTAAAACCAAAACGCGGGTATCCCCTTCCACCGCTTCCGGAATAAATGCTTGAACCATCGCCATCCCTTGGCGTAGCAGAATATCGATAATTGGCAGCAGATTTTTGTCGGCCGCCGACTGCACCAAAAAGACATCCCCACCCCGGGTTCCGGTGAGTGGTTTAAGCACCGCCGGACCACCTAACCCTTGTATAAAAGTGATAATTTCTTCTGGATGTGAGCTAACAAGAGTGAGCGGGCGCACATCGGCCGGAAGCTCTTGCAAATAGAGTTTGCTAGCCGACCGCACGAGCCCGTCTGGATCATTTAAGACGATTACCCCTTCATCTCGTACCATGCGCAGCAGTGAGAGGGCGGCCGTGTGTAGCGCCATCCGCCCTTTATCCCGAGCTGGATTGGTGCGTACCAGAATCACATCGGTTTCGCTCAGCTCCCTTAAGCTTAGCTTTGGTCGCTTGAGTTCTTCAAGCAAATGTTCATATGAATAATATTCTATTTGTTGAAGCTCATGGACCTTGGCCCGAACACGACCATGGGAATCACAAGACAAATCATCTACACCGGTGACCCAAACGGTGTGCCAGCGTTCGGCCGCTACCCGAATCATGTTCAGCGTGGTTTGTTTGGGGCCGATCTCATCTCTTGAATTTACCAGAATTGTGGTGTGCATAACTGCCTTTCTATCTATGGTTTTGATCGCCCAGATTGAGACTCGTTAAATTGTAAACATTATTTTGCCTAGGGGGATAGACAAATGACGTAGATTCTCAGTTTAAGAACGGGTCATTTGACGTACAAAAAAAGCCAGCATTTGTCCCGTTTGTAAATATCCCAATCGGCATACACTGGCCCGATGTTGCAAGAAGCTCAACAGGATGAAATCATCCATGATTTAATTAAACAGGGGCATAGTGTTGTCTCTAATTTTGTGACGGCCGATGCCGTGAAGGCTTTGCGCGCAGATGTGCACAAGCTGTGGGCTGAGGGTGATTTTAAGGCGGCCGCTATCGGCCGGGGAGCCGAAGAGCAGCGACAGACTGAAATACGGGGAGACTTTATCCACTGGTTATCCCCCACTAACCTTACGCCAGCGCAAGCCACCTATTGGGAGAGAATCGACCAGCTACGGCAGCGGATTAATCGGGAGCTATTTTTGAACGTACAGGAATTTGAGGCCCATTTTGTGCTGTATCCGACTGGTGCCTTTTACAAACGGCACCTTGACCAGCACCACGGCACCCAGCGGCGCCAAATCGCCTGTCTTCTCTATTTGAACGCTGGCTGGCAACCGGCCGATGGGGGGTATCTGCGCATGTATCCGGAGGCCGGGAACTGGGAACATACGGTAGACGTATCACCACAAGGTGGGACCCTTGTCTGTTTCCGCTGTGACACGATTGTGCATGAGGTGTTGCCCGCTACCCGCCAGCGGATGAGCCTGACCGGCTGGCTCTGTCGGCGGGAGTAAGTGCATTTTTTTAGGCCGTTTTGATCC
>JAHDGV010000784.1 GCA_020631655.1 Chloroflexota bacterium | reverse complement strand
GATGTTAGGCCCTGTCGGCTTTTTGCTCTGGTTTATCGTGCGCCGTTTCCGGCCGAACCTTGATTAAACAAATTCCAAAGTGCGGGCACGAAAGCGAAATCAATTTTCAATAGACGCGGTTTGCAATCGGCCGCCAATTGCTGTGCCAGAATTATTTCCAGCCTGAACATAGAAAACTGCGGGAGCAACACCCACAACCTCACGCAATAACGCACCGGTCGGATCAAGATAAGCAGATGCGCCTGGTTTTAAATCTACCTTTGATGCGGTTGATATGATTTTTGCTAAGAGAACTTCTTCTTCATCTGAAGGCAGTCGCCCCATCATCTGTTTTTCAGCGATCGCTTTAAGCATTAACAAATCTTGTTCAAGCTGCAACAATTGCTCTGCATTCTCTTGGTCAAGCCTCTGATGACGAGCCAATCCATCAGCAAGAATGCGGGTTTGGGTGGCAAGATTTGCATAAATGTCCGGCCGGATTTCTAGCTGCAACGACCTCGTATTAAAATCGATCTGTATCGGTTCCCGATCTAATTTAGCCGTTGACAAGATCGCAATGGTTGCGTTCTCCCATTGGGTGAGTGAGTCCCAATTGGCGGTACGCATAGCGGCTGGGTAGCTGGATGAGACAGGTTCGGCCAGCGGTTGAATCGCTCGGAGAAAATCCTGCTGATGAGTGGCAGGCCAGCCTCCTTGCTCAATCAACCCAACCTGCAGCTGTGCCACTTGAGCCTCCCACCCCGCGTAACCAGCCTCTCCATCGACCACCAATGTGTCAACGGCGATTTGTGAGCCAAATGCAGCTGCTACATCTATCATCCGGGATTTTACGCGAATTGTTCCGGCCGTAGCCCGAGCACTACTGGCTGGTGCATTATCTGGGTCAGCATGTACCCCCACCCGATTAAAGAGTAGTTGTTCCATAATGTGAATCAGTTGCGATTTAGCAACGTTAGGGATTACATCAAATCTGGGGGTAGGAAAGTTAATGGCCGACTGAACAAAATCATCATTTTGGGAGACATTTTCTAAAGCGAGCCAATCATCAATTGTTGGCTGGCCTCCCCCATACAAATAATTCCACGAACGCATCGTCTGCTGCCAAGCTGGTACCGATTCACTTTGCCAGATGTCCAACAGCAGCTCGATTTGCTTGCCCGTCAGGCGCTGCTCAGCCGGGGTCTGATTTGGCTCGAATCTTGGCGAACTGACCGATAGCCAACTGGTAGCTCGTGCACTTGGTGCAGGTTCAACAACAATCGGTGTGTATTGAATCAGCCGGTTAAGCAGCGGAGAATCAAACTCCCCATTGTTTTGCGCTAGAGCAAATTCAGTTTCCACAATGTGAGCCACATCTGGGCCAACTGGCCAATTTCGATCATAAAATTTTCCCGCAAGCGTAAAGATAGCGAGGTTCTGTATAGCAGCCGCCTGAGTTAGTTGATCATTGGCTCCATCGAACTGCTGCTGGCTTTGATCGATGAGGCCTGTCAGCATGTCAAAGATGGCCCGTTCACCAAATGCAGCCTCAGTGGAACGTATGGCTTCTTGTTGCGTCGCAAGGGTCGCCAGCAAGACGATGTCAGCGGTAACGATGAGTGGGCCCGACTGGCTGTAAAGCTCTGATACCGACATCGTTTGATCACGCCGCACCAAATACCCATCTTGGGCAAGCTGATTAAATTCAGCCTCTGTAAATTCCCCCTCAGTATAGGTTCCGGCAAGCTTTTTGGCCGCTGGCTCTACCAGTTGAATCACGGCCGGGATGATAGCTTCAACTTTTTCAGCCGTACCAAACGGTGCGTAGCTGACCGGCGGCACCGGAATCACATCACCGTTTAGCGGCTCGTTAGGAATTGAAATAGGATTGGTCGTAGGTAGCGGGG
>JAHDGV010000783.1 GCA_020631655.1 Chloroflexota bacterium | reverse complement strand
GGAAAAACGGACAGATTTGCTTGATCGGTACTCAGAAGTGGCGTTACGCAGAGTCTGGAAAGCGATCCGTTTTTCATGGTGGTTTACCACACTCATGCACAAATTTAGCGACGATTCGCTCGATTATCGTCTGCAAGTTGCCGAGCTCGACTATCTGGCCGGATCAGAGGCCGCCAAAACGGTAATGGCAGAAAATTATATCGGCCTACCATTTGAGGAGTTTGAATAAATGGATGAAAAAAAACGCTTTGATCAAGGGATGATTACCCGTCGATCAGTATTGGGAAATGCCCATGTGGACCGTGCAGAAGCCAACAAAAATGATTTTGACAGAGGCTTCCAACAATTTATTACTGAGTTTGCGTGGGGCACCGCGTGGCAAGGAGACGTTCTCGACATTCCTACCCGGCACATGATCACTATTGCCCTGCTCGCCGGGCTTGGCAAAGAAAAAGAGCTAGAAATGCACATCCGTGCCACAAGGAACACAGGTGTGACGGCCGAGCAATTGTCCGAAGTGTTTATGCACGTAGCGATTTATGCTGGCGTTCCGGCCGCTAATTCCGCCATCGGAATCGCAAAAAAAATATATGCTGAGGAGTAAGCTATGACTGAATTTAACCCCATAAACTGGAAAACCCATCCACCGTATATCCATCTCCCCTATCGCTCAACAGAAAAACGTGGCCCACAAAAAAAGCTGTTGCCACTGCCCCAAAAACTAAGCGAGCTAACCGGCCCAGTCTTTGGGGCTGATATGCTGGGTGAACATGATGGAGATTTGACCCGAAATGCCCGAGTAAATGGTGAACCAATCGGTGAACGAATTATCGTGGTGGGAAAATTACTAGACGAAAGTGGCAAAGCGATCCCAAATGCGTTAATTGAAGTTTGGCAGGCAAACGCCTGCGGCCGGTACATCCACAAGGTAGATCAGCACGATGCCCCACTCGACCCCAACTTTACCGGGTGCGGCCGAGTCATGACCGATGCCAATGGTGAGTATCGATTTATGACGATTAAGCCTGGAGCATATCCGTGGGGAAACCATGAAAACGCTTGGCGGCCGGCGCATATCCATTTTTCAGTGTTTGGCACCAACTTCCTGCAACGGCTCGTCACCCAGATGTATTTCCCCGGTGACCCCCTCATGCCGCTTGACCCGATTTTTAATGGATTACCAGATGAAAACGGAAAAAAGCGACTAATTTCTGACTATGCGCACGACATAACAACGCCGGAATATGCACTCGGCTATCGGTTCAACATTGTGGTCAACGGCCCAAAAGAAACCCCGTTCGAAACGAAGGAGGCGTAACAATGAGCCAATATGAACAATCACCTAGCCAAACCATCGGCCCATTTTTCCACAACGCGCTGATCCAAATGACGGACGATCAGAACGTGCTTGTTAATGACAAAACGGCCGGTCAAAAAATAATCATCACCGGATTAGTTTTGGACGGCGACGGTAAGCCGGTCGAAGATTCGATGGTCGAAATTTGGCAGGCTGACGCCAATGGGTATTTCAATCACCCATCTGATCCCAATCAGGCCAAAGCTGATCCCGCATTTATGGGTCACGGCCGTTCACAAGCGGTTGATGCCGGCCGATTTAGCTTCACGACTATCAAACCGGGCGTTATCACCAGAGAAGTTACCCCATACATCAACCTGCGTGTTTTTGCGCGTGGGATGCTGATCCATGCGATCAGCCGCATCTATTTTTCAGATGAATCTGCCAATGAAAACGATGGGGTGTTAAACAGCGTTCCGGCCGAGCGGCGGCACACACTTGTGGCGCAGTTAGACCCGGCCGAGGCAATTCCGACTTATCGTTTTAACCTGAATATGCAGGGTGAGAACGAGACGGTGTTCTTTAATCCGTA
>JAHDGV010000153.1 GCA_020631655.1 Chloroflexota bacterium | reverse complement strand
CTTATTTACGGGGCAACCGGGTTAAATAATCAAGGATGGCTTGATCGTTTCTGTATTCTGTTGGCTCAGATTGCGGCTCATCTTCTGGGTGAAGGGTAAATTCTCCTTCGATCAATTTTTCGTCCAAAATCTGCTGATTTGGCCAGTCGATGACAGTCGCTTCGCAGTCGGTGGTGGATCCTCGCCAGTTAGATTCTGTGTCACAGTTGATCCAAACAACCGTTTTTGCATCGGCAGGGTCTTCGGCCGCTAGGTCGGCCGGGAGCATGTCTTGGAGCGGGTCCAACTCACGACTGTTGAAATTGATAACCACCATCTGTTCAACCTGCGGGGATGCACTGCTGGTGGATAGATTGAGGTCTTCGCGGGTGTAGTGGCGATAGGTATTCAAGCCATCAAAGGTTGAGAGGCCTGCAAGGGCAAAAAGGATTATGGTTATTGCAAGCATCACGGCCGGTAGGAAATTACGCAACTTTGGCTTGAGCTTTTCTGGTTCTTGAAACGGAGTTTCCCTGCGTAAGCGAACTTGCCACCATTCCGCTCCTCCCGAGTCAACTTCTTCCCAGCCATCCCATTTTAACTGGTCTATCAGCTCTACAAGAACCTGTTTTTGGGCAAGATTGTTTTTGTCAGGTGCCAATGGTGTTCCACTGGTTGTATGGATGGGTAGCTTGACAGATTTTCGTATGGTCTTGTTTTCAGATTGAGCTATAAATCTGATCCACATCTGTCGATTGGAAAGCCCGTTCGCATCTGAATAGCCTCGGCCGTCGTCGAGAATTTGGAAGTTAATTTGACAGTAAGTCCAGTTGATCATAGTCATCACATTCACCTAAAAATCAGTACGCCCGAAGGGGATGCTGGTTGCAGTTGAATAGGTCAGGTAGAAAAATGGAAAACAAAGTAGGTTCAGCAGAAAAAGTTGGGATGAGTAGCGAGCGGCTGGAACGGATTCAGCCAGCCATGCAAAAGTATATCGATAATGGGATGCTCCGCGGCATGACAACCATGGTGGCCCGCAAGGGAGAAGTGGTTCATTTTGAACAGCTAGGCCATCGAGACAAAGAAGCTGGAAAGCCGATGACGGCCGACACGATCTTCCGCATCTATTCAATGACCAAACCCATCGCATCTGTGGCTTTGATGATGCTGTACGAATATGGGGAATTTCTGCTGGGGGATCCGGTTGCAAAGTTCATTCCAGCTTTTGCTGAACTCAAAGTGTTTGATCGGTTGGATGGGGATCAAGTTCACACCGTTGATCTTGAATCCCATGTCACAATTGCCCAGCTTTTGACGCACACGGCCGGATTGACCTATGGTTTTCTCGATGATTCACCCGTTTCTGGCCTGTATCGCCAAAACGAGCTGATGACCGACCCCGGCCTGACCCTTGAAGAGTTCATTGACAAAATTTTAGAGTTTCCGCTGGCTTATCAGCCTGGTTCAGTTTGGCACTACAGTGTTTCAATCGATGTAGTGGCTCGTTTGGTCGAGGTGATCTCCGGACAGCCGTTTGGAGAATATTTAAAGGAAAAGCTGTTTGATCCTTTGGGAATGAACGACACCGCGTTTGGCGTTCCGGCCGATAAGCTGGATCGCTTGTCAGCCATGTATGGTCTGCCCGATATTTCAAGCACGCACATGGAAAGTATGATCGAGGCGTATCAGGCTGGATTTAATGAACGGATCGATGTGTCCGGCACATATCCGGTTGATATGCCGCAAACGTTTGTGCGGGGTGGGCACGGATTGTTTTCAACCACGTGGGATTACATGCGTTTTTGCCAAATGGTGCTCAACGGCGGCCGGCTCAACGGCCATCAAATACTAAGCCCCAAAACGTTGGAGCTGATGTACTCCAACTTTTTACCGGCCGATCTGTTGCCGTGGAAGGTGGCTGATCCACCAGATTATGGGTATGGCTATGGTCTTGGGTCGCGGGTGATGATGAATCCGGGCGAGGCGCAAATGATGGGGTCTGTGGGTGAACACGGCTGGGCAGGGGCCGCTAAGACCTACTTCTGGATCGATCCGGCCGAAGACATGGCCGGGGTCTTTATGTCACAGTCGATGATGTCCCCAGACCCGATTCAACAGCTGTTTCGAAATCTGGCATATGCCGCAATTGTTGAGTGATGATTAATTTCAGAACGGCGACTTTTGCTGACCACAAGCGGATCGCCTACCTGCATATAGAAAACTGGCGCGAAACCTACCGAGGGGCGATGCTTGATCGCTATCTTGATCATGAGATTGAGTCTGAGCGTCTCAAACACTGGCGGGAGTGCTTCACGCATCCGCCCCCAAACATGCAGGTGATTCTGGCAGAAAACAACGACAAACTTTGCGGGTTTGTGTGTGCATTTGGTGGGCATCATCCTAAGTACGGCACGTTGGTTGAAAATTTGCACAGTCACAAAAGTGTGCGCGGGCAGGGGATTGGGAAGCGCTTGCTGGCCCAAGCGGCCGAATGGTCGCTCCAAAATCATCCCAGTGCAGGTTTGTATTTGGATGTGCTGGAATCAAACACTGCCGCGCAGGGGTTTTATGAGGCCTTGGGGGGGAAACATGTTGAAAACCGGCCGTGGGAGCCTCCGGGTGGTGGGGAAGTAATTGAGTACAGTTATTTTTGGGCCGATTTAAGTAAGCTCGTCACACATGCTACCTGAATAAGTTGATGTAAATCCCTGATTGGAGTGCAACTCGAAAATCCCAAATCCGTAAATGGTCTGTTGTGAAGAATGAGCATATTGCGTAACCATTTATCTATAGGAAGAGAGTATTTAACTTAATGGTAAACCTATCTTAAGTTTGTTCGAAAGATTCCATTGATAATGTAATTTTGATGTAAACCGTATTTGAATTTATCCCCGAGAAATATTGATTATGCTGTATAATATTTGCGGGGTAAATACACATCGGTTGGATGGTTAAGCTGACTAGAGGCTGGAGCAAATAGGTTTTGGTGGAATCCTCAAAATTCTACTGTCTTTTTAGAAATTACATTTACATCACGTTTCATTGTTCAGTTGTGCTTTTCAAAGTCAATATCAGGGGAGTTTGATCTTAGTATGAGCATGTGTGTCCTGTTGTTTTTGCAATGAAGGCGTGATTTTTGAATTATTTAGATTTACAGACAAATCGGTAATTCTGGAAGAAGAGGAAAAAGTTTAACGCAACTCTATCCGCAACTTTCATGATTTACTGTAGTCTATCTGCATAAAGCGAGTACTCCCTTAATGAATACGGTTCAACAACAGTTCACAACACGCTACACTTTCCTCAAAAAACTTAAAGCTTTTTTTCCTTTAACAGGCCTATTTGCGGTACTAATTTTGTTTAGTGTTCCTGTTTTTGGGGCCCAAAGGGCGAATGTCCAAATTTCGGCACCAAATACGGTTGAAGTTGAAAATGCAGTTGAAATTCAATTCGATATCGTTAAGCCAAACCTTAATAAGATTGGTGGGTACGAGATGCTCGTTTATTTTGACAAATTTGCGGCCGATTTTGGTGGTGTTTATGTCGGAGATGTTGATGGACTTCCTGAAGGTTGGAAGATCATCGTTTCGGATGATATTGAGCAGGGAATCGCTTTTGCACTTTATCGATGCGAAATCGCCGGATGTGAAGAGGACGAAGAATCAACCGACTCTCGCAAAGCGAAGCGAGATCGCGAAATTCATACAGTTACGCTCAGATTGGTCCCAGTAAAAACCGGCCGACTATTTGTTGGTTTAGAGTCTGCTCAATTTGTTGATTACGAAGGGCATCCGCTGGACGTTAAGCTTCCTAATAAAGATTTACGGATCAAAGTATTAGATCAGGGGCTAGAAGATAATAAAAATTGGACCGGTAAAGGGGTTAAGTGGACGTTACCTGAGCCACTGCCTGAAAATGAACGACCAATTTCAGCAATCGAAAAACCGGCCGAAGAGTTAGATCGGAACCTTGACGAACGTTTAAGCTATTTAGACGTTGCTGAAACCTTATATGTTTGGGAGCAAACCCGCCGCTTAAATATCGTTTGTGATTTGGGGCAAAAACCTGAATACATAAAATTTGACGTTACAAATGACGGCTGTATCGATGTTTCTGACATTCAGCAGATGTCGATGCATCCCGGCAGTCAACCATCACCAATCGAATCAAAACCTAATGGTGACGAAGGGCGAAGCGCTTCAAGAGCCGCGAATAGTGGATTTACATTTGTTGTAAATTCTGTTGCGGATGATAACGATGTCAATTTGGGTGACGGCGTTTGCCAATCAATTAATGGAGAATGTACTCTCCGCGCTGCTATGCTCGAGGCCAATGTTCATCAGGGGCCAGACCAGATTCACTTTGATATTCCCGGTACAGGGCCACATACGATTCAATTAAACGACGTATTACCAACTCTAAATGATGAGACTGGTGGACTCACAATTGATGGGTACACCCAACCGGGCTCATCTGTAAATACTGACCCTCTCGCCAGTAATGCGGTAATCGCGATTGAAGTTAAAGGCAACGGGAAAGACGATCATAATGCTTTCCTAATCACCTCTGCCAACAACACGATTAAAGGGTTGGCCATCTATGATTCGTATCACGCCATCCATCTATACAATTCTGGAGCGAGATATAACACGATCGTTGGTAACTTCATCGGAACCGACGCTGGCGCCACATTCAGGGCCGCTGACTCTTGGAACCGCGGCCACGGTATATATGTTGACCAAGGCGCTAATCGAAACACAATCGGTACATCTGCACTTGAAGACCGCAACGTGATCGGTGGTAACTCTTACGTTGGCATCCGCGTTGACCACGGTGGTTCAGACAACAACATTTTCCACAATAACATTATCGGTCTGACTCCAGACGGCAATGGTAATTTGCGCAACGGTAAAATGGGGATGGACCTCCAGTGGGGTCCATCTAATAATGTGATTGGTGGTAGCGGCTTCCGCGAACGGAATGTTATTTCAGGCCACAATACCTATGCTGGCTTCGATTTCTCTCACTCACAATTTACCAGTAATAACTACCTTGTAGGTAACTTTATAGGGACCGATCTAACCGGTAATCAGGCATTTTCATACACAGGCAATGGCCTTGGTGTTATTTTCAAAGATGATGTTTTCAACAACTACGTCTATGACAATGTGATCTCTGGAAACTTCAACCATGCGTTATGGCACAAACACAACTACACGGGTAGGAACTATATCTTCAACAATCGTGTAGGGGTTGGTGCTGACGGTAGCACAATTGGTAATGCTAAATGGGGTATGCTGCTAACTGGTCACAATTGGCAAATTGGCCCGGGCAATATCTTCGCCGGCAATGCGAGCGGAGGTATCTACATCGATAATCGCTTAGGTTCAGGTCCAAATGAGCCAAGTGATAACTCGGATGAGAATCACATTTTCCAGAATTCGTTCTACGATAACGGCGGGCTTGCAATTGATATTTTGCCGGTTGGCGTTAACCTAAATGATGCTGGTGACGTTGATACAGGACCGAACCAAGGATTAAACTTCCCAGAAATCACAAGTGCGTCACTAACGAATGTTCAAGGAACTGCATGTGCGAATTGTAGCGTTGAAGTGTACTTGTCAGACTCTGGTAGCGGCCAGCATGGTGCAGGGCGTCAATATTTGACGACTGTTACAGCTGACGCATCAGGTAATTTTGATGCGGCGATTTCAAACGTAGCTGCAGGGCAGTATGTCACTGCGATTGCGATTGACGCGACTGAAAACACGTCTGAATTTTCACTGAACCGCCAAGTCGTTGATGGACAGTCGAACTGCACAGATTGCGTCGACTTCACGAGCACCGTTTCATATTCAAATCAAGATGCTTCATCTAATGTGCAGCTAGCCGATGGTGGAATGACTATCATCTTGGCTGATAATACATGGCGCAGAACAACCCAAACGTTTGATATTACGGCCGATACCATACTCGAATTCACTTTCAGCTCGACAAGTGAAGGTGAGATTCATGCAATTGGATTCGATGCTGACGACTCAATCAGTGAGACTCAATACTTCAAACTATACGGAACCCAAAGCTCTGGTCTAACAAACTTTGAGACTTACTCTGGAAGCGGCGAAGTTACCTACCAGATCCCCGTTGGGCAATACTTTACCGGGTCAAACATGTACATGACCCTTGTTAATGATCAAGATAGTGGCTCTGGTGCAAACAGTACGTATAAAAACGTGAGAGTGTATGATTCATCAACTACACCACCTACCCCAGAGTTCCCAACAGCAACCCCAATCTTCACTCATACCCCTGTTCCTAGCCCAACGAATACACCAACCCCGGGTGCAACACCAACTCCAGATCTGTCAGGTACGATCATCGAAGACAGTTTCGACCGGACGGATGCGGTTGGTTGGTCAAATGCAGACAATGGTGGTGCCTACTCTTACTTCTGGGGTGGCTCAGCCATTAACTCATTCTCTGTAAATGGGGATGAAGGTTTGATCACAATTGATTCGGCCGGTGGTTCACGGGACGCAGTTCTACTAGATACAGCTGTTCTAAACTCCGAAGCTGAAATCACTTTCAAGCTTGACCAAATTCCGAACTCAAACAGCTATATTCGGATGTTGTCGAGACAAATCAACGGGAATACCGGATACCGGTCATCCTTGCTGATCAATTCGTCAGGCACATCATTTGCGTTTGTTGACAGACTTGTGAACGGTAGCTGGGCATCTGTAAGCTCAACACAAGCTACCAATGTCCAAATTTTGGCCGGTGTTGAGTACAAACTGAAGGTAGAAACCTCTGGTACAAATCCGACAGAGATTTATTTGAAAGTTTGGGATGCATCTCAATCTGAACCAAATGGATGGCAACATGTTGCTACCGATACAACTGCGGCTCTTCAAACTGCAGGTTCGATTGGCGTTCGCTTTAACCTCAGTGGCGGCGTAAGTAACTTGCCGGCCGTTGCCAAATTTGACGACCTTTCAGTTAAAGATTTAGATGTGGGGTCTGAGAATACGGCTACAGGCCGACTCGAATCGGTCACTACCTCAGTAGATGGGACATGGTCAACTGTCTCGCTAAATCAAACATACGATAGTCCTGTTGTCGCTTGTAGCGTAACGTATTTAAATAATACTGTCCCAGTAGTTATCCGGGTAAGAAACGTGAGCGCAAGCTCTTTCGAAGCAAAACTTCAAAATCCCGGAGATTTACAACCGGTTGTTGCTGACTCGATCTCCTGTTTGGTTGTTGAAGAAGGGGCATGGACTCTTCCAGATGATCGAAAGATTGAAGCGGGGCTTGTAGACAGCTCTATTACTGACGGTGCAGGAAGCTGGATCGGACAAAACGTAGGCTATCAGCAATCCTATACTTCTCCAGTTGTCTTTGGCCAAGTCATGACATACAACGATCCTAAATGGTCAGTCTTCTGGAGTCGGGGCGGCAGTGTGGTTGACCCGGCAAGCACTACCAGCTTATATGTTGGTAAAGAGGTAGGTGAAGATCCTGATCAAAGCCGTTTAACAGAGACTTTAGGATATATCGTTCTCGATGCTGGTAGCGGTACATTAGATAATAACGATTATGTTACAGCTCTAGGCTCTGATACAGCGTTTGACTTCTCCAATCCTGCCACCTATACCCTAACCCCACCATTTGCTTCGGCACCAAGCTTTGTCTTGGTTGCGCAAGCCGCAATGGATGGTGGTAACGGTGGTTGGGCATATGTATACGGCAATAATGCAGTTACGTCATCAAGCATTACAGTTGCGATTGATGAAGACCAAATCGCAGACTCAGAACGTGCTCATACGTCCGAACAAGTTGGTTATGCGGCGTTTGCGAATCCAATCTCATTAACTTGGGGCGATTCAGCACCTCCTACCCCAACCCCAACTCCTGAGCCACTTCCTGAAGTGGTTTATGCCAGTGATCTGTTCAACCGATCACTGAATAACACTTGGGGTGTTGCCGATGTTGGTGGCACATACACAATGTTGTGGGGTAATAACGCGAACAATGACTTTAGTGTAAATGGCTCAGAAGGGGTTGTTACTTTAAGCCCCGGTGGCAGTCGCGAGGCAAACCTAGATGGAATTGAGCAACAAGATTTTGATACACAACTAACATTTAAAACAGATAATTTAGATGTTACCAATCAGGATCTGATGATCACTGCTCGGAAAGTCGATGCAGGAACATTGTATCGATTCCGAGCAAGAATCACGCCGAGCGGGTACATTCAACTTACACAATACAGGGCGGTTGGCGGATCTTGGTCTGTTAGCGAGCATGTAACTGTTCCGGGGCTAATTTATCAGCCAGGTACAAATTTGAATGTACGGTACCAGGTTGTCAATTCAAATCCGACAACGCTCCGAGCTAAGCTTTGGGCAGAAGGCAGTTCAGAACCGACAAATTGGCATTATTCAGTAACTGACTCTGAGACTTTGTTGCAGAGTACAGGTGGATTTGGGCTAAAATTTGTTAACGGTTCAGGGGCAAGCAATACCAATGTCTTCTCAGTAGACGAGCTTCGGGTGACAAACGTCATTAATCCGCCAGCAAGCGGATCAACCAGAAACACCGATGTAGCCACAAACTGGCTACCAACAACCTCTCAGGGCGTTACAATATATATGCCCACAAGTTTGAGGGGTTCAGCTATTAATCCGATTGTGAAGGAATATATTCAAGACAATCGATGAGATAATCCAAAATACGAAGCAGACAAAACTTTGTCTGCTTCGTATTTTTAAAATATGTTAGAAATAATTGAATCCATTGCTAGTATTCAAAACTTCTCAAGTTTTGAGAATATGGGGAGAATAATCTTTCTTCTAGTATGCCTGTGTTTAATGATCAAAGAGATTAGCAATTTTTATAATGTTGAGCGCAAAGCGCTTTCAATGAGCCTTAATGCAACTCTCGTTTTAGTTTTGCCACTCTTTTTCGGCGTTGTTTTTATTCGTACGCTTTCCCTGCTACTTAAAACTCCCATTTTTAATTAAATAGTTTTTAATTAAACAGTTAAATAATGGTTTATGATCCTATGTTTTGCTGGACAAAGCATGTCTGCGCCTGAGTATAATTGTTAGCCATACAATGAATTTGATCAATCATATTAAACAACGCCCGAAGGTAACAATTTCTGTAGTGCTATTGTTTCTTTCGCTACTCACTTGGTCTATATCCTTGCAGCAGATTTCTCTGCAAGGGTTAAACGATCTTGGACTGATCGTCGCTCTTCCACTGAGTATCTATTTTGCCTTCTCATTTTTGGCTGTTGGCTTTGTTTTAATATTGTCACTGGAAAAGCCTATTATTCCGCTCTTGATGGCATTTTTGGTAGCTGAAGTCTTTATTTTATTTGGGACGGCTCCCATGGTCCAAGAGACGATCCGACTCCCTATTCAATATAAGCTAATTGGTATTATCGATTATGTAATTGTGAACGGGAAGTTTGATCCTAGTATTGATGCGTTTCACAACTGGCCGGGCTTTTTCATCTTAATGGGGTTTGTTACAGAGGCTTTGGGGTTTGAGTCTGCGCTTGAATATGCTAAATGGTCGCCCGTATTCATCAATATCCTTTACCTATTTCCGGTTTACCTCTTGTTTCGAAATAATGCCCTGCGTGACAACTTTTATACATTCAATGAGGTAGAAGGGAATAAAGAGACAAACATCTGGTCACGCCGTATCTGGGTTTCACTGTGGCTTTTTCTCTTAATCAATTGGATCGGTCAGGACTATCTTTCTCCTCAGGGTTATAACTTCTTTATCTATTTAACAATCTTGGCTGTATTACAGACAGGACTTAAAGAAAGACGCCCAAGCTTTATACCTAAAGAAGTACGAGGATTTATTCGTCGAAACAGGTGGTTAAATGTATTTGAATCAATGTCTCGACGTATTCAGCGTATGGATTCGTCGCGTAGATTTGATCTCACAAATGCAACTAGTGAAAACTTGACACCATTCCAAACTTCGGCCGTGTACGTGATTGTCTGCGTTTTGTTTGCCGCTACTGTGTTCAGCCATCAACTGACTCCGGTTACAAATACCATTGTTGTAGGCTTCCTGGTCTTGTTTGGCCGAATTAGATCCCGCATTTTCCCGCTCATTATGGGGGTCATGATCTTAGCATGGCTAAGCTTTGGTGCTGAACGATATTTTGCTGGGAACATCGACACTTTTGTGGCCGCAATTGGCTCTGTAGATGATAACTTTGATGCAAACGTAGGCGGCCGGATTGTAGGCAGTCTCCTGCATCAAATTGTAGTAAGGTTCAGAGTTTATTTCTCTGTTGCAGTTTGGTTCTTTGCTTTCTTAGGTATGGCGAAAGATTACTTCTATGATCGTCTAAGTCTTCACCTGATCATTCTGGCCGGTGCACCATTTGCCGTAATCGCATTACAGTCTTATGGTGGTGAAATTATGCTTCGGGTGTTCATGTTTGCATCCCCATTTATGGCATATTTCCTTGCAAGCTTATTCTTCTCCAAGAAGAGGATTACTTGGATCGGGCTGACCGCTTTATACGGGATTTCAGTTTTATTGCTTCCAAGCTTTATGTTGGCCAGACATGGGAACGAGCGAATGGAATACTTCCCACAGGCTGAAATAGACGCCATTGATGCCCTGTATGAGATCGCATCTCCCCCTGCTAATCTTGTATCTACTAACATCATGATTCCATGGAGATACCGGCACTACAATGATTACAAATATCTGACTTTACGCTCTAGATGGGTTGCGAATAGTGATATTGACTCTGCTGTTGAAGCGATAGAGCATCAAGATGGTGGTTCAACTTATTTAATCATCTCCCGAAACCAAGAAATTATGACTGAGCTTTATTTTAATTATGAGGCTGGCGCATGGGATAATTTTGAGTTGACAGTAGCATCTTCAGATAGATTTGATAAGGTTTTTGAGAACGAAAGAGCGGTGATATATGAGCTCGTACCAGAAAGTTAAATCGCTGTGTAAGTTACAAAATGGAAATTAACAGAGAACATTATTCAACACTATCTGTGATAGCACTGACGATTTTATTTGGAATACTTTATTATCTGTCAGCACCACAACTGCTTCGGGTTCCCGTTGGGCTTTTATTTCTGATATTTGTCCCGGGTTACTCAATTATTCAGTTAATTGACTTAAAAGATACTGTTCAAAAAATAGTTTTATCGCTTGCGTTGAGTATCGCGCTAGAAACCATTATTGCATGGCTGATCATCTATTCGGAGATCTGGTCAATCAACTTGATCGTCAATATTTTGATCGTCATTAGCTTAGGTTGCTCGGCCGTCTATTTGTTTTTTATCAAGCCATTGGGGAGCCTGTTTGTACAACCATAAAAAGTTGCACAAAATGTCGATATTTATGCAAAACTTCACATTTAAACCCAGCCATAACCTGGTTAGTTTAACCGTAAGATTTCTTGTAAGCCCATGGTAGTATTATTTCACTAACAGTAGTTTGGTACTAACATTTCACGAAATCAGCCTAGGTTTTGTGAGTAGATTTACGAGTTAAATTTGCACCCCCCCGCTAGTAAACTCCTTTTGACAAAATAGAAATACTTCATCCATTGAAGAACACACCGTAGCATAACAGGAGTAATTAATATTGAATGTGCGCCTATAAATGGTCTGAGCCTTAAACGAGTGATCTTTTTCAGTCGTTACAGATTTGCCGAGGGAAGAGAGCAAGTCAGTCGGACCGTTTTTACTGCATTCATATAATCACACGGCTACTGTTGGAAAAACTATACATGACAAATTAAATAGTTTGATTTCAGAGGAGCTTTTCTCTTTCACCAGACACCTAACTTTATCGTTAACCAAAGCGTTATTGGAGATTGATAATGACCGCAGAATTTACGTTAGATAATAAACAACAATCTTATATGCCCAA
>JAHDGV010000782.1 GCA_020631655.1 Chloroflexota bacterium | reverse complement strand
CCGATGGGAGTGAGGTTTGCTTTAGGAATTTTGTTTTGGCCCCGGAAGGGTAGCGAGGTGCAGAAAATGAATGCGGCCGGTCATCTTGACCGGCCCTGTAGCAATATCAACCGCTTCTCCAAGCCTAGCTAGTTCAGGGGTTTTTGCGATTATTTTATTTCTCAAATGATTTGTTCACTGGACCTTGTCCAGCAAACATTAATGGGTAGCTTGTCAAAACTTTAGCCAAATTAGCAAAACGCTCCAAATTTGTTGCTAAGCAAACAAAAATATGGAATTAATAGGCCAATCATCCAATTTAGCTCTACAAGATTGGATATTATCTTTTCAGCACACCAGCTAGCGAAATCTGCCTACATGTCTACCTGAATGGAGAAATACACATGAGTCAAGAATGGGGCAAAACTCTAAGAAAATTCCGGCTCCGCGCCGGATATTCCCAAGGAGAGTTTGCAGATTCACTCTCTAAATTAAATGATGAGTTGCCTAAAGTCGACATCGCTCACTTAAAAGAAAACGGCATCGAAACAATCATCTTAGACAACTCAGAATTGAGCCGTTACGAAAACGGCCATCGTCTACCCCGTTTGCGAAGCCGCTTTATTTCACTCATTTATGCGCTCGTAAAATTTAACGGACTAGAATCGATAAGCGAGGCAAATGAGTGGCTAAGCCAAGCAGATCAAGCCCCACTCACAGATAAAGAGATCACCATAATTTTCGGTACGGCCGAGGTAGTAAAAAAAGAACATGAACCCCTCCAACCCGAGCCTGAAGAGGAAGATATACCGGTCGGTGTCACCATGCCCCAATTTGCCATGTGGGTCGGCATGTTTGCCGTTGTTATTTTGCTTTTGGGGGTGATTTACGCCCTATTGCTCGATGTAGGGCCGCTACAAACCCAAATTGCGGGATCTATAGATGAAGCCCAAAAAACAGATCCTGTTCAAGCAAAACCCGAAGACACAGAAAATTCAGCTGAAGAGGAAGCGCCACCTGTTGAATCAGAAGATGCACCAGAACCTGAAATCGAGGAGCAAAGTTCACCAGGAGTCATCAATCTAGGCGATTTCACAGAAGACTACGGAGAATGGTTGACGGGTCAATTTGATGGAGAGCTACAAATTAGCCTAAAAGATGGCAAAATGTGCGGCGATATTACCAACGGTGCGGCCTACCCTTGGGCGATGCGTTGGTGGCGAGAAGGAATACCGCTGGAAGAATACGGCCGGTATCAACTGACGTTTGAGGTGACAAGCACGGTTGAGCGCAACATTGATCTTTTTGTGTCCCATCGCGACATGTTTAGAACCTACTACCACACAACTTTCCCGGTCACTGTGGGTAGCCAACAAATCTCTCTGGATTTTGATCAGTTTATTTCTGATCCAACCGCATCACTTAATTTTTTGATGGGGGGGCAACCGGCCGGTGAACTGTGCATAGACAACTTCACGCTTGAAAAAACCGGGACATTTGAACCGGCTGCTGACCAAGCGCAAAACACTGGAGACGAAGCCAGCATGCTCGACACACAATCGTTCAGGGCAGGCTGGCTTGAGTCATGGGTTCTGAATCATGCAACCGAAACCACGTTCAGCATGTATTTCGAAGATCAGAGCGCCTGTTTCGACATCGCGGCAAACGGGAGCCACGTTGGCAGTGTGAACCTGCGTCATTTTGATGTTGACCTTGAGCTGGATCAAGATTATTTTATTTCGGTCGATGTCACATCCTCATCAAACGAAGCTCAGGTAAACACCTGGATGGGTAGCTCGCTGTATGAGACATGGACGTTAGACACCGGAGCACAAACGGTCACCCATGAATACACGTCAACGGCGCAAGAACCTGACCAATACTTTTTGTTTAATCTGAGCGGCCCAGACGG
>JAHDGV010000781.1 GCA_020631655.1 Chloroflexota bacterium | reverse complement strand
CACCCAATCGGCCGGGAATGCGGCCTCATCTCGGCTGTACGGATGATCCCACTCGGCACCGGCAACCTCTTCGGCCGTGTGCGGCGCGTTCTTGAGCATGTTGTTCTCAGGATCGGCCGAGCCATTTTCAATCGCCGTAAACTCTTCACGAATCTGAATCATCGCCCGACAGAAGCGATCAATCTCGGTAAGGTTTTCGCTCTCGGTTGGTTCAATCATCAGTGTGCCGGGAACCGGGAACGACATCGTAGGAGCATGGAAGCCAAAGTCCATCAACCGTTTCGCCACATCCTCGTTTGAAGCCAACTCTTTCAGATGACGCAAGTCGATGATGCACTCGTGCGCCACACGATCATGCCCACCTTTGTACAAAACTGGGAAGTGCGGCTCAAGACGCTTGGCGATGTAGTTGGCATTCAAAATCGCGATCTCCGTCGCCTGTGTCAACCCGTCTGCCCCCATCATGCGGATGTACGCATATGGGATCGGCAGAATGCTGGGGCTACCCCAAGGCGCGGCCGAAACAGGGCCTACGGTGCCGTTGCCGCCACATTCACCGGTAATTTCAACCAGTGGATGGCCGGGCAAAAACGGTGCTAGATGGCTCTGAACGCAGATCGGCCCCATTCCGGGGCCACCACCACCGTGTGGAATGCAAAATGTTTTGTGCAAATTCAAGTGACAGACGTCTGGGCCAAAATCCCCCGGCCGGCACAAGCCAACCTGAGCATTCATATTTGCCCCGTCCATGTAAACCTGCCCACCCTGTTCGTGGATGATGTCACAAATTTCAACAATTGATTGCTCAAAAACCCCGTGGGTTGATGGATACGTGACCATCAACGCCGCCAGATTTTCGCCGTGCTCGGCCGCTTTTTCGCGCAACTCATCGACATCAATATTCCCCTCATCATCACAAGCAGTTACCACCACGCGCATACCAGCCATCACTGCGCTGGCGGGATTTGTGCCGTGTGCCGATGACGGGATCAGGCAAACGTTCCGTTGATCGTCTCCATTGGCCCGGTGGTAGCCACGAATGGCCAGCAAACCGGCGTATTCACCCTGCGAACCAGCGTTTGGCTGGAGCGATGTCGCCGCAAAGCCGGTGATCTCAGACAGCCACACTTCCAAGCGCTCAAACATCGCTCGATATCCGGCCGTTTGAGCTTGTGGTGCAAAGGGATGGATGTTGCCAAATCCGGACATGGTTACCGGCATCATTTCAGTCGCCGCATTCAGCTTCATAGTGCATGATCCCAAAGCGATCATCGAATGAACCAGCGACAAATCCCGCTGTTCTAACATGCGGATGTAGCGCATCATCGCTGTTTCTGAATGATGGGTGTTGAAAACCGGGTGGGTCAAAAACTCAGATTCACGGGTCAGGTCACCAAAATCTGGATCACTAGCTTCCGCTAAATCGCATCCAAACAACTTAGCAAGTGCTTGCAGTTCTTCCAAGCCGGTTACTTCATCCAGAGAAAGACCAACTTTCCCTGCTAAATCTTGGCGCAAATTAATCTCTTGACCTTCTGCGGCCGTCAACAGTTCTTGAGCCGATTTTGGCCCGCCAGAGACGGTAAGCGTGTCAAATAATGGTCCGGCCGTAACGTTGTAACCGGCCGCTTTTAAGCCATCTGCCAGCATCGTTGTCATCATTTGGATGCGTTGGGCCATGCGGGTTAGCCCGACCGGGCCGTGATAGACTGCGTACATCGAAGCGATGATTGCAAGCAAAACTTGAGCTGTACAAATATTACTGGTTGCGCTATCACGGCGGATATGCTGTTCGCGACTTTGTAGCGCCAAACGCATCGCCGGTTTACCAAAACGATCCTGCGACACGCCGATAATCCGGCCGGGAATGTTCCGCTTAATTTTGTCTGTGA
>JAHDGV010000780.1 GCA_020631655.1 Chloroflexota bacterium | reverse complement strand
TCGCGCTAGCGAGTACCGTTGCCACCCGTACCCCGTTCCACCATTGGGAGCTGGCCTTTGCCGATGTGTTTGCCGGCCGGGGGGGCTTTGACCTGATCGTCGGGAACCCGCCGTGGGTGAAGCTAGAGTGGAATGAAGGGGGCGTTTTGGCTGACTTTGAACCCCTTTTGGCGATTCGAGAGCTGTCAGCCAGCGACATTAACAAACAACGGGCGCAGGTGATGGCTGATAGCGGGGTGGCTGAAACCTTTTACAACGAATTTGCTGATGCGAACGGAGGACAAGCTTACTTTAACGCAACCCAAAACTATGCCATGCTGAAAGGGGTGCAGACCAACCTGTTCAAATGCTTTATTACCCGCACTTGGGAGGTAGGGCAAAAAGATGGGGTGATCGGGCTGTTACACCCTGAAGGGATTTATGATGACTCAAGAGGGGGATATTTCCGCAGTCAGATTTATCCTCGCTTAAAAGCACACTACATGTTTCAAAATCAGTTGATGCTGTTTTCTGAAGTTGGGCATCGTGTTCGCTATAGTGTCAACGTTTATCGAGCAGAGAAACGGAATAAAGTTGAATTTGATCACATGGTCAATCTTTTTCATCCGATGACAGTGGATGAAAGTTATGCCCATGACGGACATGGGACGGCACCTGGGATCAAAAATGAGGCTGGAAATTGGGACTTACGTGGTCATCGATCACGGATTGTTGAAGTTGATTTGCCCACGCTTGAAACGTTGGGAACGATCTTTGAAAAAAGTGACGCACCAGCGGACTATAGTCGCTTGCCGTTGGTTCATAGCGACCAAATCGCTCAGGTACTTAGCAAATTTGCGGCGCAAAAAACAAAGTTAGGGGATTTTGAAGATGCTTATTTTTCTACCGAAATGTGGCATGAAACCAATGCGCAAAAGGATGGGACGATTCAACGGACCTGCTCGATTCCTCAATCTACAGAAGATTGGGTGATTTCTGGTCCGCATATCCACATAGCTACCCCTTTTAACAAATCCCCAGACGAGGGGTGTCGCTCAAAAGGGGCTTACAGCCGGGTCGACCATACAACAATGGCGGAAGACTACTTGCCCCGCACCGTGTACACCCCCGCCTGCGGGCCGGAAGATTATGCGCGGCGCACCCCCACTTTTCGGGGCCGAAAAATCACCGACTTTTACCGCCACGTTAATCGTGAAATGGTGAGTCAATCGGGTGAACGGTCGTTGATTAATGCGATTATTCCGCCGGGTGCAGGTCACATCAACACACTATTTGATGTTGTTTTTGAAGACTATGAAAAAATGGTAGCTTTTTCTGGTCTATGTTCTTCAATCCCCTATGATTTTTTCTTGAAGAGTTCAGGGAAAGGGCATCTAAATTTGGATTTAAACAACCTCCTCCCCATCCCAATCGACTCCCCCTATCTTCCCCCACTCATCGCCCGCACCCTGCGGCTCAACTGCCTCACCAACCACTACGCCGCGCTGTGGGCCGACCAATTCACCCCCGCCATCACCCAATCCAGCTGGTCTATTGCTGATCCCCGCCTCTCCGGCTGGGGGCATCTTACCCCAACCTGGGCATACGACACACCCCTGCGCAACCCGTTTGAACGGCGCCAGGCCCTCGTCGAAATCGACGTGCTGGCGGCCCTCGCGCTCGGCCTTACGCTCGACGAACTGCTGACGATATATCGGGTCCAGTTCCCCGTCCTCATCCAAAACGAGCGGAAGCTCCTCTTTGATCAGCGGGGGCACGTGGTGCCGGTCCGCACCAGCAAGGGTGAGCTGCTGGTGAATGAGAAGGATGAATCGTTTGGGGAGATGGTTGGGCCGTTTACGGCCGTTAGCCGTGAGGAGGGGTTTGCAAAGGCGTGGGAGCGGTTTGAGAAAGGGTAGA
>JAHDGV010000152.1 GCA_020631655.1 Chloroflexota bacterium | reverse complement strand
CCTGTCAAAAATTGGGGAATCACCAACCGTCACAACCTGCGTCAGGCTATTGCGCAGCCCACCATCGTCTCGGACTTCAAGCGCCACTTGATAAACACCTTCGGCCGAGTAGGTGTGCGTGACAGTTTCTCCCGATCCAAACGAGTTGTCCCCAAAAATCCAAAAGTAAGAGACAATCTCGTCATCATCGACTGAGCCAGAGGCATCAAACTGCACGGTAAAGCCTTCGGACTGTTCAAACGTGAAGGCGGCAACCGGTTCGTCAGGATTGGTTGACTTGGCAACGGTGATAGTTTGCTCAGTTGAATTTGAAAGGCCCGCATTGTCTTCAACCGTTAGCACAACGGTGTACGACCCATCGGCCGCATAGCTGTGGCTTGCGTTTGCACCTGTGCCGGTACTGCCGTCTCCAAAGTTCCAGTTGTACAACACAATTGAGCCATCCGGATCTGATGAGCCGGTTGCATCGAACAATGCGTTTAAATTATTGGTAGATGCGGAAAAACTAGCTGTTGGTGCCTGTGGGGCCGAATCATTGCCCACTGTTAAGGTGGTTGAAATGTATCCGCCATGAATGTCGGTGTTGAACGCGCCGGCACCCGAAACGGCCGTTACTCCGGCCCCGTAGAAGGTGTAGTTGCCGGGAGTGATGGGGGCGGTCCAGCTAAATTCGTAGGTAAACTCACCATCTTCTAGCACTGTCGGCCGGGCATGTGCGATTTCATCCAGCCCATCGAATTCTGAAATACAGGTGATGTTGTTATGGCTAGGCTCATCTAAGTCGGTGCAGGCCTCGGGGGTTTCATTCCGGCCGATAATTTGCCCTGCATCTGCGGCTACATTAAATCCGGCCGTGGTCACATCCAGATTAGATGACGTGCGCCGAACGGTGAATGACATATCGATTGTCTGACCCGGCATAATGTCTGTCTGTGGGGTGGTAAATGCAAATTCAGGGGTGTCTGGGCCAAAATGACAGGCAGAGCACGATGTTCCTGCTTGCTTGCCGCTCCGGCCGGTGCGACCGTACGGCCGGGCATAAAGAACGCTCACCATCGTTATACCGCTAAACGCGACAATAAAAATAATGTAGAGCAGTCGATTGAATTTCATAAATCGGTAATCCTTCTTGATATTTCTCCCTCTTATTATCTTGTATTGTTTCTTCAAAGTCTGCTAAATCATCCACAGTTGGCTCAAATTTCGGGAAAATGTAACTTTGGGAAACCCTTCATTAATCTGCAAAATCGTGTGCATTATAGGTAAACTAAGATACCATTCTTACAAGGGTGATTACAACACAAAGAACGTTTTGGACATGAATTTTTATGTGCCAAAGGAGTAGAAAATGTCAGAAAATGGAACCGCTGAAAAAGCGAAATTAAACAAATATAGCTCGGTGATAACCCAGCAGAAAAAACAGGGTGCTTCACAGGCGATGCTTTATGCCACAGGGATGACCGAAGAGGACATGAATAAGCCTCAGGTGGGGATTGGTAGCGTATGGTATGAGGGGAACAGCTGTAATATGCATTTAATGGCTCTGGCCAAGCGGGTAAAAGATAGTGTGACTGAATCCGGCTTGGTTGGCATGCGTTTCAATACAATTGGGGTGAGCGATGGGATCTCGATGGGGACAGATGGGATGAGCTACTCACTCCAGTCCCGTGACCTGATCGCTGACTCGATCGAAACGATTATGGGGGCGCAATGGTACGATGCCCTGATCACACTGCCTGGTTGTGATAAAAATATGCCCGGCTGTATCATGGCTATGGCCCGCCTCGACCGGCCGTCGATCATGATTTACGGTGGCACCATTCGGGCTGGTAAGCTGAACGGCCAAAAATTAGACATCGTTTCTGCTTTCCAAAGCTATGGTGAATACATCGCCGGCCGGATTACCGATGAAGAGCGTCAAGCGATTGTGCGCAACGCCTGCCCGGGTGCGGGTGCTTGTGGCGGTATGTACACGGCTAACACGATGGCGAGCGCCATCGAAGCATTGGGGATGAGTTTGCCATACTCGGCATCTATCCCGGCCGAAGAAAAAGATAGTGAGCTAAAAGAAGCTGGTGAAGTCATCAAATATCTGTTGGAAAACGACATCAAGCCATCTGACATTATGACGCGCGATGCGTTTGAAAATGCGATGGTTGTGGTGATGGCTTTAGGCGGTTCAACCAACGCTGTTTTACATCTGATCGCTATGGCTCGTTCAATTGGGATCGATCTAACCATCGCTGACTTCCAATCTGTTAGTGAACGGGTTCCGTTTTTGGCCGACTTAAAACCATCTGGCAAATATGTTCAAGAAGATCTGCACAAGATTGGTGGCACCCCGGCCGTCATGAAATTCTTGCTCGAGCAAGGGCTAATTAATGGAGATTGTTTGACCGTAACTGGAAAAACAATCGCGGAAAATTTGGCCGATCTACCCGGTTTGCCAGAGAGCCAAGACATCATCCGTTCAATGGATGATCCGATAAAACCAAGCGGTCATTTGCAGATTTTGTTCGGAAATCTGGCTCCAGAGGGGTCAGTTGCCAAAATCACGGGAAAAGAGGGTGAAATTTTCACCGGAACCGCTAACTGTTTTGACTCAGAAGAGGATATGATTAAGGCGTTGGAAGACGGAAAAATCAATAAAGGCGATGTGGTTGTCATTCGGTACGAAGGTCCGAAGGGCGGGCCAGGTATGCCGGAGATGTTGACGCCAACAAGCGCTATCATGGGGGCGGGCTTAGGAAGCGATGTAGCTATGCTGACCGACGGCCGTTTCTCTGGAGGATCACACGGATTTATCGTGGGTCATATTACTCCCGAGGCCCAAGAAGGCGGTCCTTTGGGACTTTTGCAAAATGGTGATACAGTCACCATCGATGCAGTCAATAACTCTTTAAGCGTTGATCTTTCTGACGAAGAATTGGCCGCCCGGCGCGAAGCTTGGGTAATGCCGCCTTATAAAGCAACCCGTGGCACCCTTTATAAGTATATCAAGAATGTAAAATCGGCTTCAGAAGGGTGTGTGACCGATGAGTAAACTAAAACACAGGTCTATGCTTGTTCGTAACACGCAGACTGTGCAAAATCAACTCTAATGCAAACGTGCGAAGGGAGAGGGGACTAACTCCTCTTCCTTGAACTAAGCCTATGCAATTCGAAATGTCGTCGTTAAGTAGCAACAACCCAGAACTGGAAATCACGGTTCTAGACAATGGAATCCACGTCTATAAACTTAGAGACTGGTCCTATCAGGGTCTTGAGCAGTGGGAGACCTCTATTCGTGGGCGACTGGACAAAGCTACGGGTAAAACGATGTCGATTTATGATATGCGCGGCATGGATACAATTTCACGCCGGGGGTTTGAGGTGGCAAATCGCTTAGAGACCCATCCCAACACAGATCTGTTTTTTAGTGCAGCCCTTGTCAACAGCCGCCGCGTGTCGATTTTGGTTAATACACTGATTCAGATGCGGCGCAATAGCGGCCGTAGCCGAATCTTTTCAGAATTCGATGATGCCGTTGAATGGCTACTAGAACAATAGGGTTTTAGCCTAAACCATAAAAATCAAAAAGCCGCTCCGTTAATTTCAACGGAGCGGCTTTTTTTATGCCTTATGTTCGCTTGAAAAGGCTGGATTGCTTGTTTAGAGAGAAATTTGACGCGTTTGCAGAGGAACTTTGCTCGTTTGGCAAACTGTTTGACGCTCAAATCCTTTTTTTTGACGGGTGATTTTTTTACCTTTTGATCAAGGCGCAAATGATTGTGCCAGCAAGAAATTGTTCGAGATCAACCAAAGGAGAAAATCATGAACAACAATCATCCAATTAAAAAGCGAACCAGATTTTTGGAAGGCAAACTGCTATTTGCAGTTGTATTAATAGGGCTGTTATTTTCAATTCAAGTTGGGCAGGCACAAGCGTCTGATGATTTGGGATCGACGGTTAGTGGGCTAGATATTCAGTCAGAAGTCAGTGCAATGAGCCCGGAATCGGCCGTTAACTTGGCCAATCAACGTAGATGTGAGGCAATAGCAACGCACCGATCAAATTGGTCGAATCTCTGCTGGAAAAGCCACCGTACCTCAGATACAGTTTATGTTGAAGCAATTCAAATGATTCTTTGGTGCCAAGGACATTTTGGGCGTAATGCTCACGTAAGTGAAGTTGATGGAGATTTTGGGAACAAAACTTATCAAGCCGTCAGAAGCTTTCAAGCGAGACATGGGCTACAAGTTGATGGGGTAGTTGGGTCACAAACTTGGCAAGCGCTCCGAAATCAACTCAAGGTTGAAGTTTTTTGGAATGGGGTAGAGTGGTACACCGTAAGAAATGGGATGCGCAATAGTCATTGTGATCGTCCTTTTTATTATGCCTCTGATAGAGATCTTTGGGTCTTGAATTCAAGAGGTAGGTCAATAATAATGCACGATTAGACTGTAAAAGTTTAGATTTTAAACAAAAGATCGGCCGAAATTTTTCGGCCGATCTTTTTTGTTTTTAACCGCTATCCCCTCAATTTTTGCACAAACTTCGACGTAGCTTCCCCAATTTCATCGGGCGAGTCCTCTTGGATAAAGTGAAGCCCTTTGACCGTAATCTCATCCTGATTGGGTAACGCCTGAATGTCTTTACGGATTTGACCCGTGTTGATGATGCCGGGGTCCGCATTGATGTACAGCTTCGGCGGGCTGTCAGCCGATTGGAGCCAAGCATAGTAATCAGAGACAAACCCATGCACATCGGCCGGTTCTCCATCAAACGGAATTTCACGCGGCCAAGTTAACGTCGGCCGGCGGACCTCACCTTCCTCGGTGAACGGCTTGCGATAAACGTCCATCTCCTCATCGGTCAGCTTGCGCAAAATGCTAGATGGCAAAATTCGCTCAACAAAGAAATTTCGGTTGAGCACCAAATCTTCCCCTTTCTCAGACCGCATCCCCTGAAAAATGCCGCGCGCAGCTTCCGGCCATTCTTCCATTTTAACCGGCCGGACAATCGCTTCCATAAAGACGATCCCTTGAATGCGGTCACGATGTTCATTGGCCCAATGGAATCCCAATCCCGATCCCCAATCGTGAATCACCAAGACGATATTTCCACCCAAGTTCATCGCATCCATCCAAGCGGATAAATATTTGTAGTGGTCTACAAATCGGTAGCTCCCGGCCGGGTTTTTGCCCGACTGACCCATTCCGATCAAGTCAGGAGCCAGCAAGCGCCCTTGCCCTTCGCAGTGGGGCATAATGTTGCGCCACAGATAAGATGAGGTGGGATTGCCGTGCAAAAAGACAATCGGATCGCCTGACCCTTCATCGATATAGGCCATTTCACTATCAAGAACATTTATACGTTTGTAGCTATACATCTGCTTTCTCCGGGTGATGGGATTTTAAAATCAGAAGTTTAGCCCTACCCTGCAAGCTGGGCAATTTGAACGAATTGCCTCACTTTTTGTGTTTCCCCGACAAAGACTTCGGAAGTTTTTAGCCGATCAACCTAGCTTTTACCCGATAAATTTAAACTTCCGAAGTCTATTAGCCCGTTTAATCCCGCTTTTGTCATAGTGCATTCAGTGGCACTCTCCATTTAAAATGTGATGGGCAGAAAAGTAGAGCTCATGACAACTGAGCGAGAGAAGCACAATGACAATAATGAAAAGCTATGAGAACCTCGTCTTTGAAGGCGGGGGAGTGAAGGGTGCCGCATACGCAGGGTGTGTTCAAGTCTTGGCCGAGCAAGGTTTGCTCCAAAATGTAAAGCGGGTTGCGGGTACATCGGCCGGTTCGATTACGGCCGCACTGCTGGCATTGGGGGCCGGTAGCCAAGGAGTGACCGACGACATTTTGAGAACCGACTACAACAAATTTGTTGCAGACCCAGGCTGGATTGTAGGAGACATCTTTCGGGTGTTTTTCCGCTACGGCATTCATTCTGGTGATGGGTTTGTTGAGGCAATGAAAGGATTTGTTGAAAAATACACCCAAAACCCCGACCTCACATTTTTAGAGCTCGACCAACTGGCAGATCAAAACCCAACAAAGTTCAAACGGCTTTCAGTGGTGGCGTCTAACATTACTACCCAGCAGGCGGATATTTTTGACAGCAAACGGACCCCCTATTTGCCGATTTGGAAAGCGGTTCGTTGCTCAATGAGTATCCCGCTGGTGTTTGAGCCGTATGTCGTTAGCAATAATTATTATGTGGATGGGGGGCTTGGCTGGAACTATCCGATTGACCTGTTTGATGAGCAGTCGGCCGACGGAGAAGCAATCCGAAATCCGAAGACCTTGGGTTTCTTTCTAGAACCGCGCACCCAAGTGAACCATCCCAGCTTTGTGTTTCCTAGCTCCCGCATTTACTCTCTAAAAAGCTCCGTCTCCGCCCTGTTTGATTTTTACTACAACAGCGCCAACGCCACGCACATGCATCCCGATGATCAAAGCCGAACGGTGTTTGTCGATGATTTAGGGATTAGTGCTACCGATTTTAGGATTTCTCAGTTAGATAAATCTGATCTTGTTGAGTCGGGTAGAGAAGCAACGGCCGAATTTTTGGCTCGAGTGCCAGCTTAAGCCTGTACGGCCGCAATCACGGCTGCCATCGCAATATCTTCCGCTTTTGACCCGCGCGATAAGTCGTGGATCGGCTTTGCAAATCCCTGTAGCAGAGGGCCTATCGCTTGTGCGCCACCAATCCGTTCGGTAATTTTATAGGCGATGTTCCCCGCATCTAAATTGGGGAAAATAAAGGTGTTAGCCTGCCCAGCCACGGCCGATCCGGCCGCTTTGCGTTCACCCACACTTGGCACAAACGCCGCATCAAACTGCAACTCGCCGTCTAGCATTAGCTCAGGGGCCATATTTTGGGCGATGGCGGTTGCCTCGCGCACTTTAGCCACAGAATCTGAGTCTGCGCTCCCTTTGGTGCTGAACGACAGCATCGCAACCTTAGGTGCTTCGCCTGTGAGCTGGGTGTGGGTGGCGGCCGACTTGACCGCAATGTTGGCCAACTGATTTGCGTCAGGGTCAGGCACCATGCCGCAGTCTCCGTAGGTAAGCGCGGTTCCATCCTGCAAAATCATTAAAAAGACACTGCTGGCCAAGTTGTTCCCTTCTTCAAGACCAATCAACTGTAATGCCGCCCGCAACACGTCTCGAGTGGCGTGTACGGCCCCGGCTACACATCCGTCTGCCAGCCCAGCCCGCACCATCAAAGCCCCAAAAGTCAGTGGGGCGGCCGTTGCTTCGTAAGCCTGCTCGGCCGTGACCCCTTTGTGCTGGCGGAGCTCAAAAAACAGGTCGGCCATTTTCTGCCGTTGCTCAGCCGTTTCTGTTTGGATGGTTTGCACGTTGGGGTGATCGCTTGCGCCGTTGAGCAAGATTGGCCGGACCGTCCCTTCGTCTGCCAAAATTTCGGCCGCACGCACCACGCGCGGATCATATCCTTCTGGTAAAACGATTGTTTTGTTGGCACGTTTGGCTCGCTCTTTAAGCTGGCTGATTACGTTATTGGTCATAGGGTTTAAACGCTAAAGTTAAGTTGCTAAATGATTGCAGGAGTTTACCCTGATTTGTGTAAAGCGGCCTTTAACGCGTCCAAAACCTTCATTTGGGCGATGCTGTCGGCCGGATCTACGGGATTTGCCACTTTCTGATTCAGGACATCTGCAAAATATTCAACCATCAGCTGATATTCGTCTGCACCGGCCACTGTGATCGTCTCCCCCGTCTCTTCATTGTTTTTGCGCCACGTAAAATGAGCGTCCGTTTCCCACGGGACAAACGCATCGTGGGGGAGTTCAACCGACCCTTTGGTCCCCGCAATTGAGTAGGTCTGTTGCAAATGGGACATAAAGCCGGACTCCACAACGGCGAGCGTGCCGCTGGCAAATTTAAGCGTGCCGATAAAGTTTACATCGACCCCGCTTTCACCCATCACACCCACGGCCGAGACGCTTTCCGGTTCGTCGTTCAACATCCAGCGGGCTACAGACACCCCATAACAGCCAACGTCCCACAACGATCCTCCCCCCATCTCGGGGGAAAAAAGCCGTTCGTTGTCAGCGTCACGTTCAACTGGGAAAGTAAAAGCCGTTTTAATTGCTCCGATTTTGCCCAACTCGCCCGACTGCACCATTTCTTTGATTTTGATGCTTCGTGGGTGGAAGCGCCACATCTGAGCTTCCATCAGATATTTTCCGTTTTGGCGGGCACAGGCAACCATCTCGGCCGCTTCGGCCGCATTCATGGCAAATGGTTTTTCAACCAGCACATGTTTTCCGGCATTTAGCGCTTTTATCGCCCATTCTTTGTGCAGATGGTTGGGTAGCGGGATGTAAACCGCATCAACGGCCGGGTCTTGCAACACCGCATCGTAGCCTGCAACAGGCACACCACCGTGCTTGTCGGTTAGCTCTTTGGCTTTGTCTAGTGAGCGGCTTCCAACCGCTTGGACACGGCCGTTGCGCGATTTTGCAATCGCGGGTACGACGCACACGCGGCCGATTCTCGCATTGCCCAAAATGCCCCAATTGATTTTTTGTTCCATGATTTACCTCAACCCACTGACAAATTTGGTTTTAGACGCCCCAGCGGGGCGTCTCTACGAATCGGAAATCGAACCACCTCTGTAGAGACGTGCCGTTGGCGCGTCTCATGGCATGAGCATTCCGTTCAGGGTTAAATTTTAACCGTTTGTAACGCCCCACCATTTTCGGCCGACCGTTTGGCCGCTTCCAAAATTTCCACCACGCGGGCCGAATGGCTAACCGGCACCGTAATCGGTTCACCCAACAGCAAATGGTCAGCCAAGTTGCTGTGGAACGGAAACGGCCGATGCCCAACCTGTGGCAACTGCTGGGTAAAAATCCCGGCCGGAGTTTTTCGTTTTAACTCCAGATCCGCCCCTAATTCTGATGGGGGAATGTCATGCTCATGATAATACACAACTGGGTCAATTTCATAAGCTTTCACTTCTTTCCAACGGCCGATAATCGTCCCTTTATCGCCCGCCATAAACCACTTTGGCTTGGGGATAAAAGTCAGATCAGAATGGGTGAATTCCGCTTCTGCACCGTTGGCGTAGCGCAGAAAAATCCGCTCATGATCTGCATTCGTAATATCGTGCCACGCCCGGTTCTGGCGCGTTCCCATCACCCCCACAATCTCTTCAGGGATGAGGGCCAACATCCAATCAAGGTAATGTGCCCCCCAATCAAACGTCGTTCCCCCAGACACACTTTCTTCAGAATGCCAGTAGCCACACGGATGGCCGTAGCCGCCGATAAATGTCTCAAGATAAAAAACATCTCCCAGCCAGCCCGCATCAACCGCATTTTGGATCGCCAAAAAGTCGCTGTCCCAGCGGCGATTTTGATGGCAACTAACGTGCAACCCTTTTTCGGCCGCCAGTTGCTTCATCCCATCCGCCTCTTCCTTTGTTAGGGCCAATGGTTTTTCACAGATCACATGCTTGCCCGCTTCCAGCATCTGCATCGCCAGCCGGGCGTGGCTGTTGGGGGCGGTGGCGATAATCACGATGTCTACATCGGGGCTGTTGATCAGATCGTTTGAATCTTTGGTGAGCACAATATCGGGGAAGTGCTCTTTGGCGGCCGCCAAGCGCTCATCGCTTAAATCACACGCCATTGCCAAGCGCAGGCCGTCCGTAACGGCCGATCCCGTCCCGTGCAATTGCCCCACAGATGGAGCGTAGCCCAGCAACCCAACCCCTAACGGTTTGTCGCGCGTTGGCACTGCGGCCGACTGTGCCACCCGATAGATGATCCGCTGAAAGGCCAAGTTCTCCCAATCGTGTAGCGTGGTGACATAAACCTGCCCGTTGCCTACTGAAGTACGGGTCATCATCGCCTGATGGGTGTAGCGCCAGTCCGCATAAAACACCGTTTCAACGTCGTCATTTTGCGGTAGGATCGGTTGAAATCGGCCGGTCATATAAAACGCATCCGCCATCCGTTTGACTAACGGATTGGTTGCTATAGTGGGCAACACCCGCACTTCACATTCAAGCTGTGGCTGATCCAGCTTGACCCCACAAAAAGCGGGTAGATCAGCGTCCCCTTCTGGATCATGGATGTAAATCAGGGTTTTGCCGGAAGACACATAGCTCTCGATCTGGCTCCAAAGATCATCGTCTGCTTGGCCGTGCAAGATCGCAACTTGGGCATCGTTAAGGGTTGATTGAATCTTGGCTGGCGTTTGCGTTAAGTACGATAGAAGTGGTTGAGTGGACTCAGATTTTTCGTTGGATGGTTGTAAATAGGCAACAGAAAATGGATGGTGAAATGACACGATTTTTCCTCTAAAAGTATGGTGGTGGATGAGATAAATATTAGCCGTTGGGTATCGGAACCGGAGATGAAACCGATGCGGGAATCTGCAGTGTTTTGAGCATGTGCTGAATAATTTCGGCCGAAAAACCCATTCCAAAATGGGTTGAATCAACCTCGATATGCTCAACGCTTGGTGAATATGGATCGATACAAGCCCGCCAATCGATCACACTGTCGTTTTTAGAATAATAGGCCACGATGGGGCGCTCAATTGGAACTGCATATTGGCTCATGAGCTCTTGTTCCATCTGGCTGATGTCAATGTTTTGCAGGTTATACCACCAATCGGTGACGGTGTATTTTGGCCCCCCAATAACCGGAGCGCCAAAAGTCATCACCATTTTAACCAGATCGGGGTGCTGACGGGTAATTTCGCGCGCCATAACGCCGCCCAAGCTCCAGCCCATCAGCACCAGCGGCCGGCCGTGTTTTTCGACCAGCTGTTTAATGGTGTGTACAAGTTTCGGGACCGATTTATCCGTATTGCCCCAGTTGATCCCCATCTGCCAACCATACACTTCGTGTCCAGCACGAAACAGTTGCCAACGGGTCATAAACGTTAAGAAGTCAAAGCAAAATAGGCCGGGGATAACTAGAACGGTTTCTGGTTGGGCGCTTTTTAAATCGGGTAAGATGGCTCGCCTTTGCCACAGTTTGTAGAGTTCCCAAACGCCCCCCAATTCACGCAAGACTCGTTTGCGTTGTGGTGCGACTAACTTGCCATGAAAGGGATGGCGCGAAAGTAATTCATCGACGTTTTCTGTTGGCATTTCCAGCAGCATGTCGCCATTTTATGCCACCTGTGAAAAAGGTAGATTAGAAAAAAAATGTTCGCGGCAAATCTAATATGATTTCTAGGATTAGGCTGGCTTACGCAGAAATTCAGCCCTTAAGCGCGGTTGTGACCAAAACCAGCCAACCCAATCGCCGTAAGGCACCCCATCTTGCTTGGCCGTTGACCAAACTTGGCTTTTTAGATTGTGTCGATCTTGAAAAATAAGTGCGTTGATTCTAGATGGGACAAAGTGCAACTGGCCTTCCCATAGTACAGATCCATCTTGCCCATAAATGCGCAAGTAATCACCAGAGGTGAGGAAGTACCCCCGGCCGCCATTAATTTCTTGTCTCCCTTTGTCTGGAACGAACACATAATCAAAGCGCCCCTCCATCCCTTGCTCCCAGTGTGGCTCAATCGTTCCGTGTATGACTTCTCCATCTGGCCAATCGGCCGTTTGATGATTTGTGGTTAAGAGCAGATTCAATAGTGATCGGATCATGTTAACCATTGTAACCTGAATTCGAGGTTTCAAAATAGTTGCAAACTCCCAGCCATGTGGCCCGCACCAACTTACTTGATGCAAGCCAAAACAGGGCCTATGACTGGGAGTTCCGCCGAAAACTCCCAGTCACCAATCGATTTTTCGCGATCAGATACGGGTCCGATCGGTTTTGTGACAGGGAGTCTGAGAGCTTTTCCCTCACCCAAAACTGAGGTATTGAAATAAAAAAGGGGCGGTACCTTTTTAGATACCACCCCTTAAGCCAACCCTTCGACAAGCTCAGGGCAAGCTGTTAGATAATCTTCTTCAGACCGTTCTCAACCGCACCAACAATCCGATCAGCTTCAGCTT
>JAHDGV010000779.1 GCA_020631655.1 Chloroflexota bacterium | reverse complement strand
TTGGTACCTACAATATCTATGTAATTGGCTCTTGCGAACGTACCAATTTGCGTTAATATGTTGCAAATCTAATAAAACTTTTGGGTGGAGAATTTGGCCGTGCACCATTTCTTCATCTGTACTTTAAAGAAAACACAACAGTATCGCCCTTCTGAACTCAAGGAGAGAAAAATGGCAAAACAATTGATGACACCCAGTGAGGCACTAGTTGAAACTCTAGCGGCCGAAGGTGTGGAATATGTATTCGGTATCGTTGGGTCAGCGTTCATGGACGCACTCGACCTTTTCCCAAGTGCGGGAATTCGCTTCATTTCTGTAGCACATGAACAAGCGGCGGCACATGCGGCCGATGCATTGGCTCGTGTGACCGGCAAACCTCAGGTTTGTATCGCGCAAAATGGCCCCGGAATCGCTAACTTTGTAAGCGCAATCACGGCCGCATACTGGGCACACTCACCCGTTGTTTGTATCACCCCAGAAACCGGCTCAATGGGTCTTGGCAACGGTGGCTTCCAAGAGCTAGACCAGATGCCGATGTTCGAAAAACAAACCGTTTACCAAGTGCGTGTAAGCGATCACGAGCGTATGGCTGAATTGGCCCGTCAATGTTTCTATCGTGCCAAAGTTGAAAATGGTCCAACCCAGCTCAACATCCCGCGTAACAAATTCTACGGCGAAGCTGAATACGAAATCTATCCAAGCCTCGACATCACCCGTGGCGCTGGACCACGTGCCAACCTAGAAGAAGCGCTTCAACTTGTGATGAACGCTAAAAATCCGGTTATTTTGGCCGGTGGCGGTGTCTCTCAAGCAGATGCTCAAGCAGAAGTCAAAGCATTGGCCGAATACTTGACCGTTCCTGTTGTAAACACCTATCTCCACAACGACAGCTTCCCGAACGATCATCCATTGGCCGTTGGCCCAATCGGCTACTGCGGTTCAAAAGCAGCGATGCGTACGATCAAAGAAGCGGATGTTGTGTTGGCCCTTGGCACCCGTCTTGGACCATTCGGCACCTTGCCACAATACGACATGGAATATTGGCCAAAAGATGCCAAGATTGTCCAAGTTGATATGAACCACAAAGTTCTTGGTCTAACCATGAAAGTCGACGTTGCTTGCTTGGCTGACGTAAAAGAGTTCACCCGTGAGTTCACCGGCATGGTAATGGCGGCCGATCCAGGACGCCAACCAGACGAAGACAAAATGGACGCAATCGATGCTGAGAATGCCCGTTGGAACGAAGAAAAACACAACTGGGGCATCGACCAAGTCACCGAAGCCATGCATCCACGCCGTCTGCTTTCTGAACTTTCAAAAGCTGTTCCTAAAAATGCTATGGTTTCAACCGACATCGGCAACACCTGCTCTATGTCAAACGACTACTTCCACTTCGAAGGAGCTCGTCAGCACATCTCAGCCTTGAGCTGGGGTAACTGTGGCTTCTCTGTGGGTGCGGCTATGGGTGCAAAATTGGGTCGCCCAGATGCACCATCGTTCGCCTTCACCGGTGACGGTGCATACGGTATCGGTGGTTTAGCCGAGATCATGACGCTTGTTCGTGAAGATATTCCGGTTATCACCATCGTTGCAAACAACAAAGAATGGGGCGCAGAGAAGAAGAATCAAATCGACTTCTACGGCGACCGCTATATCGGATCTAACTTGCGCACCAACCCAGACTATGCAGAGTTGGCTAAAAACATGGGCGCAGTGGGTATCAAAATTACCCATCAAGACCAAGTTGGCGATGCGATTGCTGAGGCAATAGCGGCTAACCGGCCGGTTGTGATCGACGCTGTCATCGAAGGTGGCGAGGCTGTATTGGCTGAACCATTCCGTCGTGACGCTTTGAAATTGCCCGCGCGCAAGCTCAAAAAATACGAATCTACCAACGCGTAA
>JAHDGV010000151.1:1328-12032 GCA_020631655.1 Chloroflexota bacterium | reverse complement strand
CTGTGGCGGATGGAGTTTGAGGCAAGCTGTAGCTGAATATAAAAACGAATAGGGCAATGGTAAAAACTGAAAAGTGGGCTTGTTTTTTCATATAAGTTTCCCAAAGTTTAAGTCTGTACGCTCCAACAAGTTTTGGAGATGATGGGTTTAATTCTAATCGGGAATTTTGTTTTGATAAGTTTGCCTTTGGTTACTTTAATCTTTGTTCTAAACGAAAAAAAGGACGGCCGAGAAAAAATCCCGACCGCCCTGTGTGTAACGGGTCTAAGTTGCTAACAGTTGCGTTGGCTTACTGCTCCGAAACCGCTTTGAGCGTTTCGCATGCCGGGCAACTGCCATCCAGCCGGATCAGGGCAAATCCAGCTTGAGGATCCCCATCTGTGTCATAGAACGTTGAATCAACATTGAACACATTAAGCAACTGGATACGAGGATCATCTTTAGAAATAGAGTATGCTTCTGCAAGCCATGCTGCTTGCTCTTCAAGAGAGGTCTCATTCGACCAACTGAATCTTGGGGAAATCGCGTTGAACCCTTCACTCGTCAGGTAACCAATCTCAGTAAAGCAAATCGGGACCTCATCGTTGAACGCTGAGCTATAGGTATCCACCATTGGGCCAAAATACCAGCTGTAGTGGCCTGTGGCCCCATCGGCCGGATGGCCAGTGGTGGCAGATGGTGACGTTGCCCCCGCATTGTAATGGACACCGACACAGTCGATGTACTGAGCCGCACCAGCTTCCGCCATTCCACGCAAATACGCATCATCGTCACAGCCTGTATTTGTACATTGGCCGCCAAAGAAACCAGTTGGGGCCGGGGCACCACTAATCACAGCGATAGTTGGATTTGCCTGCTTGATCGCACTATAAGCTGGAGCAAGCATACTATCAACGTAAGTTTGAGGACTGATTTGCCCGGTTGGCCAGCTAAAATCGATGTTCATTTCATTCCAAACTGAAATTGCGTCGGGTGGGTCAGGCAGAGACGCTATATCGTTCAAAAATTGAACGTAGCTGGCGAAGTCAATTGAAGTTGGGTACGGAGAGCCACCGACTTTGAGCAACACATTCATGCCGTTGCTGTGGCCTGCTTGGATCAGATCCTCTACGTTGCCTAGATCATTGCCACCGGTCCAAATGACCTGATGGGTTACCCAATTCATCCCAATATCTTTCATGACTGAAAAGTTATCTGGATCGTAGATAAATCCTCCCAGCCCGGTTGAGCCGGTTAACTGGGTTGGGGAATCAAATTTGATCGGTTCATCTTGGAAGCCAGCGTCGATTGTCGAGTCGTAGCTCAAATCAATCTGCATACCCGCAAGCAACTCGGCCGGAGCCGCGATCCCAAAGTACCCCAATTGTTTGGTCGTGAAGATTAAAGTTTTATCGTCTGAGTTAACTTGAACATTCTCAACAGCTTGTGGCGAAACTGAATCTAAAGCTTCTGGGATGGTTTGAACCAGAACTTCTAGGTCGGCCGGATCCATAACTTGTTCAATCCCGGGTGGATAAGGAACGATGATTGTCACAGGTATGTCGAAGGTCAGTTCAAATATCGGTTCTAGATTGTCACTGTCCGCAAACGCAGTGAACAGATAGTTGATCCCGATCGGTTGTAATTCCCCGTTTAATGGGAAGAAGTTGCCCGTTTCAAGACCTAAGTTGTCGGGGCTAACATCAGATTCGACTGAGTCGGCCGGAATAAACGCCGTTGTCCCGTTGGATAACCTTACTTCGGTAGGTTGCCCAGCGATAACCGGCGCACCCTGTGGGGCCAAATATTCATTAAAATCAGAAGCGACAATTTCATCTGCTGAAATTTCTGTAAGTTGCGTCTCATCATCGAGGATCAAATCAAATGCCGTCTCTCCATCGATAGTGAGTACGCCTCCTTTGGTGAAGAATTGACCTTCACTCGAATTCAAATTGGCATTGAAGTTCCACTCACCATTCAAAAGATAAACTGTCACTTCTCCCCGGCCGTTTTGACCATCTGAAAGCAGTTCAAGATTAACAAAAACGTGATTTGATTCGATGTCTCTAAAGCTGATATACACATCTTCGTTTGAACTTAAACCAGAAGCTGAGACGGTAAGGTTTAGAGGTATGGAATCTGGGCTGTTTGGATCCAAATTCAATTCATTGATTGTTGGAGAGGCCTCGGGGTCTGGTTCAGACACATCCTGATCTTGGCCATTATCTGCAACTTCGGCAGAACCAAAATTATCTGACTGAGATTCTTGACGGCCGTTTTCAATCAAAATCGGCCCAAGCGGTTCATTAAATTCAGTGGTCAAAATTTGACCCGCCTCAAACGTGATATCGAGAGAAGCGGCCTGCTGAATGGTCGAAGGCTCAACCGAATAGTCGGCCGGGTCGATCTCCAGTCCGTTTATGAGCAATGTGTCCTCATCAACTACGGTAATAGGACCCTCGATGGTGATTGAGCCGCTTCTGTTTTGGGCCTGCATGGCGGTTAGCTCATCTAATCGATTTTGGGTATGACGTTGTTTGATTTCGTCGATCCGATCGCCGCTTGCAATTAACTCGCGGGTTTCCTCGGTTAGCAGTTTAACCTCATAAAAAGCATCGCCCGGGATACTGCTTTTTACAACACTGTTGCCAACTACAAACCCAATGATCAGGGTTGCCATGACGGTCGTAAGTCTCAAATAGTTCATGGTAGAAACATTCTCCTTTTTGCTAGTAAATGGATTCATTTGACTCGCATAACGAAGAAAATTTCTAAAAGATACCGGCCGCTCAAAATTTGGTTTTGCTGATGCCTGCTCAGCTAAAGCAGACATCATTTTTGCACGATTAGAATTTACCGCGGCCGAGGTTGCGCGTGGTTTTGGCATGTCGATCACTTGTGATGACAGTTCTAAAATCGGCCGTAAATCTTGCTCCCAATTTGGATATTTTTTCAGACAGTCTTCAACCGTTGCTCCCTGCTGGAGCATGGTTAAACAGCTATCTAAAACTCGATCAAACTGTTGATTGTTTAGATTCATGCAAATGCTCCTTCTTTTTCAAGCTGGTTGCGCAAAGAGTTAATGGCTCGTCTTTGAAGCGCCTTGATCCCGGTAACCGTTTTTCCAAGCTTGTTAGCAACTTCCATTGAGGTGTATCCCTCAATAAATCTCAAAACGATTACTTGTCTCTGATCATCTGTCAGTTTTTGGAGCGCTGAGATCAGCTGCTCTTGTTTTAATTTTTTCCCAATCATGGTAATTAAACTGTCTTGACACAAAATATCTCGTTCATCAATAGGGACCCAAGACAACCGTTTTTCACGGCGAATATGATCCCTAACAAGATTGCCAGCTACGGTGTATAGCCATGCCAAAAAAGGCTTTCCGCCTGGTTTATAGAGATGAATTTTGGTAACCATCCGTACAAAAGTGTCCCCTGTTAAATCTTCAGCCAACTGCTGATGTCCCACTCTGTAGAAGATGTAGGAGAATATCGGCTCGTGAAACAGTTCGTAAAGCTGTTCAAACGCGGCCGGGTCTCCTGATTGTGCCTGAGTGATTAGTTCCGCCTCTTTCAAATGCATTTATTCATGCCCTCATCGATGCAAGTTTTACTGCTATAGGGGATAACGAACAACATGGCAAAACGATACCGGCTGAGATGGGATTTGATCAATAGGCTTTAATAATGGGGATTGGGGGACTTGTTTTTGTTATCGGAACCGATCACAAAAATCACGCGGAATGATAAAACTTACGCTGTTTTTGACATAGACATCGTATTTAGGATCGTGTTCTTTGTAATTGATAAATACTCGTTCTGTACTCACGATAAACCCTGCATAGACTTTGTCTGTCGCTCCATTGGGTTCTGTGATCAAGTGAGCGTTGTACCCTTTTTGGCGCGCTTTGGGGGTTCGCTCCCAAATCTCATTGGGGTGGGCTCGCGTCTCTAAAATTTTTTCTTGGGCAAAATCGAATTTGCAGGTGTTTAGGGCTTCTCCAATCTCCCAATCCTGAGTTACAACCTGAGTATCCTCAAATTCTTCAAGCTGGGTGAAATTAGTTTCAAACCAAACCAACAACAGGAGCAAAAAGAGGATTGGGATAGAAAAGAAAAGACCTGCAAAGATAAGAAGCAATTTTTTGTTTGACATGAGCTTGGACAGCTACTATCCGTCTGTTTAGAAATGTGTCAAGCCTATCTAATGGTAAACACAAAACCGGCCGTGGCTCAAAATGAACCACGGCCGGTCGGCATGCTTTAGGCAATTACTTAATTTCGTCTTATTCCAGAACCTGCTCCGCCTCGATGTCTACCAGCGCAAAAAACAGTTCCTGATCTGTGGTAACAAAGCTCACCCCGTACTCAGTGCCGCCGAGATGGGTCACAATGGTTGACCATTCGACATCTTCGCTAAAAAGTGCATCGTCGATCCCATCCGCTTGCCATGCAAGATCAATAGCCCGGCTTTGGTTGTCAGAAATCTGCTGTTCTTCTTCTAACAAGGCCAAGTTAGTGATATCGCCAACCATCCACTCGTTATCATATTCTTCAACCCGAACCCCAAATTCCTCTAGACCTTTGTAAAAGCCAACCTGCCAAGAGCCATCCCACTCGTCGTACCAAGTGTAAAGCTCCCATTCTGCTGGATCGCCTAGCGCTTTAATCACGGCCGGATCTGATTGTGCCAACCCCTCGGCCATTTTTATTCCGGCCGCGTATTCCTCTTCTGTTAAGGGATTAGGTGCGGCGGTGTCAACGATTTCAACCGGCCGGCCGTTGTCTTCCAAGCTAACGGCCCCCCACGCAATCCAGTTCCAATCCGCATCAAACAGATCGATTTCCATTGTCTGCCACTCTTCGTTTTCCCACATTTCAACGTGCCAATCTGGAGTTTGGGCCAACAAACGGGCAATCGGCCCATCGGTGACTAGTATTGCCAGCGAATCGCGCTCCTGCATCGAGTCAATATCAGCGTCTGGAAATTCTGTGATTTCAGGGATCTCTTGGGCCGTTGCCCCCATCATGTTATTCCCTGACGCTGCCATGCTGTTCCCGCTCATATTATTTGAGCCGCTCATAGAATTTGAGTCGCTCATGTTGTTTGAGCCACTCATTTCCCCAGCCGGTTCTGGCTCGGGTTCAGGATTATCTTTGTCATCTGCTGGGGCGGCTTCAGCCACGCTGACCTTAGCGATGGCGCCAGAATCGTCGGCCGTTTGGACCAAATCCCCTTCAACCACACTGCATGCGGTGAAAAAGATTAAGAATGAGAGATAAAGAAGAGCTGTGAGTGTTAACTGTTTTTTGTACATAATATTTTTGCTTTCCCTGTCGCTTAATTCGCGCCGTTAAATCTTATTGACTAATCCCAATTCAGTAGCCACATGGCCGGGGAAAATCGTATCAAGCGAATGGCTGTCCATCCGGCCGGTGAGAACTTCAGCCAACACATCTCGATAATCGATTGTGATCGCCAAGTCCCCCTCCTCGTCTAATCCAGCAGGAGCGAGGCCGGGCCATTTGGCAAACACCTGCCCGCCACGCACGCCGCCACCCATCAAGAACATCACATTACCGTGGCCGTGATCGGTGCCACCACTGCCGTTTTCGACCAAGGTGCGGCCGAACTCGCTCATAACCACCACAGTCACGTTATCCATTTGGTCCTGCATATCGGTGTAAAACGCCTGCAAGCCACGCCCCAAAATCCCCATCAGAGCGTTGAACTCGCCGTCTGTGGTTCCCTGTGCCTCGTGTGTGTCCCAGCCACCTAAATCCAAACAGGCAACTTCTAGCCCAACATCAGCCTTCGCGATCTGAGCGATCTGTTTTAACCCCATGTGGAACTCATCTTCATAATATTCTGCGCCGTTGGCACCGGTGTAACTTTCAGGATTAAGTTGTTTAACCGTTTCCAGCGTGTCAAATACAAGTTTGGCCTGACTCCCCAACGGGTCAGACGGGGCATCGGTGGTGTACAACCGTTGGAGCGAACGATGTAAACGGCGTAGCTCATCTTGTCGCCCCTTGAAGTGGAAGTCGGCAATTGACCGAATTGCCAGAGGGGAAACCGGCCCTCGCATCGAGGCGGGAGCCATCAGCCCCAAACCGATCGCCCGAAAGGGTGAATCGTTCCGGTCGGCCGTGCTTTGCAAATGGCGGCCGATCCAGCCGGTCCCAATCGTTTTGTCGGTCGGGCTACCGTATTCCATGTACTGCATCGCATCAAAATGGGAGCGGGTTCCGTTGGTTAATCCGGTCGCATGGACCACGGCCAAGTCACCTTCGTCATAGATGTCTTTGAGCGCGGCCAATTCGGGATGGAACCCAAACTGCCCATCAATGTCGATGGCGCTTCCCACGCCGCTACCCGGCTCTGCAACCGCCGTCGTCGGCCGATTGTCGTAGTAATATTTTCCTTCGGTGTACGGCACGACGGCGCTCAAGCCATCCATGCCGCCCCGCAAAAAGATGCAGACCAGCGTGTCGTGGTTGCCTGATACTTGGGTTTGATCCCTAAATGCCATGCGTGGCATCCAGCTGGGTAATAGTGAACTGCTGGCACCAAGTACGCCGGTTGCGCCGGCCGATTGAATAAATTCGCGTCTGTTTAAAGTTGTCATGTTATTTAGCTCTTAGCCTTTAGCTGTTGGCCATTAGCCAATAGCCGATAGCCATTTACCGCCATTGAAAAGTGGGTGATGCCATCATCAGTCCAAATGTGCTTGCCATCTTGCGAGACAATAATTGTTTTGTCATCGGGGTATCTGCCCCCAGCCCGTCAGACGCATACGCATCAAACTCGTTTCGAGCTGGACCGGAAAGCGGTGCCCCCCAAAGTCGAGTAGCGATCTGATCTACCAATTCACCGGCCGTTTGTGGGTTGTCAATTTGTTCATGGATGCGGCTGACCAACCCCCAACCTTCATCCGGTTTTTCATGTGCGATATGGGTCAAGGTCATCGCCGTGTTCCAGCGATTTAGCAGGCCGCCGGTGTTGATCCAAGCCCCAGCTACGTCTGGGTAGCCGTTTGGTGGGGACCATCCGTGTGGATACTGGCCGTGCTGTTGCAAAATCTCATCCAAAGCCCACTGCTCAGTTACCTCATCTTGGGTCGCCTTAAACATGGCCACAATAAATTCAAACGGCCGCATGTATTTTTGACCGGCCGACTGCTGAAATTCCGCAGAGAAAAAGATGTGGCGTAGCACCGATTTAATGTCTCCATCACTGTTGATCCAGACCTGTGTGGTGCTTTCAACCAGCGACTGGGGCGGATTGTCTGCCACGAAGCGGCGGCAAAGCTTGGTGCTCAAAAAGCGTGCTGTTGAGGGATGGCGAGCTAACAGGCTAAGTACGTGCAAACCGTCTTCGATCCCCCGTTCAGCCGGGAAGCTTTTGCCCAGAATCGATTTACGGCCGAAGTCGTGCATCTGCTCATCAAAGAAGAAGCCGTCTTTGGTGGACATGTGGGTGGTCCAGCCGGTAAATGCTCGGGCAATTTCACGGATGTCTTCCTCAGAATATGGTCCGTCTACGCCTAAGGTGTGTAGCTCAAGTAATTCCCGTGCATAGTTTTCGTTGGGAGCCTCTTTGCTACTGACAAAATTATCCAAATACATCAGCATGGCAGGGTGGCGGGCCGTAGCGATTAACAAATCGCGGAACTTGCCAAAGGCATGTTTTTGCAAGACTTGTTTTTCAAACGTCATTAACTCAGCGGGGTAATCGATCCCATCCGAGACATTAAAATGGTCCCGCCAAAAATCGGTCATCCGGCCGAGCAACTGCTTTTCGCTGTAAACGGCTTTTAGGAACACGCCTCGGGTTATGCCATATGGAATTTCATAATCTTTGTCGAAGTAGCTGGCATAGAGCTCTTCGCGCGTCATGCTCCACATCGGGACCAGTTTTATTTTTTCGTCGTAGATGGGATCAGCCAGTGCATCAGGATTAAGCTGTTCCTCCAACCAAGCCTCCGCCCCAATAGCCCGAGCATGGCTCAGCATGTCAGGCGTAACTCCCCATGTGGCTCGTTTGAGCAAATGCTGTACCGGATCGATGTTGGTCAGCCGGTTTTCAACTGGCTGTTGAAGCGGCCGTGCTAGCTGTTGAAAAAATGCTCTTCGATTTGAATTCATTCCAGTTCTCCAAAGGTTTGAACGGCCAAGCACGGCCGAACGTGTGATGGCTGGAGAATAGAACGTTTTTAGCTTCTATTAAATAGAAAAGGCTCAAGCGGTATGTATAGATGGATAAGTGGTTGTGGGTAGGCTTTTAGCCTGTTTTTGAAAGTTCATAATTTAATGCTCGGATCAGTAACGGCCACCTCAAACCCCTCATCCGCCCCTCTGGGGCACCTTCTCCCCAAGGGAGAAGGACGGTGATCCCCTCTCCCAAGACTGGGAGAGGGTCCCTGCGAAGCAGGGGGGTGAGGGCTCAGGGCCAGATCTATACCAGCGTTAATTTATGAATCTCGAATAACAGGCTTGTTTTTAGCAGTAGGATTCATCCTACAGGAATTGGGTTTGGCTAATTGCCCCAGCTAAACTGGCGAGCAACCGATTCAGCACCGATTATCGTATAGATGTAACCGCCGTTATCCCGTCGGCCGTCAATGGACACGAGGCTCACACGCCACACAAAATCATGCTCACCGTCAACCGGCTCCCATCCAGCGGGTAACGACACACCGGCCGAGCGTGTAAACAACCGTCTCGGATGTGAATCAACATCGGTTAAGTCAATCACCTCGACCATGTACTGTTCGTTCTCACCCAACTGGCGCACAGACAGCCACTGTAAAAATACCGTTTCACCAGCCGCGTGCGCCTGTAAATTTGGTGGATACAGAGGATTTGGTCCCGTTGGCGGTTCAGTAGGGGCCGGAGTTGGAGACGGGCCGGGGGTAGGAATGAAAACGGCACCTTCTAGAATTTGCGGGATACAGAGTGGATCTCCCGGCTGAACAATCGAATCAACCGTTAGATAGTTCATTTCCAACAGCGCATCTAGCGGAATGTCGTTGCGCGACGCAAGGCTAAACAAGCTGTCCCCTTCCTGAATTTCATAAAACGGTGGGCAGTTTGATGGGTCAATAATTAGCGTCTGTCCGCCGATGTCATAGAAAATTGGCTGGAGTGGGGGAGTCGCACTGGGCCAAGGAACTAAGATTTCTTGCCCTTCGATGATGATTGACTGATCTGTGAAGTTGTTGGCTTCAAAAAATGACTCGAGCGTGTAGCCAAACAAAGAAGCGATACCCACTAAAGTTTGACCCGACAAAACCCGGTATGTGCGTAACGGCTCAGGCGTGTTGGTGGGCAAAGGGGTCGGGGTGACGGTTGGTTCAACCGTTGGGCTGGGTGTGTCTGTAACCAGCGGCGTGGCCGAAGGAATTAGAGTTGGCGTTTGGGTCGGCGGTACAACCAGCGGTGCTTGGGTTGGGGTTAATGATGGCAACAGGCTGATTGGAATGGCGTTTGGATTATAGAAACCAAATGTACCGATCACGGCCGTGAACAAGAAAAAGACTAGGCTAATGCCAAACAGCGGAGTTGGTCGCCAATTTAGCCCCGGCATTTTTGCCATCTTGGGTATTGATCGTTGTTTCTTCGGCTTTGATGCCGTCTCTGCACTCTCGAGCTCGGCCGTTGCCAAAGCTTTTTCTTCTTCCGCTAGTTTTTCAGCTTCACGCCGCTCTTCTTCGGTCAAGAAGATACTTGGATCAAGTGCTTCACCGCACATCAAACAGCGGTCAACTTTTTCACTCAGCCGAAAATCGCACGAAGGACAACGGACCTCATGCACGATCACTTTAGATTCTTCTGCGGTTGGGTTTGTTTCGTCGGGATTAGACGACTCGTCCTCTGGCGTACCAGTGGTTTCTTCTTCTTCAGCCATAAATGCGGACCAGATTATAGCAGGTTGTTGACACGAATGTGATGAGGGAAGGGTGAGAAGTTGGAGTCAAGCAAGTGGCAAGTTGAGCACAAAAAAAACCTCGATAGTTTTTAGACTACCGAGGTTGGTTGCTAGATGTTTAGTCGCTTAATTCAAAAACTGAGCCAAATACCCATCTCGTTTGGCTATGCTGGCTCTAAACAGATCGGGGAAATCTTCCACTACCGAGTTTTTGACGGCCGGTAACGAGAGCATCATTTCAGCCCAGCGTGCTATTTTTGGCGTCTCAGCGTAAATGTCAAACTCATGAATTTGGCTCATCAAATCCAATTGCATAAACAACGGCGTGTACGAGCTATCAATCAGACTGAACTCTTCACCATTGAAGAATGGGCCGTCTTCGATTTGCTCTTCAACCTTCTTTAGCTGTTCAACAAGTTTGCTTTTGTTCTCGGCAAATTCTTCTGCTGTTTTTGAATTGCGCAGACGGAAGTTGGTGCCCAACATGCCTGAGCCATATTCGATCCAAGCCCGATTGCGCGCTTTTTCAACCAGATCAGTTGGGTGCATGACGGGTGGATTGATCTCAGACACAAATTCGTTGATCACGGCCGATTCAAAGATCGAAATCCCACCGTTCACCTGCACTACTGGCACTTTACCAAGCGGTGAAATTTCTAAAAACCAATCTGGTTTGTTAGACAGATCGATGTATTCAATGTCGTAGGGAACTCCCAAATGGTTTAGCGTTATGACCGAACGCTGAACGTAAGGTCACAATTTAAAGCTAACAAGCTTAAGTTTATAGTCCAT